>NZ_BAFY01000001.1 GCF_000308555.1 Nocardia cyriacigeorgica NBRC 100375 | reverse complement strand
GACGTGCCCGTGCTCGATCAGCGGACGCATGAACCGGAACAGCAGCGTCAGCAGCAGGGTGGAGATGTGCTGGCCGTCGACGTCGGCGTCGGCCATCAGCACGATCTTGTGATAGCGCAGCTTGGAGATGTCGAACTCGTCGTGGATACCGGTGCCGAAGGCGGTGATGATCGCCTGGACCTCGTTGTTCTTGAGGACCTTGTCGATGCGCGCCTTCTCGACATTGATGATCTTGCCGCGCAACGGCAGGATCGCCTGGTACATCGAGTCGCGCCCGGACTTGGCCGAGCCGCCGGCGGAATCACCCTCGACGATGTAGATCTCGGACTTGCTCGGATCCTTCGACCGGCAGTCGGCCAGCTTGCCTGGCAGCCCACCGAGATCGGTGGCGCTCTTGCGACGCACCAGCTCACGCGCCTTACGCGCGGCGACACGGGCCTGCGCCGAGGACACGGCCTTGTTCACGATGGTCTTGGCGTCGGCCGGGTTGGCCTCGAACCAGTGCGCCAGATGCTCGTTGCAGGTGCGCTGCACGAACGACTTGACCTCGGTATTGCCGAGCTTGGTCTTGGTCTGGCCCTCGAACTGCGGTTCGCCGACCTTCACGCTGACGATCGCGGCGAGACCCTCGCGGATATCGTCACCGGTGAGGTTGCCGTCCTTGTCCTTGAGCAGCTTCTTTTCCTTGGCGTACCGGTTGACCACCGTGGTCAGCGCGGCGCGGAAGCCCTCTTCGTGGGTACCACCCTCATGGGTGTTGATGGTGTTGGCGAAGGTGTGCACCGACTCCGAATAGCCCGAGTTCCACTGCATCGCGACCTCGAGCTCATGACCGGTGCCCTTACCGGTGAACGCGACGACCGAGTTGTGGATGGGCTGCTTGGTGCGGTTGATGTGGCGCACGAAATCCTCGAGACCACCCGGGTAGTGGTAGGTGCGCGACTTGACCTTGTGCTCGGTCTGCTGCGCCTCGGCATCGGCGTGCTTGGGCGCCTCGGCGGTCTCGCTGACCACCTCGTCGGTGACCTCGGTGTCGGAGACCCGCTCGTCGGTGAGCGTGATGGTGAGGCCCTTGTTCAGGAACGCCATCTCCTGCAGGCGGCGGGCGACCGTCTCGAAGTTGAACGAGGTGGTCTCGAAGATATTGGGGTCCGGCCAGAACCGGATGGTGGTACCGGTGCGCGTGGTCGGCTCGCCCTGGATGAGCTTGCCTGGCGTGGCGTCCTTGTACTCCTGCGTCCAGTGGTAGCCGGCGTGGTCGACCTCGGCCTCGAGCCGGGTGGACAGCGCGTTCACCACCGAGATACCGACGCCGTGCAGACCGCCGGAGACGGCGTAGGAGTCGGAGTCGAACTTGCCGCCCGCGTGCAGCTGGGTCATGACCACCTCGATGGTGGGCACACCCTGGGCATGCATGCCGGTGGGGATGCCACGGCCGTCGTCGATGACCTCGACGCCGCCGTCGGCGAGCAGGGTGACGTCGACCCGGGTGGCGTAGCCTGCCATCGCCTCGTCGACGGAGTTGTCGACCACCTCCCAGATCAGGTGGTGCAGGCCGCGCTCGCCGGTGGAGCCGATGTACATGCCTGGACGTTTACGGACGGCTTCGAGGCCCTCGAGAACCGTGATGGAGGAGGCACCGTAGTCCTTGTTGCCCGCCTTACCCGAAGACGCCTTGGTCGAGCCCGATGCATTGGAGTCGTTGGCAGCCACTGGTCGGTAGCTCTCCTTACTTGCTGATCCCCGGCACAGCGTCGCCACAGCACACGTAGGGCCGGATTCTGAGCTGGTCGAGATTCACGGTCCACCGCGCGGGCTGTGCGGAACGCGCCGAAGGTATCGCCGCTAGTTACGTCACCATCCTACTGGTACGCCCAAACTACAGCGCACCTACGACACCCCTGACGGCTACGAGAATGCGAGAAATCGGATCACGGTGGGTCCGATCTGCCGTCCGGCCGTTTCGATCCATCAGGGTTGGCGTGAGAGTTGTGTTGCGGCCCGACCCGTTCCGCGTCCGCGTGGCGCGCTCGCGCCGGTCAGCTTTCGGCGTCGCGAGCGACGAACTCCGCGGTGAGCCGAGCCAGATCCGCCGGATGCGACAGCGGCGACCAGTGCCTGGCCGGGATCTGCCGCATCGTCAGGTCCCGCACCCAATTATCCGCCTCCAGGTGCACCACCGGGCGCACCGCGCGGTCGCCTGTCGCGACGATCACCTGCACGGGAACCTCGATCGGGCGCGGGCGCGGATTACCGAGCCGCGGCCGGATATTGGCGCGATAGAGCTTCAGGTTGTTGATCATGTCCGCGCGGAGGGTGGGCGCGGGATGCACCAGCGCGGGGTCGATGCCGTCGAAGAAGGCGAGGAATCGCGGCCAGCGGCCGGACAGGCCGCGCAGCACCGGATCGGGTAGACCGGGGATCTGGAAAGCGACAGTATAAGCCGAGGCCACGCCCTGGGCGAGGGAGTTGCGCAGCCGGGCGAAGGAGAAGGGGCCGCGCAGGTAGGCGCCGAGAAAATCGAGATTCGGGCCGGAGACCGAAGTGAAGGAGGCTATGGCGGCCCGGGCATCGGGCATCGACGCCAGTTCCCAGCCGATCACCGAGCCCCAGTCGTGGCCGAGCACGTGCACTCGCTCACCGGGCGCCACGGCCTCGGCGACTGCGCGCACATCGGCGGCCAGCTCTTCGATCCGGTAGGCGTCGACCTCGGCCGGGACGGTACTGGCGCCCGCGCCGCGATTATCGAAGGCGATCACCCGGAATCGGTCGGCGAGCAGGGTGGCCACACCGTTCCACAACGCGTGCGTATCCGGCCAGCCGTGCACCAGGATGATCGCGGGCCCGTCGGCGTTTCCGCATTCGAAGACGGCGAGTTCGATATCGCCGCGGCGGACCGTGCGGGTCGGCAGCGTGGGAAACGGCTCGGTGGCGACGGTCATCGGCGACAACTTTCGACGAGTGGTGGGCCGGCGGATCCGGATCGGCGCGCGCTGTTCCACGTGAAACCCGCAGTTCGCGGCGACAGGACGGCGCGGCGCCGGTGATTCGGATCAATGTAACACCGGGTACCACACAGCGGAACGGCTCAGCCGTAGGTGTCACGGGGCCCGCGGCCCTTGATGTGGCGCTCGCCCTTGCGCCAGCTGGGCGCGGCCGGCCCGGAGATCCGCACCGACGTCACCACGCCCTGCCCGACGGCGGCATTGATCTTGGCCAGGATCTGCGATTGCAACATGCGCAACTGGGTGGCCCACGCGGTGGATTCGGCGGCGATGCTCAGCACCCCGTTCTCCAGCTTGACCGGCGTCGCATGGCTGGCGATGTCCTCGCCCACCACGCCGGACCACCGGCCGAACACCATGCCCTCGGCCACCTTGGTCGACCAGCCACGGCTCTTGGCGATCGAGCCCGCCAATTTGGACAGCATCTGTGGATCACGCTCGTCGGGGCGCGGACCGGACCATCCGGTGCGCCGACGGGCACCGGTCCGCAGGCTCCGCCGCGGCGAGGAACGGCCCTGACCCACCGATTTGCCGCTGGCCTTGGCGGCGGCGCGAGCCTCTTCGAGGGCCCGGCGGGCCAGGTCGATCCCGCGCAATTCCGGCTCCTGGTCCGGGCTCCGGCCGCCCGGAGGTTCGGCTTGATCGGTCATCGCCGCTCCGTTCGATTCGTCGAGTTGTCCCCAGCTCTGGTGAGTTGTCCCCAGGCACCGACACGCTGTGCGCAACAGGCTGTTCCATCGAGCCCGCGTTCCGGAGGTTGCCCATCCCGGCGCACATATTCGCAGGTAGAGGGCCACTTATCAGTTCGGATCAGCTGTTGTACGACAGCCGCGGACAGGATGTGAGAGCTCGGCAGGTCAGCTGGCCTGCCAAAGTTATCCACAGGCTGTTGACAACATGGGATCGATGCCCGCGACCAGGCCGGAAGCGCTGGACGCACGGGAAAACTGTACGGCAGCGCGTCCGCGAGCACGAGGACGACGAGCGGGTTCGGGCGCATCGATCAGCCCGCGGCCGAGGAATCGACGCTGCGGACGATCCGGGACGTGCGGCGCTCGGCGTCGCCGGAAGTCTCCACCCGCAGCGTGGCCGCCGCCAGCTCCGCCGGGACGTCCTCGGCCACCGCTGCGGTGATCAGCACCTGTTCGGCGCCGGCCGCGACCGCGGCGAGCGCGGTACGCCTGCGCCGGTCGAGCTCGGCGAAGACGTCATCGAGCAGCAGCACCGGATCGGTACCGCCCTCGCGCAACAGCTCGAACGAGGCGAGCCGAAGGGCCAGCGCGTACGACCAGGACTCACCGTGACTGGCGAAACCCTTGGCGGGCGCGTCGCCGAGCATGAGCTCGAGATCGTCGCGATGCGGGCCAACCAGGCAGACCCCGCGCTCCAGTTCGCGTGGGCGGGCCGCGGCGAGTTCGCGCAGCAGGATCGCCTCCAGCTCGGCGGCGTCGCCCGGCTCGGGTGTGCGCGCGGGATCGAGGAATTCCACCGGCAGCGCGGCGCTGCGGTAGCCGATCGCGGCAGGTCGAGATTCCGGGGCGATGGCTGCGTAGGAGGCGGCCAGATGCGGCGACAGCTCATGGACCAGCCGTAATCGCTCGGCCAGCAGCATCGAGGCATGTGTGGCCAGATGGCCGTCCCACACGTCCAGCGTGCTCAGATCGGCCCGGGAGCGGGCTTGCCTGCCCGCGCTCTTCAACAGCGCCGACCGCTGCCGCAACACCCGGTCGTAATCGGCGCGCACCGCGGCCAAGCGGGGCAATCTGGCTGTGCACAGCTCGTCGAGGAACCGGCGCCGCTCCCCCGGATCGCCCCGGACCAATGCCAGGTCTTCCGGCGCGAACAACACCGTGTGCAGAACGCCGAGGATCTCGCGCGGCCTGCGCACCGGCGACCGGTTGATCTGCGCGCGGTTGGCCGAACCCTGGTTGAGTTCGACGTCGATGCGCAGCTCACGGCCGGTGTTGACCACCGTTGCGCCGATTCTGGCCCGCTCGGTGCCCATCCGCAGCAACGGTGCCTCAGCGGCTACCCGATGCGAGCCGAGGGTGGACAGATAGCCGACGGCCTCGAGCAGATTGGTCTTGCCGTTGCCGTTCGCCCCCAGGAAAACCGTTCCGCCTGTGGATAACTCGATCTCCGCGTGCTCCCAGGAACGGAAGTCGCGCACCGTCAGAGCTCGGATGAACATGTGCTCAGCTCGCCGGATGAGATGTCACAGCTGTATCCACAAGTGTGGACAACTGTTCTTGTGCCACACCGGTTTCCGGCTCGCGCAGGATGTGTCGACCCGAAACGCCGTACCGCACTGCCGGTTTCGGATCCTGCTCGCACCCGACGGTCACGCCTGTCCTCAGCCCGGGAGCCGGACCGGCATCAGCAGGTAGATGTAGGCGCTGTCCAGGGCAGCGAAGGAACCGGAATCCAGTGGCTGCGGCTCCTCCTCGGAGGCAGGCAGCAGCACCGCGGGACGGCTCGGGGTGGTGAAGCCGAAGGTGACCCGATCCGAGTGCAGCGCCGACAGGCCGTCGATGAGGTAGCCGGGATTGAACGCGATGGTCAGCGGCTCGCCGCGGAAATCGGCTTCCAGCCACTCCTCGGCGCGGCCCGCGTCGTCACCGCCCGCCGACAGCAGCAGGCCCTCTCCGGAGAACTCCAGCCGCACCTGGGCGCCGCGCTCGGCCACAAGGGCCACGCGCTTGATCGCGTCGGTGAGCGTGGCGACCTGCAACGTCGCGATCGAGGTGTGCTCCTTGGGGAGCAATTGACGGAACTTGGGGAACTCCGCGTCCAGCAGGCGGGTGGTGGTGCGCCGGCCCGCGTTGACGATGCCGAGCAGGCCGTCGGCCCCGGCACCGGTGCCGAGCGACAGCTGCACGGGCGCGTCGGTGGCGCCGAGCGTCTTCGCCGACTCCGACAGGGTGCGTGCCGGGATGAGCACCGCGGTCTCGATATCGGGGCGTGCGGGCTGCCATTCGATGTGGCGGACCGCGAGCCGGAAGCGGTCGGTGGCGGCCAGCACCACATGGCTGCCTTCGATCTCGACCCGGATGCCGGTGAGCATCGGCAGGGTGTCGTCGCGGCCGGCGGCGACGGCGACCTGGCCGACCGCCTCGGCGAAGACCTCGGCAGTGAGTTCACCGCTCTGCTGCGGCACCTCGGGAAGCTGTGGATAGTCCTCGACCGGCATGGTGGGCAGGGAGAACTTGGCGCTGCCGCAGCTGATCAGCACGCGGGTGCCGTCGACGGAGACGTCGACCGGCTTGTTGGACAGCGCCTTGGTGATATCGGCGAGCAGACGCCCGGAGACGAGCACCTGGCCGGGACCGGCGACCTCGGCCGCGACCCGCATCTGCGCGGAGACCTCGTAGTCGAAGCCGGAGACCGTGAGCCCGTCTTCGTCGGCTACCAGCAGCACACCACCGAGCACCGGCACGGGCGGCCGGGACGGAAGGCTGCGTGCCACCCAGGCGACCGATTCCGCGAAATCCTCACGGGCGACCCGAAACTTCATGCTCGAAAGCTCCATCGCCCGATCTGTCCTCTCCCGGTTCCGTGGTCTAGCAGTGATCGAACGATGTCGTCCGACCCCTGACGGCTGGTCAGCGTTGGTTCTCGAAAGACGTGCTGTCGCGGCCGCCTTCGAAAGTGTGGCACAGACGACCGACAACCAAACGGTACCGCGTTCGACCGGACGCCCGGGTCCGACCCTCCGGTCCTCGCCCGCACGCGCTGTCGTCTGCCTGCCTCGGCTGCTGTGTGAATTGCCTGGAGTACTGAGCGTCCGGCTCGACAGTCTTGCCGCCACGCGCGTCGCGTCGCGATACAGCTCGTCGGTGGCGCCCTGCTTCCTCCTTGCTTGGTGTCGGTGGCCCATCGCCGAGCCGAGCCTGTCCGACCGACTTTCCACACAGCCTGTTTTCAAGAGAGATCTATTTGAAGAAGAACCGAAGTAGTAATAGGCCCTGTGGATTCTGGGGAAATCGCCTGTCTGCGCAGGTCACAGGGCGTGGTGGCATGGGGATGAGCGTGGAGTGTCTCGAGGATGAACGGTGGGCGTCTGTGGAGGCACGGAATCTGTCCCACGTTCATCCACCGCTGATCCTCGAGTTGTTCCACCGGATTCACCCGGTTGTTCACACGTGTGCACCACGGCGTGGACAACCGGTGGAATCCTCGAGGACTCCACACGGTTTCCTCGAGGAATCCACAGGCACAACTTCGCAGATCGCCCGCTCAGTGCCTGTGCACGCACCACCCTGTGGACGCTGTGGACAACTGCCTGTGCGCAGATCCGCGACGCCCGCTCCCGCTGCCTGTGGGTAAAACGGTGCACAACCAGTGGATTCCTCGAGGACTCCACAGGAATTCCTCGAGGAATCCACAGCCCATGGGCATGCGTCAGCCCAGGTCAGGGAGTTTCACAGGGTGTGTACGGCGATCAGCGCGAACGCTGTTTGATGCGGGCTGTGAGTTCTTGAACCTGGTCGTAGACCCGGCGCCGTTCGGTCATCTCCTTGCGGACCTTCTTCTCCGCGTACATGACCGTGGTGTGGTCGCGGCCGAACGCCTGACCGATCTTCGGTAGCGACAGGTCGGTGAGCTCCCGGCACAGATACATCGCGATCTGGCGCGCCTGAGCGAGCGGGCGGGCCTTACCCGGGCCGGTCAGCTCCTCGAGCGTGGTGTTGAAGTACTCGGCGGTGACGGCCATGATCGTGGCCGCGGTGATCTCGAGCGCGGCGGTATCGGGCATCAGATCCCGCAGCACCACCTCGGCCAGCGGCAGATCCAGCGGCTGACCGTTGAGCGAGGCGAAAGCCGTGACCCGGATCAGCGCGCCCTCGAGTTCGCGGATATTGCGCTCCACCCGGCTGGCGATGAGTTCGAGCACGTCATGCGGCACATCGAGCCGGTCCATCCTGGCCTTCTTGCGCAGGATCGCGATCCGGGTCTCCAGCTCGGGTGGCTGCACATCGGTGATCAGGCCCCACTCGAACCGGGTCCGCAGCCGCTCCTCCAGCGTGGCGAGCTGCTTGGGCGGGCGGTCGGAGGACACCACGATCTGTTTGTTGGCGTTGTGCAGGGTGTTGAAGGTGTGGAAGAACTCCTCCTGGATACCTTCCTTGCCCTCGATGAACTGGATGTCGTCGACCAGCAGGATGTCGGTTTCGCGGTAGCGGCGCTTGAACGCCACCTTGCGGTCGTCGCGCAGACTGTTGATGAAGTCGTTGGTGAATTCCTCGGTCGAGACGTACTTGACCCGCATCCCGGGGAACAGCCGCTGGGCGTAGTGCCCGGCCGCGTGCAGCAGGTGGGTCTTGCCGAGACCGGAGGCACCCCAGACGAACAGCGGGTTGTAGGCGCGCGCCGGCGCCTCCGCGATCGCGACCGCCGCGGCGTGCGCGAAACGGTTGGACGCGCCGATGACGAATGTCTCGAAGGTGTACTTGGCGTTCAGGCTCGCCGAGGAGGACTGCGGCGGCTGCGACTCCTGCGATTTGGCGAAGTAGGTGGGCCAGGAATCGCGCACATTGACCACGGGCTCGTCGTCGTGATCCGGGCGATTTCCGTCGCCGGCGGGCTCGCGCACCGAATCGCGCAGCGGCTCCCGCAAGGAATCGGGCCCGGTCTCGCGGATCGTCTCATGCGCGGCGGCGGGCGCGGATTCCTCGGCGGGGCCGGGTTCGCGAGCCGGAGCCGGGATCGGTGCGCGGGGCGCAGGCTCGGGCGTGAACAGTGACTCCTGCCCGGGCGGTACCGACTCGCGCCGCGGTGCGGGAGTCGGTTCGCGACGCGGGGCCGGCGCGTTGTCGGTCCGGCCGTCGGTCTCGCGTTCGGCCTCGGATACCGGGTAGTCGCCGCGCGGGTTGTACTCGCCGCCCTCGCGGTAGTCGGGTGCCGGACGGTAATCCTGCTCGGAACGCCGTTCGGTGGCGTCGGCGAATTCCGGGCCGCGGGCGAATTCCGGCCTGCCGTAACTGTCGCGACCATCGCGCTGGTCGAAGTTGTCACGCTGCTCGTAGCTATCGTCGCCGCCGTAACCGCTGCCCTCGGCGAACCCGTCGGCCCGGCCGTAGCTATCGGAGCGGTCGAAATCCTGACCCTGTGGATAATCCTGGCCCGGCGGATAGCTGCGCCCGCCCGCGTAGTCGGCGCTCGGATAGTCGGGGGCGTACTCGTTGCCCGCGGCGTATCGCGGCGGACTGAACTCGCCACGGCCCGCGGGCTCCGCGCCCGGATACTCGGGCCTGCGGACCGGCTCACGCGGACGCTCCGGCCTGCTGGTCATCCTGGCGTGCCGGGGCGGTGCGCTCGGACGTTCGGCACCGGGTG
The DNA here is from genome assembly GCF_000308555.1 of Nocardia cyriacigeorgica NBRC 100375. Lineage (GTDB taxonomy): Bacteria > Actinomycetota > Actinomycetes > Mycobacteriales > Mycobacteriaceae > Nocardia > Nocardia cyriacigeorgica. The sequence goes on along the minus strand of NZ_BAFY01000001.1, from coordinate 5,123 downwards.
TGGTGGGCGCGGCGATGCGCACCCCGAGACCCTCGACCTGCGGACCGAGCCTGCGGGCGAGTGAACGCAGGATCGGCTCGCGCAGATCACGCTCGATCGCCTCCTGTGCCAGCGACGACGGCACCGAGAGCAGCGCGAACCCCTGCGCGACGGTCAGCGGTTTGACGAGCTTCAACCATGCCTGCTGTGCGCGCGAGACCGACGGGATGGCACCATCGGGAGAGCCGGTGGTGAGTTCGGCCACCACCTCCGGCCAGACGGTGGCCAACACGTTCTGCTCGTCGTCCATGCAGTGTCCTCCCCGGAAATTGGTCGATGGGAGCAGACGGCCGGGGTACGCAAGACGTCTACCGTGGTGGTTCGATCCGATCCCGCGCAGATCCGTGACCGGTTCGCCACGCATCCCGCACTCGCGGATTCCGGATGGCGGCGCGGCACCGTCGGCTTAACGAATATGCCACTCACGGGGTCTTTCCACACAATTATCCACAGATGTGGAGAACCCCTGGGGATTGGGGAGGACGGCCGCGTTGACCGGGCGCGGCGTCCCGACCTGCGGTGCAGCCGGCAATCGTCCGGCTACGCCCCCGGCGGTCGTCGCCGCGGGTCGATCAGGGGTGTGGACGAGCTCACGCCCGCATACCCCTGATATGGGCGAGTTTGACCCGGTCGTGGCCGCTGAGTACCCTCGTACAGTCACCCCTCGGTGCGGTGGCTGTCCTGTGCTGACTGTTCGCCAGGATCGCCGCACGTCGAGGACGAACGAATCACCGAAAAGCTTCGGGTGCGACAGGCGCCCACCAACTCGAGGAGTGTTGACCGTGGCCAAGGGCAAGCGGACGTTCCAGCCGAACAACCGTCGTCGGGCGCGGGTTCACGGCTTCCGCCTCCGGATGCGGACCCGTGCGGGCCGCGCCATCGTTTCCGCGCGTCGCCGTAAGGGCCGCGCCAGCCTGACGGCCTGATCCACCTCCCGGATTCGGTGTCGGATGCCCGTTTCGCCGAACGCTGCGCTCCTCGTCCCTGATCGCTCACTCGCCCCCGGACTCTCGGGTGCTGCCTGAGCCGAATCGGCTGCATCGTCGTGCCGACTTCTCCAGGACGGTGCGTCGCGGCCAGCGAACCGGGAGGCGGGATCTGGTGGTGCACGCGTTCGTGCACACCGTGGATCCGGCCGCCGAACCGAGCGAGGACGTGCTGATTCGCGTCGGCGGTCCGCGCTTCGGATTGATCGTCAGCAAGGCGGTGGGCAACGCGGTGATTCGTCACCGGGTGGCCCGCCGCCTGCGTCATATCTGCGCCGAGATGCGCACCGAGATTCCCGTCGAGGCCGACATCGTCATCCGCGCTCTGCCCGGCGCCGCGAGCGCCGATCCGGCGGAGTTGCTGCGTCAGCTGCGTGGCGCGGCCCGCAAACTCGGCCTCGGCCCCGCTGTCCGCTCGGGTGAACCGGCATGAGATCGCCCGCGGTTCTGGTCCGGTTACCGGCCAATATTCTGATCTTCCTGATCGAGCTCTACCGGACGTATGTGTCCCCCACCCGGATGCCGGTCTGCCGCTTCACCCCGACCTGTAGCGAGTACGCGGTCACCGCGTTGCGTACCCGAGGGCTGTTCATCGGCCTCGGACTGACGGTCGTGCGTCTTGCCAAATGCGCACCCTGGCACCCTGGTGGGTGGGACCCCGTTCCGGAGCGCAGACGCCGCGCCGAGCACGGGAACGAGGCAACCGCCGAATCGTCACGGGAATCGACCCCGCCGGCCGACTCGGAGCCGGAGGCCAAGGCTTGTACAGGACCACCGCCCGCGGTGGTCGGCGATACGAACGACGGGAGTGCATAGAGCCGTGCTCGACTTCATTTATTACCCGGTGTCCTGGATCCTCTGGTTCTGGCACCGGGTCTTCGGGTTCGCCTTCGGCGCGGACAACGGACTCACCTGGGCCCTGGCCGTGGTGTTCCTGGTGTTCACGCTGCGGTTGGTGCTCTACAAGCCATTCGTGAAGCAGGTGCGCACCACCAAGCAGATGCAGGAGCTGCAGCCTCAGATCAAGGAGCTGCAGAAGAAGTACAAGAACGACCGCCAGAAGATGGCGCTGGAGATGCAGAAGCTCCAGAAGGAAAACGGCTTCAACCCGCTCATGGGCTGTCTGCCGATCCTGGCCCAGGTGCCGGTGTTCCTCGGTCTGTTCCACGTGCTGCGCTCGTTCAACCGGACCGGGCACGGGTTCGGTCAGCTCGGCATGGATCCCTACACCAACGCGCACACGCCGAACTATGTCTTCAGCGCGGCCGACGTGCAGTCGTTCCTGAGCGCCCGCATCTTCGGCGCTCCGATCTCCGCGTTCATCACCACCCCGGCCAATGAGCTGCTGGCCTTCGAGGATTACGGCGGCATTCCGAGCCGGATCTCCATTGCCGCCGTCGCGATCCCGCTGATGGTCATCGCCTCGGTCGCCACGCACTTCAACGCCCGCGCCTCGGTCGCGCGCCAGACCCCGGAAGCCGCGGCCAACCCGCAGGCCGCGCTGATGAACAAGCTGGCGCTGTGGGTGTTCCCGCTCGGTGTGCTCGTCGGTGGCCCGTTCCTGCCGATCGCCATCCTGCTGTACTGGGTGTCGAACAACATCTGGACCTATGGGCAGCAGCACCTGGTGTTCGGGCGCATGGCCAAAGAAGAAGAAGCCAAGAAGCAGGCCAAGCTCGAGCAGCGCGCGCAGAATGCCCCGAAGCCGGGCGCCAAGCCCGTCGACACCCGCAAGAAGCAGACCCCCGCGGGCGCCACGACGACCGATGACGACACCGCCACCACCAACGGCGCGGCGCCGGTGGCGAAGGCGTCGGGCAAGCCGGCCGGTGGCCAGAAGCGTCCGGGCGGGCAGAAGAAGTCGGGCAACCGCGGCCGGGCCAACCAGAAACGCCGCCGCTGAGTCCGCTCAGCCGAGCCCATTCGATCCGTGGGAGACCACGATCGCCGAGCAACCCCTTGATCGCGGCGCATCCGGATAGCCGGTGGCCGCGACGAGCAGATGAAGGAAATCACATGACAGTTGAGAGCGACGGAGGGGACGCCACTGTGGCAACGACGATGGTTGATGCCGACACCGATGCGGCCGACGTGACCGATGCCGAGGAAGCGCTCATCGAAGAGGGCGAGATCGCGGGCGACTACCTCGAGCAGTTGCTCGATGTGCTCGACTTCGACGGCGATATCGATCTGGACGTCGAGGGTGACCGCGCGGTCGTGAGCATCGACGGCGGCCGCGACCTGTCGAAGCTGGTCGGCCGCAACGGCGAGGTGCTCGACGCCCTACAGGAGCTCACCCGCCTCGCCGTGCAGCAGGCGACCGGCGTGCGCAGCCGACTCATGCTTGACGTCGCCGGCTGGCGGGCCAAGCGTCGCGAGGAGCTGAGTGCGCTCGGCACGGCCGCCGCGAAGCGGGTGCAGGAGACCGGCGCCCCCGAGTCGCTGGCTCCGATGACGCCGTTCGAGCGCAAGATCGTGCACGACGCCGTTGCCGCCATCGACGGTGTGGCGAGCGAGAGCGAGGGCGTGGAACCCAACCGGCATGTGGTTGTCGTTCCGGCTTGATGGATAGACCGGCACGCCCCGTGCACTGACGGGGCGAGCAATGGTTGGATAGGGCCTCGGGTCTTCGGACCGGGGCCCTTCTCCATATCTGGCCGACGGTGCCCGGCACTGATTTTCGATGACGCTCGGAAGGATGTTTCACGTGGAACGAGATCTCGGCGGAGCGACCGAGTTGCCGGCCGAGCTGGAGCCGCCGGCGGTGGCCGCCACGGTCTTCGGTGACCGTCTCGAACTCGCGCGCCGCTACTGTGCTGCCCTGGCGACCGCCGGCGTGGAGCGCGGCTTGATCGGTCCGCGTGAGGTCCCCCGGCTCTGGGACCGGCACATTCTGAATTGCGCCGTGATCGGTGAGTTGATTCCGGAGGGTGCATCGGTCGTCGATATCGGTAGTGGCGCGGGGCTGCCGGGAATTCCCTTGGCGATCGCCCGACCCGATCTGCGAATCACGTTGGTGGAACCGCTGTTGCGCCGCACGATCTTTCTGAGTGAGTTCATCGAGGAGGCCGGCCTCGACGTGGCCGTCGTGCGTGGCCGCGCGGAACAGTCGGGCGTGATCCATGAGGCCGGCGGCGCGGACGTGGTCACCTCCCGCGCGGTGGCTCCGCTGGCGAAGCTGGCGCAGTGGTCGCTCCCCCTCGTGCACGAGCACGGGCGCATGCTCGCACTCAAAGGTGTCAGCGCGGCCGAGGAATTGGCCCGCGACGCTGAGGCGCTCGCGCGAGCCGGTGCGGGTAAAGCGGAGGTGTTGGAGTGTGGGGTCGGGGTTGTCGAGACGCCGACACTCGTCATCAGTGCCGAGCGGCTCCCCCGTTCCGAGCGGCCCGCGAAATCGCGTCCGGAGAAGTCTGCGCGGCGAGCCGCACGAGCCGCCCGGAAGGCCAACTGACCGCTTTCGGTCGTCGATGTTTCACGGGAAACATCGGCCAGCACACGCGAATGGTCCCGGATCCGCGTGTCGTGCGCGCGTCACCGCGATTCAGCTTTCTAATCGCGCTCGGTGCTGGCAAGCTAATGGGCGTCGGGCGTGAGCGTTGGTGCCACGGAGGGATGTGGATGTCACAGCGGCAGAAGCTCCGCTCGGTCGATCGGGCGCCGCGGTCCCGGTTGAGCATCAAGTTCGATCCGACACGGCTTGTTTAAAGACACGGCGCCGACGTTTTCGGGGCACGTGATCTGGAGTTCTCGCGTTAGGAGCTGTCTATGTCGAGCGGTTCAGCGAATGTTTCACGGGAAACATCGCGAGTTCCGGGCATGCTGGATTCCAGCAATGTCGGTCCGGAAACTTTCGGAAGCACACCGTTCGGGCACATCTCCCCTAGTGAGACCCCGATTGCGGCGGAGGCGCACCGCGCGAGTCAGATACTGCATCCAGGAAAGGTGACAGTGCCGAAACCGCATGAGCAACGGATCATCACGATCGCTAACCAGAAGGGCGGCGTCGGCAAGACGACCACAGCGGTCAATCTGGCGGCCGCCCTGGCGCATCAGGGGATGAAGGTGCTCGTGATCGATCTCGATCCGCAGGGCAATGCC
>NZ_BAFY01000002.1 GCF_000308555.1 Nocardia cyriacigeorgica NBRC 100375 | reverse complement strand
TCGTGTCCAGGACCACCGCCCTTCCCGAACGCCGCCCCTTCGGTCCCGGTACCCGGATGTGGGAGGAAGTCGGGCTGGTCACTTTCTCGCTCACCGCCGGATCCGCGTTCCTGCTGCAAACCATGGAACCGACCATCTCCGCCGTGGTCGACGAACACTCCACCTTCCGCACCGATCCGGTCGGTCGCGCGGTGCGCAGCCTGTCGGCGGTGATGACCTGGACCTACGGCGGCCCCGAGGCTCTCGCCGAGACCGAACGCCTGCGCGCGATGCACGCCTCGCTCAACACCACCGACGCCGCGGGTGTCAAACATCGCGCGCTGTCGAGCGGACCGTGGGCGTGGGTATTGCACACCGGCACCTTCGCCTTCAGCGAGAACGCCGAATATTTCGCCAAGCGACCGCTGACCCGGGACGAGAAGGAGCACTACTACCGCGAGACGTTGCAGCTCATGCGCAACTTCTCCGTGCCGCCCAAAGAAATCCCCGCCACCTACGCCGATTTCGAGAAGTTCTTCGCCGACCGGGTGGAGAACCATCTCGTCGCCACCCAGACCGCACACGACTACCTGCGGGTGATCCGCTCGGTCGGCGCGCCGAAGCAGCTGCCGTCATTCCTGCGGCCGGTGTGGAAGTGGGCGGTGTCCCCGATCGGCGCGCTGCAATACTTCGTCACCGTCGGTACCACGCCCGAGGCCGCCCGCCGCAAACTGGGCCTGACCTGGACCGACTCCGACGAACGTAAGCTTCGCGCGATCGGCTGGGTGATCGCGCGAATCGTGCCGCTGCTGCCGGAACGGTTGCGCTACTTCCCCATCGCCTATGAGGCCCGCAAGCTCGAGCGTGATCGCGCCCGCTTGCAGGAGGTCATCGCCAAGCGCCCGATCTGAACAGTCACCGGGCCACCGGGGCGGGCTCGGCCGGCACGTCGGCCGGCGCCTGCCAGATCCGGCTGCGCAGATCCCGTCCCCGGATCACCTGGATCCGCCACGGCTCCAACCGCATGATGTGCAGTTTCGGATCGTCGGGTGAGGTCCAGAATTGCCCGAGGTGATATCCGGCGCCGGGTGGGCTGGTGCGGGCATACATCCGCCAGATCCGCTCCCTGGTCCGCGGGTCGTGCACGCCGTTGGCGGGATCGTCGATCCACTGGGCCGTGGCGTCGACGGCCACCGAATTATTGCTGCCCTGAGCCCAATACGAGAAGTTCACGTGCGGATTGCGCGCGATGTGGGCGGACTTGATCGGCGTCCGGTAGGTCGCCAGCCACCCCAGCGGGTTGCCGTCGACGCTCTCCCACACCGGGATCAGCACCCGGGTGCGTGGACGGTTCTTGCTGTCCACGGTCACCATCGTCGCGTACACGATGCGACCCACATAGGCATCGAATTCGGATTCGATCTCCGCGAACGACCCCACTTTGCCGGCCATCACGCCACCTCCACATCGGTTCCCAAAGCACCTGTCGGTTACTTCTTGTAACTGAGAGCATCATCGGTCACCATTTGATTCCATGGAAGACGGCACTTCTGAGTCACTCGGTTACTGCGCGGATACCGACGACTACACGGCGAAACAGTGGGACACCCGCGAGGACTGCGATGTGCGCCAGATCCTGGACCGTATCGCCGACAAATGGTCGCTGCTGACGATCGCGCTGCTGGCCGGTCGCACCATGCGCTTCACCGAGCTGCGGCGCGAGATCGACGGCGTCAGCCAGCGCATGCTCACCCGCACGCTGCGGCATCTGGAACGCGACGGGCTGGTGCGACGCACGGTGTATCCGGTGGTTCCGCCGCGGGTGGAGTACGAGCTCACCCCGCTCGGCGGAAGCCTGCACGAGACGATCCAGGCGCTGGTCAGCTGGACCGAGACCCATCAGGGCGAGATCGCGGCGGCGCGCACCGCATACGACAACAGAGCCGAAATCGCTTGATGCCCGGCGGTTGTCGCCAGCGACAGGAAGTGTCGTAGGCGGCCGTTAGCGTGTGCGGCGTGACCGACTTCGAGGTTCCCCAGAACTGGGCCGACGCCCGTCCCCTGCTGCGGCCGGTGCTTCGGCCCGTGACCTACCGCAGCACCGTGCCCGCCGCCGATCAGCCGCTCGGACGCACCGTGCTGCCGTTCGTGGACGAGCTGGTGGCTGTCGATCTACCGGACCGGCGCACCATCGTCAACGACGACCACCGCGCGGCCTGGGGTGTATCGGCCGACGAGGTCTTCGAGGCCGCGCTGACGAATCTGTCCGCGATGGCGCAGCTGCCGGAGCCGGAGGCCGATTCCATGCTGCATTTCGCCGATGACGGCGACGGCTATTTCACGTCGTGGCTGCTGGTTCCGGGCTGGCTGGCGTCCTTCCGTGCCGGTTACGGCCGCCGTCCGGTGGCGTTCCTGCCGGATGTCGACACGTTGATCGTGGCGCCCGATGATCCGGAGATGATCGGTTCGCTGTTCGAGATGATCGAGGAGCAGTACGGCGAGTCCGAGCGTCCGCTCAGCCCGCAGGCCTACACCGTCGACGACGACGGCCGGGTGGTGCCCTTCGATCAGGCCGGGCCGCATGAGCAGCTGCCTGCCGCACAGCGCGCCCGGTGCGGGCTTGCCGTCACCGAGTATGCCGCGCAGACGGAATGGTTGAATGAAATCCTCGAAGAGGAGTTCGATTTCGAGTCACTGGACGCCGAACTCACCGACTCCTCAACCGCCTATGTCGCCTCGCTGATGTACTACGACCCGGGTGACGGCCCGCGCACCATCACCGCGTGGGGTGAGGGTGTGGACTACCTGTTGCCGGAGGCCGATCTCGTCGTCTTCTGCGAAACCGACGACAGTGGCGAGGAGCGCACCCTGTTCGACGCACCGTTCGCGCGCGTGGTCGAGATCCTCGGCCTGACGCCGGTGCCAGGTCTCGCGCCGGCCCGCTACGAGATCAGGAGCTGGCCCGAGCCGGAGCAGTTGCGCCGTATCGAGCAGGCAGCCGCCCTCGGCTGAGCCGCATTCACCGTTCCCGGCGTCGTCTGAACCGGATGTTCAGTGGCGCCGGGTCACGCAGTTGGGTGCGTTCGGCAGGCGCCACCAGGATCGCCGCCAACCCGAGGATCGGTAGCAGCGCCGCCGCGAGAACACTGAAAGTGAAACTCACACCGCTCATTTCGGCCGGCTTATGCAGTAGGTGATAGATCAGGTGCGGCACTCCGAACACCAGCCACCCCAGCCCCGCCACCCGCGCCGGCAAGCTGTCCCCGTAATACAGCGCCGCCCCGGTGACAGCCGCCAGCGCGAGGAAGAACGCCCCCACATCCGCGGCCAGGTGATGGTTGTACGGCCCGTCCGCCGATATCCACCGCATCCCGAACCCGGGAAAGCTGGTGTACCAGGAGCGCGGAGCGAACACCGCCCACGCGCCGACCACAAGCCCCTGAATCGCGAGTATCCACAGGATGATTCGCAGGATCAGCCACCGCCGCCGATTCACCTCGAACCGCATCCGAACCCGCACGCCCTCCCCATTCCCCCGTATCGAGATCCGCATCGGCCCCTCCATCCACACCCGTGCCCTCGTCGAGTGCAGTAACGGTAAGCCCGCAGCTGAGCCCTGGCAATACCGTCGGAGCTGGGAAGATTCACCATCGCGAGCAGCCACGACTGTGCGCAAGCCCGGCATCCCTCCAACGACGCCGCGCCCGCGCGCAGCGATGCACGGCAGGCCCCAGAGGATCGACACCACGTCCGAGGCGCGACCGGCTGAAACCAGCGAGACCCCAAGGCCAAAGCCCGCCGGACGGTCACCTCAACGGCGGACCAAAACCAGAAAGGGGATCCGGGGGAAGCCCCTCCGGGCGGAGACCGTTATGGCGGGCCAAACCGAAGAGGGGGTCCGGGGGCGAAGCCCTCCGGGCGGGGTTTGGGGGCTGCGCCCCCAAAAAACACGCGGAACCAAAACACCGGCGAGCGCTTTCCGCGAGCATCGCCGGTGGATTTGGTGGAGCCTAGGGGAATCGAACCCCTAACCCCTGCCTTGCAAAGGCAGTGCTCTGCCAATTGAGCTAAGGCCCCGGGTGGCTGCCCGAGCTGTCAGCGGGTGGTGACCTCATGCCACAGGTCGGCGTCGTTGCGCTGGCGCAGTTTGGTGATTCCGATGAGAACCGCGACCACGACACCGAGTGTGAGGAGAATTTTCATGGTTCCCACCCTACTGTGATGTTCGGGAGTGGGCCTAGGAGGACTTGAACCTCCGACCTCTTCGTTATCAGCGAAGCGCTCTAACCGCCTGAGCTATAGGCCCGTGTGTTCGTTGTTGTGTTCAGCCGGGTACCGCACCGAACGCAACGACCGAGAACAGAGATTACCCGACGCGCCGACTACGACCAAAACGCCTGGTAGACGAGCTGCCGAGGGCCACACCTATGAGCGGGCCCGTCGTCCCCCGGCAACGACAACGGCCGGCACACCGCGCCCATCGGAGGGCTCGGCACCGGCCGTCGCGTCTGTCCTAGTCCGGGTCGGCCAGGGTGATCTGGATGCCGCCGACCAGATCGCAGCACTGGTTGTAGATGAACGTGCCGACGGTGGCCAGCGCGGTGAACAGCACCACGTTGATCAGGCCGATGACGCCGGCGTAGCCGAACACCGTGCCCGCGTCGATCAGGCCGGTGGAGGCACCGCTGTCCTGCGACACCATCTCGGTGAAGGTGTCGTTGAGCCGCTCCCACACGCCCATGCCCTCGAGCACGATGTAGAGCAGCCCGACCGCGAGCATCCACACGAAGAACAGCGCCACGCTGATGACCAGGGTGATCTTCAGCGTCGACCACGGGTCGATGCGGCGGATCTGGACCGTGGCGCGCAGCGGCTCACCGGCGACCGCCTGCGCGACCGCGACCGGCACCGCCGGCGAGACCGGGGTGGGTCCCGGCTTGGGTGCGCTGGGGTTCTCCGGCGGCAGCGGGTGCCGGATCTCGGACAGATCCGGCATGTCCTTGGTGAGCTCGGGGCGGGAGATGCTGCGGGTGGGCCCGTCGAGCCCGACCGACTTCACCATCGCCGCTTCCTTGCGGGCCGCCTTGGCCGCGAGGTCGGCGGTGGTGCGGGCATTGCCGACGCCCCCGCCGAGACCGCCGCCGCCACCGAGACCGCCGCCACCGGACGGCGCCTGCCGACCGGCCACCGGCGAATGCCCGGGCCGGGGCAGGTTGGACTGCGGCTCCCGCTGGGGTAGCGCCGACCAGCCGTCCTGATACCGCGACTGGCCGCCGCCGTTGCCGCTCGGCGCGCCCGAATCGCCCTGCGGCGCTTGACCGGAACCGTTCATCCGTACGGTCTGATCGGCGGCGTTGCCGCCGTCCTTCGGTGCCGAGTCGGCACCGTCGGAGCCGAATTCGCCCTGCTTGTCGTTGTTTTCGCGCGACTGTGCGGCGGGCCCGGCGCCGGCCTGCGGATTCGCGCCCGCCGGACCGCCATTGGACGGTTCGGACTCCGGTCGTTGGATCGGCCGGGGCGGAATCGGTGACGGGGCGACCCGTTCGGTCACGCCGTTCGTCTGCTGCCGCTCGTCATTCGGCTGATTCGGAGTGGTCAATGCAATCCTCAGATCCGTTCGTTGCCGCCGCTGTGTTTATTGCTCGGAAGAATCGCTGGTGTCGTCGCCGATAGCTTCGGGCTCGTCGGCGTTGCGCGCGATCGCAAGCAAGGTATCGCCCTCGCCCAGGTTCATCAATCGCACGCCCTTGGTCTGGCGGCCTGCCTTGCGAACCTGCTTGGCCCCGGTGCGGATGACACCGCCCCCGGAGGTGATCGCGTACAGCTCGTCGTCGTCGTCGACGATGAGCGCACCGACCAGCGTGCCACGCCTGGTGTCGTACTGGATGGTCAACACACCCTTACCGCCGCGTCCCTGCGCGGTGTACTCCTCGATCGCGGTGCGCTTCGCGTACCCGCCCGAGGTCGCGACCAGCAGGTATGTGCCCTCACGCACGACGTTGAGCGAGAGCAGCTCGTCCTCGGCGTTGAACCGCATGCCCTGCACGCCGGAGGTGGCCCGGCCCATCGGACGCAGCGCCTCGTCGGTCGCCGCGAAGCGGATCGACTGGCCCTGTGCCGATACCAGCAGCAGGTCGTCGTCCGCCGAGCACAGCACGGCACCGACCAGTTCGTCGTTGTCGCGCAGGTTCACCGCGACGATGCCTCCGCTGCGGTTGGAGTCGAAATCCGACAGCCGCGACTTCTTCACGAGGCCATTCTTGGTGGCGAGCACCAGATACGGGGCGTCTTCGTAGGATTTGATCCGAATGATCTGGGCGATCTTCTCGTCCGGCTGGAACGCCAGCAGGTTCGCCACGTGCTGACCGCGGGCGGTCCGGTTGGCTTCGGGCAGCTCGTAGGCCTTGGCCCGGTAGACCCGGCCCTTGTTGGTGAAGAACAGCAGCCAATCGTGGGTCGAGGTGATGAAGAAGTGCTTGACCAGGTCGTCCTGCTTGAGACCCGCGCCCTGCACACCCTTGCCGCCGCGCTTCTGGCTGCGGTAGAGGTCGGTCTTGGTGCGCTTGGCGTAGCCGGTCTCGGTGATGGTGACGACCACGTCCTCGCGGGCGATCAGATCCTCGTCGGCCACGTCACCGTCGGCGGCGATGATCTTGGTGCGGCGTTCGTCGCCGTACTTCTCCACGATCTCGGCCAGCTCGTCGCGCACGATGCCGCGCTGCCGCTCCGGCTTGTCGAGAATGTCCTTGAGGTCGGCGATCTCGGCCTCGATCTTGGCCAGCTCGTCGACGATCTTCTGCCGCTCCAGCGCCGAGAGCCTGCGCAGCTGCATGTCGAGGATGGCGGTGGCCTGGATCTCGTCGATATCGAGCAGCTGCATCAGGCCGGTGCGCGCGGTATCGGTATTGGCCGAACGCCGGATCAGCGCGATGACCTCGTCGAGCGCGTCGAGCGCCTTGACCAGGCCGCGCAGGATGTGGGCACGTTCCTCGGCCTTGCGCAGCAGGTAGCGGGTGCGCCGGACGATGACTTCCAACTGGTGTTCGACGTAGTACCGGATCATCTGATCCAGGCGCAGCGTGCGCGGCACCCCGTCGACGATGGAGAGCATGTTGGCGCCGAAGCTGGTCTGCAGCTGGGTGTGCTTGTACAGGTTGTTCAGCACGACCTTGGCGACGGCGTCACGCTTGACCGTCACCACGATCCGCATACCCGCGCGGTCGGAGGACTCGTCGTGGATATCGGAGATGCCGGCGATCTTGCCGTCCTTCACCTGCTCGGCGATCGAGTTGATGAAGTTGTCGGTGTTGACCTGGTACGGCAGCTCGGTGATGACGATGGTGGTGCGGCCGCGGGTGTCTTCCTCGATCTCCACCACGCCGCGCATGCGGATGGAACCGCGGCCGGTGGTGTAGGCGTCGTGGATGCCCTGTCCGCCGACGATCAGGCCCGCGGTCGGGAAGTCAGGGCCCTTGACGCGTTCCATGCACGCGGCGAGGGTCGCCTCTTCGTCGGCGTCGTAGTTCTCCAGCGCCCAGTAGATGGCCTCGGCGAGCTCGTTGAGGTTGTGCGGCGGGATATTGGTCGCCATACCGACCGCGATGCCGTTGCTGCCGTTCATCAGCAGGTTCGGCACCCGGCTCGGCAGCACCACCGGCTCCTGCGAGCGGCCGTCGTAGTTCGGCGTGAAATCGACGGTCTCGTGGTCGATCTCGCGCAGCAGCTCCATGGCCAGCGGCGTCAGGCGGCATTCGGTGTAGCGCATGGCGGCCGCACCGTCGTTGCCGCGGGAGCCGAAGTTGCCTTGGCCGTCGACCAGCGGATACCGCAGCGACCACGGCTGCGCCATCCGCACCAGAGTGTCGTAGATGGAGGCATCGCCGTGCGGGTGGTAGTTACCCATGGTCTCGGCGACCGGGCGCGCGGACTTCACGTAACCGCGATCGGGCCGGTAACCGTTGTCGTACATCGCGTAGAGCACGCGCCGATGCACCGGCTTGAGGCCGTCGCGCACATCGGGCAGCGCGCGGCCCACGATCACGCTCATCGCGTAATCGATGTAGCTGCTCTGCATCTCGTTCTGGATGTCGACCGGCTCGATGCGGTCGCCTGCGCCGCCGTTCGGGGGCAGTGTGGTCTCAGTCATGAAGAGGTCTCCGTTGGAAGGCTCGGGGGCAGCGGCAGTTGCAGGCAGAGGTCAAGGGTTCGATTCCCCTGGCCCCTCCCTGACCGGCTACACGTCGAGGAAGCGAACGTCCTTGGCATTGCGGGTGATGAAGCTGCGGCGCGCCTCGACGTCCTCGCCCATCAGCACCGAGAACAGTTCATCGGCCGCGGCGGCATCGTCGAGGGTGACCTGACGCAGCACCCGGACCGCCGGATCCATCGTGGTCTCCCACAGTTCCTTGGCGTTCATCTCGCCCAGACCCTTGTAGCGCTGGACGCCGTCGTCCTTGTTGATCTTCTTGCCCGCGGCCAGACCCGCCTCGAGCAGGCCGTCGCGCTCGCGGTCGGAGTAGGCGAACTCCGGATCGGCGCGCTGCCACTTGAGCTTGTACAGCGGCGGCTGCGCCAGGTA
>NZ_BAFY01000003.1 GCF_000308555.1 Nocardia cyriacigeorgica NBRC 100375 | reverse complement strand
TGTGGACAACTCGAGGAAATCGTGAATCCTGAGTCGCGCCTTTCGTGGACCACACCGATGTCCGCGCTGGTCGCGGCGACCGCGGGCGGCGTCATCCTGGCGGTGGTCGCCGTGCTGAACAATGATCCGCCCGGCCGGTTGCTCATCGGCCTCGCCGCCGTGCTGCTGCTGGGTTTGGCCGGTCTCGGTTTCCGGCAGCGCCCCCGGCTCTCGGTGATTCCCGGCCCTGATCCACGCCTGGTGGTGCGTTCACTGACCGGTCCCACCGAATATCGGCCGGACCAGATCCTGCGCGCGCGCATCGTCTACTACCGCCGCCTCGGCCGCCGGATGCCGATGCTGGAAATCGAGCTCATCCACCACGACGCCGAGCGCCTGCTCATCTTCGGCCGCTGGGACCTGGGCACCCACCCCGAAGACGTCTACGACGTCCTGGTCGAGCAGCTGCGGCTGAGCGGGGACATCACCCGGCCCTGAGCGTTGTCGCGGCCCTCACGGTCGCCACGGCATTGCACCGGTTCCATGAACCTCGTGGTTTCGCGTGAAACATTCCGGTCCGGCATAGGTGGCGCATTACCTCACGGCAGCAGCGTCGTCGCCGTCACCCCGATGACGGCCAGCGAGATCACCGTGATTGTCGCGACCGCGGACCAGCCGATGATCTGGGCGCTGCGCGTCGACCCTGCCTTCAACCAGGCGGGCAGGAACAGGATGCCGAGGGTGGCCAGCGTGCCCGCCGCGAGCCCGCCGAGGTGGCCGAACAGCGAGATACCCGGCAGCGAGAAGCTGATGAAGACGTTGATGCCGATCAGGATGAACATGCTGTTGGCGTTCTGCCGCAGCCGGATCAAGATCACCGTGATGGCGCCGAACAGGCCGTAGACCGCACCGGACGCGCCCGCCGTGAGGTTGTCCTGGGCGAACACCATGACCGCAGCCGAACCGCCGAGCAGCGAGACCAGATACACCGCCAGGTAGCGCGACCGGCCGAGCACCAGCTCGATATCGCGGCCGACCACATACAGCGCGAACATGTTGAGCAGCAGATGAATCGGTCCGTAGTGCAGGAATCCGGAGCCGATCACCCGCACCCAGTCGCCATCGGCCACCGCCGGCGGGAACATCACCCAGCGCAGGAACAGCTGAGAGCCGTTGTAGTTATCGATCAGGCTGCGCGACTGCGCCGCGGTAATGGCGAACACCGCCACGTTCACCGCGATCAGCGCGTAGGTGACATACGGAATCCGCACTCGCGGCGCGGCCGCGGACGCCACCGTGCGAACCTGCGGGGCGCCGCGGTTGTCCGCGCGCAGGCAATCCACACAGTGCTGGCCGACCGAGGCCGGGCGCAGACATTCCGGGCAGGCGGGCCGGCCGCACCTGGTGCAGGCCAGGCCGGTCACCCGATCCGGGTGCCGGACACACGTCGTCGCGGGAGGTTGGGGGTTCATCGGCTCATTCGGATCGGGCCGGCGGCGCCGACGCGGTCATGGTCACCCGACCATCGTGCCATGACGATCCCGGCAGCGCGCTGACCTGGGGCTCGGTGCGCGCGGCCCGGGTCTGTGTCAGAGTTGACCCATGAGCTCGAGGTCCCTGCACCTGTCTTCGCGTTCCCGTAATCGGCTTCTGACCGCCGCCGCCGTCGCGGCCGCGGGCGGTGCCGCCTGGCTGGCCCGCGCCAAGCGCCCGCTGCCGCCCGAGCCCGCGCCGGCCCCGCCGCGCATCGGCTACTCCCGAAACGGGTCCGCGCCGACCCCCGAGACGGGAGCCGGCGCGGAATCGCCGAGCTGAGACTCAGCGGCTGACGCTGCGCTTGTACCGCCAGAGGGTGAGCGGGACGAAGACCGCGAGGATCACCACCACCCAGATCAGGGTCGTCGCGACCGGATGCTGCATCGGCCAGGTGTCCGGCGGCGGCGCCACCGGCGAGGTGTTGCCGAACAGCTCGCGAATCGCCTGGGTGACGGCCGAGACCGGGTTCCATTCGGCGAACACGCGCAGCACCGTCGGCAGTTCTTCGATCGGCACGAAGGTGTTGGCCAGGAAGGTGAGCGGGAAGATCACCATGAAGCTGGCGTTGTTGAACACCTCCGGTGCCCGCACGATCAACCCGACGAAGGCCATGATCCAGGAGATCGCGTAGGCGAACAGCAGGAGCAGCACATAGGCCAGCACCGCGTCCAGCAGTGAGCCCCGGATCCGCCAGCCGACGATCAGGCCGGTCAGCGACATGACCACCAGGCTCACCACATTGATGACGACGTCGCTGATGGTGCGCCCGATGAGCACCGCGACCGGCTCCATCGGCAGCGACCGGAATCGGTCGATGATGCCCTTCTGCATGTCCTCAACCAGGCTCAGCCCGGTGAAGGTCGCGCCGAACACACAGGTCTGGGCGAAGATGCCGGCGATGAGGAATTCGCGGTAGCCGCCCTCCAGTCCCGGCACCTTGATCGCCGTGCCGAAAATGTAGGCGAA
The DNA here is from genome assembly GCF_000308555.1 of Nocardia cyriacigeorgica NBRC 100375. Classification (GTDB taxonomy): domain Bacteria; phylum Actinomycetota; class Actinomycetes; order Mycobacteriales; family Mycobacteriaceae; genus Nocardia; species Nocardia cyriacigeorgica. The sequence goes on along the minus strand of NZ_BAFY01000003.1, from coordinate 3,177 downwards.
CAGCAGCACGAACATGATCGGCGACAGCGTGCTGAAGATCAGCACATCGGGCACGCGCTTGATCTTGATGACGTTGCGCTTGGTGATGGTGATGGTGTCGGAGACGACGGTCGAGAGCCGCTCACCGAGTCCTGGGCCGTGATCGGGCACGACCGTCGTGGTGCTGACCGCGGTCATCGGGTCTTTCCTTCCGTAGCTTCCAGCGCGCCGAGGCCCTCGGCCGCGTCGTCGGCGTTGGTCAATTCCTCGGCCTCGTGTCCGGTGAGGGTGAGGAACACGTCGTCGAGCGACGGGCGCCGCAGGCCGACGTCGTGGATCTTCACACTGTGGTCGTTGAGCCTGCCGACGGCCTCGACCAGCGCTTGCGAGCCGTTGCTGACCGGCACGATGATGCGGCGCAGGCCCGGTTCCAGATGGATCTCGCCGTCGGCCAGACCCGCCAGCGCCTGCTGTGCGACGGCCAGGTTGGCCACATGGTCGACGGTGAGTTCGATGCGGTCGCCGCCGACCATCGTCTTCAGTTCGTCGGCGGTGCCCTTGGCGATGACCTTGCCGCGATCGATCACCGCGATGGAATCGGCGAGCCGGTCGGCTTCCTCCATGTACTGGGTGGTGAGCAGCAGGGTGGTGCCGCCGGCCACGAGTTCCTCGATCACATCCCACAGGTCCAGGCGGGCCCGTGGGTCGAGGCCGGTGGTCGGCTCGTCCAGGAACAACACCGGTGGCTCGGCGACCAGCGCACCGGCCAGGTCCAGGCGCCTGCGCATACCGCCGGAGTAGCCCTTGACCGGGCGATCGGCGGCGTCGCTGAGCCGGAACCGGTCGAGCAGTTCGCGGGCACGTTCCTTACTGCGCTGCACACCCATGTGGTACAGGCGCCCCACCATTTCGAGGTTCTCGAAGCCGGTGAGGTACTCGTCGACTGCCGCGTACTGACCCGACGCGCCGATATTGCGGCGCAGGGCCCGCGGATCACGCAGCACATCGATGCCCGCGACGGTGGCGCGGCCGCCGTCCGGGATCAACAGCGTGGTCAGCACGCGGACGGTGGTGGTTTTCCCGGCGCCGTTCGGACCGAGCAGGGCGGTGACGGTGCCCTCGGGCACGGTCAGGTCGAGTCCGTCGAGGGCGACCTGCGGGCCGTATCGCTTGACGAGACCCTCGGCGACTATTGCGTCACCCATGATTCTCCTGAAGTTCGTAGCTCGATGACATGCGGTGTCGGTGGCCGGCTTCCTCGGCGACCTGCTGATATGACGGCCTTCGGTGCGGAAACTAATCGCCGGGGCCGGCAACCGGACGGATCGCACCATTCGGACGATCGACCAGACCTGGTGTGAGTATTGCGCTTCGGGTGGCCGATTTCATCCGATTTGTCCGGCCGCCCGGTTACCGCTGGGCAACGAAGAAAGGTCGCACCTCGATCCGGGCGGTGCTCGGGGGTTCCGGATCGGGGTGCGACCGATTCGATGATGCCGCGGGCGGGTGCGTGTGGTCGTGCGTACCGGACTACTCGAATACGGGCGGGCCGGTACTCATTCGGACGCGTGGACGGCCCGCGTCCGTGTAGTCCGGTACGGAAATACACCGACGACGGCAGTGTTCGCGAGGCGAGGTCGTCCACGCGCGGAATGCTGCCACGGGGGTACGACACATTTGCGATATCGCGGTAGCCAACCGGCCGCGCCGCCGCACGCCTGGCGACAACACGCCGACTACCTGATCCGCCCGACAGCGGCTACAGCGACCGGTCGGCATGTTTTGCCGATGGCGCCGGACTCCCTGGACAACCGCGTATACAACCCGGTAAACCGGTGCGGGCCTGCGCTTTTGGCTATCACAGAGCCATCGGCGGCCCAGCTCGGGATCCAGCCGGGTGTCCGATTCACCAACCCCGGGACCCGAACCCTGTGAATTACCCCGAAAAAACTTCGAAACCGACTGTCCTCATACACACAAAAACGCGGATCTTCGCGTAGGATCGTTCTCGTCGGCCCCTCCCCCCCGGGCCGACCTTACGCGGGCCTCGGCTAACTCCCCCCCTTCGCCGAGGCCCGCTCTCATGTCCGGACGAGGTTCCACCGGAACCGATTGGTGGAACCTCGTTTCCGGCACTAAAGAGCGGGGGCGTGCACCGATTGCCAGGCCGACGCCAATCGCAGGCCCCGCACCTTCCCGGCAACCCGCAGCAGCGGCAGATCCCGCTCCCAGCGCCGCACATCCTCCGGCTCGGCCGCCGCCCAGATCGGCGCCGTCATCCGGGGTAGTTCATCGAAACGGGCGAGCACCCCACCCAGGGCGATATGCACCCCGGGTGAACTCGCGGACGCCCGGGCGAGGTCACGCAAGGCCGCCGCATCGGCCAGCAACTGCTCCAGCAACGATCGCGCCACCGTACCTCGGCGCCCCATCCGGATCAGCCAGCCGAGCGCCGCCGCGAGCACGTGAATGTCCTCGATGGTTCGAAACGGTTTCAGATAGCCGGAGTAGCCGTCGCCGGGCAGCATCTCAGCTCGCGCACCAGCGAATGTAACCGTCGCATGCGGTATTTCCGGGATGAACGGCGTTTCGGGAAGCGGGGTCCGCGCCACGGCCGGCTGGTCGGTGTCCACGAGCAAGGCGGCCAATCGGTTGCGGCCGTCGCCGTCGGTGCCGGCAGTGCCGATCACCACCAGCCGCTCGGCGGGCTCGCCGAGCGTGGCGAAGGTCTTGGTCCCGTCGACCAGCCAGTGCCCGTCCCGCTCGGTGACGGTGGTCCGGATGGCCGCCGGGTGCCCACCGCCCTGCTCGGTCGCGCACAGCGACACCAACTCCCCCGGCGGCAGCTGCGGCAACAAGGCCCGCAGGGCGGCTTGGTATCCGGACAGGAACGCATAGCCGAGCCGATCCGCACCGAATCCGCAGGCCAGGGCGGCGTCCACGGGAACCTCGAACGCCGCGGCGGTGTCCCGGTGCCGCTGCCAGGCCTGCGGCACATCGGTGAGCGCTTCGACCTCGGCCGGTGCGGTGAGCAGGTAGTCGAGTACAGAATCCACCCCCTGCACGCTAGCGGTGCTCCACCGGCTCGGTGCCGGAGAGAGGCGCACACCCTGCGAACGTGAGAGACTTAGAGTATATTTATCTCACAGTTGCTCCATCGTCGATCAAGGGAGATCGCCATGACAGCGTCCGTCGAGG
>NZ_BAFY01000004.1 GCF_000308555.1 Nocardia cyriacigeorgica NBRC 100375 | reverse complement strand
CCGAGCACCGGCAAGATCCTGACGATGGTGTCCACGCCGAGCTACGACCCGAACCTGCTGTCGGGCCACGACGGTGCCCAGGGCACCAAGGCGTGGGAGCAGCTCAGCTCGGATCCGAGTCAGCCGATGCTCAATCGCGCCGTCTCCCAGACCTATCCGCCCGGATCCACCTTCAAGGTGATCGTCACCGCCGCGGCGCTGTCCAACGGGGTCGCCACCCCGGAGACCCAGTTCACCGCGGCGCCGAACATCACCCTGCCGGGCACCAGCACCACGCTGGAGAACTACAACGGCACCAACTGCGGTCCCGGCCCGACCGCCTCGCTCTACGACGCCTTCCGGATGTCGTGCAATACCGCGTTCGTCGAGCTGGGTATCGATGTGGGCGCCTCGAATCTGAAGGACGAGGCCGCCGCCTTCGGCATCGGCCCGCATCGCGGGGTGCCGATCCCGGTCGCCGAGAGCACCGTCGGGCCGATCCCCGACGACGCCGCGCTCGGCCAGACCAGCATCGGCCAGCGCGACGTCGCGCTGACCCCGCTCAACAACGCGGTCATCGCCGCGACCATCGCCAACGGCGGCGTGCGGATGGAGCCGTACCTGGTCGACCAGCTGCAGGGCCCCGATCTGAGCGTGCTGTCGGAAACCACACCGGTGTCGGTCGGGCAGGCAGTGAGCGCCCAGGTAGCGTCGACCGTGACCAACCTGATGGTCGCCTCCGAACAGAACACCAAGGGCGGTGGCGGACGGCCGTACCAGATCGCGTCCAAGACCGGTACGGCCGAACACGGCTCGGACCCGCGTAATACCCCACCGCATGCCTGGTATATCGCCTTCGCGCCCGCGCAGAACCCGAAGATCGCGATCGCGGTCATCGTGGAGAACGGCGGCGACCGCGGGGAGGCGGCAACCGGTGGGTCGGTCGCCGCGCCGGTAGCCCGCGCGGTACTGGACGCGGGCCTGCAAGGGCGCTGAACGAGATGGATGTGCGAGTGAATCTGCGGGGAAACCGATGCTGAACAACGGTGCGATGATCGCGGACCGGTACCGGCTGCAGCGGCTGATCGCCACCGGCGGTATGGGCCAGGTCTGGGAAGCCCTCGACACCCGTCTCGACCGGCGGGTGGCGGTCAAGGTGCTCAAGTCGGAGTTCTCGGCCGATCCCACCTTCCGGCACCGGTTCCGGACCGAGGCCAAGACCACCGCGCAGCTCAACCACTCCGGCATCGCCGGCATCTACGACTACGGCGAGACCGTCGACCCGCAGGGCGGGGAAGTGGCCTACCTGGTCATGGAGCTGGTGCAGGGCGAACCGCTGAACACCGTGCTGAACCGGCTCGGCAGGCTTTCGGTGGCCCAGGGCCTGGACATGCTCGAGCAGACCGGACGGGCCTTGCAGGTGGCGCATGCCGCCGGCGTGGTGCACCGCGATGTGAAGCCCGGCAATATCCTGGTTACCCCCGCCGGGCAGGTGAAGATCACCGACTTCGGCATCGCCAAGGCGGTGGACGCCTCGCCGGTAACCAAGACCGGCATGGTGATGGGCACCGCGCAGTACATCGCACCGGAGCAGGCCGTCGGCGAGGACGCCACCGCGTCCAGCGACGTGTACTCCCTCGGCATCGTCGGCTATGAGGCCCTGGCCGGTCAGCGGCCGTTCAGCGGCGACGGCGCGATCACCGTCGCGATGAAGCATGTGCGCGAGACACCGCCGCCGATGCCGTCGGATCTACCGCCCAACGTGCGCGAACTGATCGACATCACGATCGGCAAGGACCCGGCCCAGCGCTACGCCGACGGCGGCGAGTTCGCCGACGCCGTCGCCGCGGTGCGCGCCGGTCGCAGGCCACCGCCGCCGCGCGGGATGGGCACCGGACCCGCGCCCACCGGCGCCACCCGGGTGCTGCCGCCCGGCCCGACGGTGGTGCTGCCCTCGGCCCAGCCCGCCTACGACAACGGCGCGACCGTGCGTTATCCGACCGCGGCGGCGACCGGCGCGGCGACTCCGACCACGATGGGCGCCGCTCCCACCTCCGGGCACGCGCCGATGCCGCCCGACGACCACAAAGGCGGCCTGACCTCCACGCAGAAGTGGATGGCCGGGCTCGGTGTGGGCGCCGTGGTGCTCGGCGGCCTGGTGATCTGGCTGCTGTTCGGCGGCGACACCAACCCCGATCCGAACCGGCCGATCGAGTCGAGCACGGTCGCCCCGCATACCCCCAAGCCGCTGCCACCGCCGGTCACCACGACCGTGCGGCCGGTGCCGCCCCCGGTGACCACGACCGAGGAGCCCACCACCACGCAGCCGCCGACCACGACCACCGAACCGCCGACGTCGACGACCACCGAAACGACCACGACGGAACCGACGACGACCGAGCCGACCACGACCGTTCAGCGCACCTCGGCGCAGCCGACGACCACGGGTCGGCGCATTCCGACCGTCGACATACCATTGCCCGAGATTCCCGGTGCCCGACGTCCAGTCGTCACCGAAAGCAGCACGCCGGCTACTTCCCAGCAAGGACTGCCATGACGACCCCGAAGAATCTCTCCTCCCGGTACGAGCTGGGCGAGATCATCGGGTTCGGCGGGATGTCGGAGGTGCACAAGGCGCGCGACCTGCGACTGAGCCGGGATGTGGCGATCAAGGTGCTGCGCGCCGATCTGGCCCGCGACCCCACCTTCTATCTGCGCTTCAAACGGGAGGCGCAGAACGCCGCCGCGTTGAATCATCCGGCCATCGTCGCGGTGTACGACACCGGCGAAGCCGAGGTCGACGGCGGCCCGCTGCCCTACATCGTGATGGAGTACGTGGACGGCGAGACGCTGCGCGATATCGTGCGCGGCAAGGGCCCGCTGCCGCCGCGCCGGGCGATGGAGATCATCGCCGATGTCTGCGCCGCATTGGATTTCAGTCACAAGGCCGGCATCGTGCACCGCGATATGAAGCCGGCCAACATCATGATCAACCGGTCCGGTGCGGTGAAGGTGATGGACTTCGGCATCGCCCGCGCCATCGCCGACGCCGCCAATCCGATGACGCAGACCGCGGCCGTCATCGGTACCGCGCAATACCTGTCGCCGGAACAGGCGCGCGGCGAATCCGTCGACGCCCGCTCGGATGTGTACTCGGTGGGCTGCGTGCTCTTCGAGATCCTCACCGGCGAACCCCCTTTCACCGGCGACTCACCGGTGGCGGTGGCCTACCAGCATGTGCGCGAGGATCCCCGGCTGCCCTCGCTGGTGCACGACGGGGTGCCACGCGAACTGGATTCGGTGGTGCTCAAGGCGATGAGCAAGAATCCGGCCAACCGATATCAAACCGCCGCCGAGATGCGCGCGGACCTGATCCGGGTGCTCGGCGGGCAGAAGCCGAGCGCGCCGATGGTGATGACCGACGAGGACCGCACCACCATCCTCGGCTCGGAGGAACCGGCGCCGCGTTCGTACCACACTGTCGACAACCATGACCGGTCCGCGTATCGCGGCAATGACGACACCGGTGAGCAGGAGCCGGTGGATCCGCCGAGCCAGCGGCGCACCGCCTATCTGACACTCGGCGCGGTGGCCGCGGTGATCGTCGCGATCGCCCTGTTCTGGGTGCTGATCGGGCCGGGCAGCAAACCCGACCAGGTCGCCGTCCCCGATCTGTCGAACATTTCGGTACAGGAGGCCGAGCAGAAGCTCGAGGACCTCGGTTTCCACGTCGCCATCCAGGAAAAGCCCGATGCCAGGGTCGCTCCCGACAATGTGATCGCCACCCAGCCCCTCGGCGGTTCCCGCGTCGACGAGGGCAGCACCATCACCCTGCAGGTGTCCACCGGGCCGGCGCAGGTCCAGGTGCCGCGCCTGACCGGGCTGACCCGGCAGGAGGCCGAGCAGAAGCTCAATGCCATCGGGTTGCGGCTGGATCCCCAGGTCGACAAGGAGGCCTCCAGCACCGCCGAGCTGGACAAGGTGATCGGCCAGAACCCGGCCGAGGGCGCGAGCGTCGAGGTCGACCGGGCCGTCAAGGTGACCATCGGCAGCGGCCCCGAGCAGGTCCGAGTGCCCAATGTGGTGGGCCAGGACATCGAGGTCGCCGAACCGAATCTGGTGGAGGGCGCGCAGTTCAAGGTCGTCGTCCAGGAAGTTGTCTCGTCCCGGCCGAAGGGTGAGGTCATCGCGACCAGCCCGGCCGGTGGTTCGACCGCGGAGAAGGGCTCGACCGTCACGGTCCAGGTCTCGCTCGGCGCCGAGTTCACCATGCCGAGCCTGGTCGGATTGAACGCCTCGCAGGCCATCGACCGGCTGCGCCAGGCCGGGTGGGCGGGCTCCACCACCCAGATCGTGCAGAACACGCAGGTCACGCTGGATTCGGCGAACGTCGGCAAGGTGCTGAACCAGCAGCCGGCGGCCGGCTCCTCGGTCGGACGCAACAGCACCATCGTCATCTACACCGGAGTGCTGCCGCTCGGTCCGCCGTGATCGATCGCGCCGCCGGACCGGCTGCCGCATTCGGGTGAACGGGATGCCGATTCACCGAACCGGTCGGTCCGTGCGGTGCGACAATTGATGGGCTCCATCCCGATCAGCTCAGCTGAATCCATGAGGAGGTAGCCCAGATGACCACTGCCAGGGACATCATGAAGCCCGGCGCTCAGTGGATTTCCCGAGATCAAACGGTCGCCCAGGCGGCCCGCGTGATGGCCGAACTCGGTGTCGGCTCGCTCGTCATCGCCGACGAGAACGAACGGATGTGCGGCATCATCACCGACCGCGACATCGTGGTGAAATGCATCGCCCAGGGTCTGTCCCCGTCGGGCACTCGCGCCGCCGAGCTCTGCGAAGCGACCCCCCGCTGGGTCTCGGCCGACGCCGACGTCGACGAGGTGCTCGACGAAATGGAGACCCACCAGGTCAAACGCATGCCGGTGATCGAGAACAAGCGCCTGATCGGCATGATCAGCGAGGCCGACCTGGCCAGGCATCTCGATGACAATCAGCTCGGCGAGTTCGTCACCGCCGTCTACGGCAGGCCGTGACGCACTGAGTCGATCAGGACAGGTCGAGGTGGCGGTTCATCGACATCGCCGCCTCGGCCAGGTCCGGTAGTTCGACCACCTCGACGCCGTGCTGGCGCAGCCGCTCCACACCGACACAGTCGGTGACGAAGGTGGCCGGTTCCCGCCAGGCGATGACCACTCTGGGAATTCCGGCCCGAAGGATCCGCTCGGTGCACGGCAGCCGCGTCGCCGTGGCGCGCTCCGAACACGGTTCGAGGGTGCTGTAGATCGTGGCGCCCGCCAACCGGGGGTCGTCCGCGGCCAGTTTGTCCAGCGCGGATTCTTCCGCGTGTACCTTCGGATCGGTTTCCCGCGAATAGCCGGAGCTGATCTCGACGCCGTCGGCGACGATGACCGCACCCACCGAGAAGGCGGTCTCGCTGCGCGGGGCGAGGCGGGCGAGGGTGATCGCGCGCAGCATCCAGTTGTGGTCGGTGGGCGCGGTACTCACTGTGGCCTCCTCGTTCACGCTTCGGGCGAATCGCCCGTCTTGGGCAGATAGCGCAGCACCGCGACATCGCCGGCCCGGCCGACCTCGGCCAGCCGCATCCGCCGCTGCGCGCCCTGGGGGTAGTCGGCCGGATCGAGTACGCGTGGTGCGGCGGCGTCGCCGACAATCAGCGGCGCGATCGCCAGCACCAGTTCATCGGCGAGATCGGCCGCCAGAAAACCGGTGAGGATGCGGGTGCCACCCTCGACCATCAACCGGCCGATACCCCGGCTACCCAGATCATCGAGCAACCGACCGAGATCGATCCGCTCGCCGAGTGCGACGACCTCGGCGGTCTCGCCCAGCCGGTTACCGAGCCGGGCCGCCCCGTCGACGGTGGTGTAGACCAGCTTGTCACCGCCGTGATGCCAGAACCGCAGCTCAGGATCGAGCTCACCGCTCGCGGTCACCGTGACCTTGAGCGGGTACTCGGGCTTCCCGGCCGCGACCCGCTCGGCCCGGCGCGCCTGATCGTTCACCAGCAGCCGCGGATTGTCAGCGCGCAAGGTCTGGGCGCCGACCAGGATGGCATCCGACTCGGCCCGCAGCTGATCAACCCGGTCGAAATCCTCGGCGCTCGACAGCAGCAGCCGCCGCGGGCTCGCGTCGTCGATGTAGCCGTCGACGCTCGCGGCGACCGAGAGCAGCACATACGGCCGGCTCATGAGATCGCCAGCGCCGCGACCTCCGCCTCCAGCATTTCCACCAGGCCCTCGGCCGGACGTTCGCCGCACACCTCGAGCCAGTTGGCCAGCATCCGATGTCCGCCCTGGGTGAGCACCGACTCCGGATGGAACTGCACACCGTGGATGGGCAGGTCGTGATGCCGCATGGCCATCACGATCCCGCTTTCGGTGCGTCCGAGCACCTCGATCTCGTCGGGCAGGGTGTCTTCGAGGACGGTGAGCGAGTGATAGCGGGTGGCGGTGAACGGATCGGGCAGCCCCGCCAGCACGCCGGCGCCGATATGGAAGACCTCGCTGGTCTTGCCGTGCAGCAGCTCCGGCGCCCGGGTCACGGTGGCGCCGAAGGCCGCGCCGATGGATTGGTGGCCGAGACACACACCGAGCAACGGCGTGCGCTGCCTGGCCGCGGCGTGGACCAGCTCGATGCTGGCGCCCGCCCGATCGGGCGTGCCCGGGCCGGGGCTGATCAGAATGCCGTCGAATTCGGCGGCCACCGCGTCCAGATCGGCCAGGCGCTGGTCGTCGTTGCGCCAGACTTCGGCCTCCGCGCCCAGCTGGCCCAGGTACTGGACCAGGTTGTAGACGAAGCTGTCGTAATTGTCGACGACCAGAACACGCATGGTTCGAGATTACGTGGCCTACCCACAGGCCGTCGCATCCATTACCAGTTGGGATAGCCTAGAGAGAACCGGAGGGACGCCGGTATTGCCCTGTTCGCCGAATTCGAGGACGTCATGCCCAAGTCCAAGGTCCGTAAGAAGACCGACTACTCCAGCTCCCCCGCCAGCCGGACCCCGGTGAAGGTGAAGGCCGTCGGTCCGTCGCCGGTCTGGTACGTCGCCATCATGCTCGGGTTCATGCTCGCGGGCCTGGTGTGGCTGCTTGTGTACTACCTCGCGGGCGACCAGATCAGCTGGATGCGCGACCTCGACGCGTGGAACTTCCTGATCGGCTTCGGCCTGATGGTGATCGGCCTGATCATGACCATGAGGTGGCGCTGAGCCCGGTTGCCGTCCGCCGTATTACAGACGTGTCATTCATGCACACCTGTGGATGAACC
>NZ_BAFY01000005.1 GCF_000308555.1 Nocardia cyriacigeorgica NBRC 100375 | reverse complement strand
GGCGATCGTGCTGATCGGGTTCGTGCTGCCGGGGCCGACGATCTTCACGCTGCGGCTGCTGCCGCTCAATGCGATTGCCGCGCCGGTGTACGCGACGCTGGCGGTGGTGGTCGGGCTGCTGTGGGGGACGATGGCGGGGTTGCGCACGTTGCGGTGGGCGATCGATCCCGAGCATGTGCCCACCGAGGCCGAACAGCGTGCGGCGGTGCGGGTGCCGCGACGGCTGGTATGGCAACAGGCGTGGTTGTGGTTCGGCGGCGCGGTGGTGCTCAGCCTGCTCTACGGGCTCGCCGATCCGGCGCTCATCCCGAAGATCGTGCTCGGCATCGGGTTCAGCGCGATCGTGGTGTGCGCCAACAGCTATCTGATCGCTGAGTTCGCGCTGCGATCGGTGACGGCGCGGGTGCTCGATGCCGCGCCGGGGCGGGTCATCCACAGCATCGGCGTGTTCGGGCGGACCATGCTGATGTGGCTGCTTGGTTCGGCGGTGCCGGTGGCGCTGTCGATGGTGGTCGCGCTGCTGTCGCTGACCGGGTTCGACGTCAGCACCGAGCGGATGGCCGTCTGCGTGCTGACCCTCGGCGGGGCGACCCTGGTGTTCGGGATGCTGTTGATGATGCAGGCCTCGGCGGCGACGGTGGCGCCGATCCGCGGGGTGCGCCGGGCATTGCGGCAGGTGGAGGGCGGCGATCTGAATGTCGCGGTCACCGTCTACGACGGCACCGAAATGGGTGAGCTACAAAGCGGTTTCAACCGGATGGTGCACGGGCTGCGCGAGCGTGAACAGATCCGCGATCTGTTCGGCAGACACGTCGGCCATGAGGTCGCGGTCGCGGCGATCGGCAGCAATCCGCAGCTGGGCGGGCAGGAATGCGAGGCCGCGGCGCTGTTCATCGACATCATCGGCTCGACCACGTTGACCGCGACCCGCCCGGCCACCGAGATCGTCGCGATTCTCAACGAGTTCTTCGCCATCGTGGTGGACGAGGTGGAACGGCAGGGCGGGCTGGTCAACAAATTCGAAGGCGATGCCGCGCTGGCGGTCTTCGGTGCCCCGGCGCCGCTGCCCGATGCCGCGGGCGCCGCGCTGGCCTGTGCCGGCGCCATCCGCGCCCGCCTGGACGAGCACACCTCCGATTTCTCCGCCGCCATCGGCGTGGCCGCCGGACGGGTGGTCGCCGGCAATGTGGGCGCCCGTCAGCGTTACGAATTCACCGTCATCGGGGACGCGGTGAACGAGGCCGCCCGGCTGTGCGAATTGGCCAAACAGGATTCGGGCCTGCTGCTGAGCTCGGCTACCACCATTTCCGCCGCCGATGCCGAGGAGGCATCGCGCTGGAAGCTCGGCGAGTCGGTGACCCTGCGCGGCCGCACCCAACGCACCGAACTCGCCCGGCCCCGGGCGAAGTGAGTGCGCCGCACGAAGGGATAGCGCTCGGGCCGGCATACCGCCCGGACAGCCGAGCGCCTCTCGACCCCGTCAGTTCCGCGCGGCCCGCGAGCGGAACGCCAGCACCGCCGCCACCAGCAGCACGCCCGCGATACCGATCGAGGCCAGGTGGATACCGGTGACGAAGGATTCGTGCGCCGACGTCAGCAGGGCCGAGCCCGCCGCCTCCGGTAGCTGCCGGGCCAGATCCGCCGCACCGCCCAGCGATTCGGCGGCCGCGCCGGAGGCTTCCGACGGCAGCTGCGACAGGTCGAGCCCGTTGCGGAACACCGCCATCACCATGCTGCCGAGCAGCGCCACACCGAGCGCGATACCGGTTTCATAGGCCGTCTCGGAGATGGCCGCCGCGGCACCGGCGCGCTCGACCGGAGCCGAGCTGACCACCAGATCCGACGACACCGTCAGCGCGATGCCGACGCCGGTGCCGATCAGCCCGAAGCCGAGCACGAACGGCGCGGTGCCGGTCGCGGCGTCGGCGCTCACCCAGAGAAACAGCGCCGCACCGAGTGCCGCCACCGCCAGCGAGCCACCGAGCACCGCGGTCGGCCGCCACCGCTGCACCAGCACGGCCGCCAGCAGCGAGCCGACGACGCTGGCCGCGAGACCGGGCAGCAACAGCAATCCCGCCTGCATCGGCGAACGGCCGAGCACCAGCTGCAGATACTGCGAACCGAAGAACAGCACACCGGCCAGCGCGAAGACCGCGAGCAGGTTGGTCAGCACCGCCGTGCGGAACTGCGGCACCTCGAACAGTCGCAGGTCGAGCATGGGCTGGTCGAGGGTGCGCTGCCTGCGCACGAACAGCACGCCGGCGACCACACCGATCACACCCGCGACCATCGGCACCGCGCTCACGCCGTGCGCCGCGAACTCCTTGACCGCGTACACGAACGGCACCAGCGCCAGCATCGACAGCACCGCACTCGGGATGTCGAAGCGGCCCGGGTTCGGGTCCTTCGACTCCGGGATGAGCAGCGGTCCGAGCGCGACCAACGCCAGCATCACCGGCAGGTTCGCCAGGAACACCGAGCCCCACCAGTAGTGCTCGAGCAGCCAGCCGCCCAGCAGCGGGCCGGCCGCCGCGCCACCACCGGCCATCGCACCCCAGACCGCGATGGCGAAGGTGCGCTGACGCGGGTCGAGGAACATCGAGCGGATCAGCCCGAGGGTGGCGGGCATCAGGGTCGCGCCGGTGACGCCCTGCAGGACGCGGGCCGCGATCAGCATTTCAGGGCTCACGGACCACGCCGCCAGCAGCGAGGCCAGGCCGAAGCCCGCCGCACCGATCAGCAGTAGCCTGCGCCGGCCGATCCGGTCGCCGAGGTTGCCCATCATCACCAGCAGGCCGGCCAGCACGAACGAGTAGACGTCGATGATCCACAGCAGCTGGGTGGTGCTCGGGGCCAGGTCGGCGCTGATGGCGGGGACCGCGATATCGAGCACGGTCGCGTCCACCGCGAGCAACAGCAGGGCGAGGGCCAGCACGGCCAGGCCGATCCAGTCCCGCGTGGTGGCGCGGGGCGGGGTTTCGCGCAGGTCGGGGCCGGTCCCCGTGGTGATGTCCATGATCCTTCTCGACTTTCGTCGTTCGTCGTAAACCGTCCAGACGGTACAGTACTAAACATTACCGTCCAGCCGGTACAGTTAGCCAGGTGACAACAACCACCCGCGATCGCATCCTGGACGCCCTCGAGACGCTGCTGCTGGACAAGGGCATGTCCCAGGTGACCCTCGAGAACGTCGCCGCTGCCGCGGGCGTGTCCAAGGGTGGGCTGCTCTATCACTTCAAGAGCAAGGACGCGCTGCTCGCCGGCCTCGTCCGGCGGCTGACCGAGCGCGCCCGCACCCAGCTCGCCGATTCGGTCGCCGCGGGCGGCTCGGTGGCCGAGTGGTACCTGCAGATTCCGAACACCGAATCCACCGACGAAGCCCTCGAACTGGAGCTGTACCGATCGCTGCTGGCCACCATGCGCACCGTCGACGCCACCGCGGGCCCGGAGACCGACGTCGTCCAGCAAGCGCTCGCCGAGATGATGAACTCCTGGTCCGACGGCCTGGACGCCGAGATCGACGATCCGGTGCGCGCGGATCTGGTGCGGCTGGTCGGGGACGGAATCTATCTGCGCGCCTTGCTCGGGCTGCCGCCGATCGACCCGGAGCGGTACCGGCGCGTGGTGGAGCATCTGCTGCGCTGACCGGTGACCGGTTAGACTCGGCCGCGTGCCACCAGCCGATACGGCCGGTGCCGTCGGGGCGGGGAACGATCCGGTGCCGGGGTCTCTCGGAACGACGGTGCCGATCCGTCCGATGACCTTCCGCGAACTGCTCGATACGCCGTTCGCGCTCATCCAGTCGGCCATCCGCCCGCTGGCCGGGTTCGGTGCGATCCTGATCGTCGCGGCCGAACTCGTCATCGCCGGTGTGACGGCCGGAGTCTCGCGGCTGTCCGATGACGACGATGCCGCGGTCGCGTGGACAGTGGTGGTCAGCACCCTGATCTGCGCGTGGCTGGTGCGGTTCGCGATGCGCGGACTCACCACCGCGATCGGCACGGCCGCGGTCCATGGCGCGCCGACCGACTGGCGGACCGCACTGCGGCGGTCCGGCGCGCGGTTGGGCCCGCAACTGCTGTTCGGGTCGCTGTTCACGCTGGTCGGCCTCGCGGTCCTCGGCCTCGGCACGGTGCTGATCATCGGGGTGCCGTTCGCGCTGCTGTGGCTGGGCTGGTTGCGCGCGAATCGTTTCGTGACGGTGCCGGTGATATTCGCCGAGGGCGCGAATCATCGGGCCGCGGTGGCGCGCTCGAAACTGCTGATCGCCGGGACGCAGTGGCCGACGGTCTGGCTGTGGCTGTGCGTCCGCGCGCTGCTGCTGCTGACGGCCCTGCCGCTGCTCGGCATCCCGTGGTTCCTCTCCGATTTCTCCGGCACCCATCGGTGGGCGGTGATCGTCCTGACGACCTCGGCGGTGCTGCTGATCGTCACGTTCGGTGAGGTAGTCGAATCCGCGCCCCGGGTGGTCGTCTATGTGGACCGTCGCTGCCGCCGCGAGGGTATGGATATCCGGCTGCCGCTCGGCGCGGGGGTGCGATGACCGAACCGAACACCCCGGACAACGCGACGGCGCCGCGACCACCTCGGCTCGGCTCCGCCGCCGATCACCGCGCCGCCGCCGAATCCGCGCTCGAGCGCCGTGATTACGACGCGGCCCTGCGGGAACGCTTCCGGGCCACCCTGCGCGGGCTGGAACAGCGCGGCCTGCTCGACATCCGCCGGTCCCGCACCGCAGCCGAGACCGCGGACGAGGTCACCGCCGCGGCCGTTCCGGTGCAGCACGCCGACGAATTCCGCCCGGCCGCGCACAGTTTCGACGAGGTCGTCTACGGCGGCAGACACGCGACCGAGGACGAATACCGCAGGCTCGAATTCGTCGACCAGTTCTCCGCGGCGGCACCACCCCCGGCGACCGAGCCTCGCGAAGTCGACGCCGACGAACGAAAACCACGCACCCGCCCGAGCCTGCCGCCGCTGCCGGATCTGCTGCGCGCCCCGAAGTTCTGGGCCACCCTCGCGGGCATCGCCGTGCTGATCCTGCTGCTGTGGGCAGTGCTGCAATCGTGCGGTGCCCCCGACGCTCCCCCGCCGCCCGATATTCCGCCGGATCTGCCGGAACCCGACTATCCCGACGACGTCGACCCCGATTTCGGCACCGGATCGGATTCCATCTTCGAACGCCTGCCCGCCCCCGTCGCCTTCGGCGGTCTGCAATTCCTCATCGCGGGCGCCCTGCTGGTGTGGTGGCGGGCGCGACGGCGTGGTGCGCTGGTCGGCGAGCCGCGCCCGGTCGAGGTCACCGCCAATGAGCTGCTCGCCGGGCAGGCGGCGCTGTACCGGCGGTCGAAGGACTACGAATACGTCGCGGCGAAACTACGTGCGGCCGCCCTGCGCCGGGTGCGAACGCCGCTCGGGGTCGCCGCCGATACCGCACCGGACCAGGTGACCGCCGCACTCACCGCACGCACCGGCGCGGACCCGAACTGGGTGTACGCCGCCCTGTACGGGCCGGTACCCGATGAACACACCTTGGAAATGGTTGCCGCGCAACTCGAATGGATCGAAGCGGAGGTCTCGTGACCAGCATTGACACCAGCAAGGCGCCCAGCGCCGAGGAGGCGGCGGCCGCGTTCGCGGCGCTGCGCACCGAGATCGGCAAAGCGGTGGTCGGCAACGACAACGCCGTCATGTATCTGGTGCTCGCGCTGTTGTGCCGCGGGCACGTGCTGCTCGAAGGCGTTCCGGGCGTGGCGAAGACGCTGCTGGTACGTGCGCTGGCGACCGCGCTGGATCTGGAGCATTCGCGCGTGCAGTTCACCCCGGATCTCATGCCGGGCGACGTCACCGGATCGCAGATCTACGACCCGCACACCACCGAATTCACCTTCCGCTCCGGCCCGGTGTTCACCAACCTGCTGCTGGCCGACGAGATCAACCGCACGCCGCCGAAAACCCAGTCCGCGCTGCTGGAGTCGATGGAGGAGCGCCAGGTCTCCGTCGACGGGACCCCGCGCCCGCTGCCGGACCCGTTCGTGGTGGTCGCCACCCAGAACCCGATCGAACAAGAAGGCACCTATCCCCTGCCCGAGGCGCAGCTGGACCGCTTCCTGTTCAAGGTCGATATCCAGTTGCCCGAACGCGACGACGAATTCCGCATCCTGCAACGGCATGCCGGCGGGTTCGATCCGCGCGATCTGGCCGCGGCCGGTCTGCGGCCGGTGGCCGGTCCGGCGCATATCGCCGCCGGGCGGGCCGCGATCAGCGGTGTCACGATCAGTCCAGAGGTGCTGGCCTACATCGTCGACATCTGCCGCGCCACCAGGGCGGCCCCGGCCGTGCAGCACGGCGCCTCCACCCGTGGCGCCACCGCGCTGATGGCGGCGGCGCGGGCGTTCGCCTGGTTGAACGGGCGCGGCTTCGTCACCCCGGACGATGTGAAAACCGTTGCGGTGGCGGTGCTGCGGCATCGGCTGCAACTGCGTCCGGAGGCCGAACTCGACGGGGTGAGCACCGAAGGCATCGTGCGGTCGCTACTGCACGCGGTCCCGGTTCCGGTGTAGGCCGTGGTCGTCACCGGTCGGTTGTTCGCGGTCGCCGTGGCGGCGGCGCTGGTGGTCACCTTCGTGCTGCCCTCCTGGCTGGGCGTCGCCGCGGTGAGCGCGCTGCTGGTGGTCGCGGTGCTCGTCGATCTCGGTGCGGCCGGTAGCGCCGCCACGCTGACGTTGACCAGGGATCCGCTGACGGTGGTGCGGCTCGGGCGCAGCACCGACGTGGAGATCGTGGTGACCAATACCGGTCCACGCACCGTCCGCGGCATGCTGTGGGACGACTGGCCCGGTAGTGCGCAGGCCGCCGGGCGCACCCACCGTCTCGACCTCGAGCCGGGCACCCGCTCCCGCTATCGCACCACCCTCACCCCCACCCAGCGCGGGGATCGGGTCGCCGGGCCGATCACGGTGCGCGTCATCGGCCCGCTCGGCTTGGCCGGACGGCAGACCCGGCACAGCGTGCCCGCCCGGGTCCGTGCGCTGCCACCGTTCCGCAGTGAGAAACTGCTGCGCTCGAAAGTGAAACGGCTGCAACATCTCGAGGGCCGCACGGTGGCGAACATGCGCGGGCAGGGCACCGAATTCGATTCCTTCCGCGAATATGTCGCCGGTGACGACGTACGCACCATCGACTGGCGGGCCACCGCCCGGGCGGCCGACGTCCTGGTGCGCACCTGGCGTCCGGAACGCAACCGGCACATGCTCATGCTGCTCGACACCGGCCGCGTCAGCGCCGGCCGGGTGGGCGTCGGGGGTGCCGACGGCACCCGGCTGGACGCGAGCATCGAGGCCGCGCTGCTCTTGGGCGGGCTGGCCGCCGCGGCCGGCGATTCGGTCGATCTGCTCGCCTTCGACCGCCAGGTGCGCGCGGAGGTGCGTGGCATCGGCGGCAGACGCCTGCAATCGAAGCTGATGCACGCCCTGGCCGGGGTGACGCCGGAGCTGGTCGACACCGATACCGCCGCGCTGGTGCGCGCCGCCATCGACCGCACCCGGCGGCGCAGCCTGATCGTCTGGTTCACCACCCTCGACGGCGCCGCGGTGCAGGAAAACCTGATGCCGGTGCTTCCGGTGCTGGCCCACCGTCATCGGGTGCTGATCGTTTCGGTCACCGATCCGGAGGTCGCCGCGGCCGCCAGGCGCCGCGACAATCCTGCCGAGCTCTACGGAGCGGCTGCGGCCGAATCTCTGCTGGCCGAACGCGCGCTGGTGCAGGAGTCGCTGCGCCGAACCGGAATCGATGTGGTGGCGGCCTCACCCGAGCGTTTGCCCGAAGCGCTCGCGGACGAGTACCTCGAGCTCAAGCAATCGGGCGGGATGTAGTCGAGGAACACTCCCGTGCCCCGCAGGAGGTCGACCTCGGGCGCGCCCTATTCCGCGGGCGGGCAGTACGCGGGCTGCCGGCTGTCTCAGCCGAACCGTCGCGAGGCCCGCGAGCGGGCCACCCGCTGATCGATCTGTGCAGGAAGCGGCAACCGCCGCGCTGCCACCTGGACGTGCGACAACCTCATCGGCGGCCGGAATCTCATGCCCGGCACGTGCGGGCGGGGCGGCTACCGGGCGATGGCGGGTTGTCCCGCCCACCCGAGGACCGGCGGTGCCGCGGCAGGCGCCGTCAGTGCGCGACGCTGCCGCTCGGCCATGATGCTGCCCAGGATCTGCGGCGGCGGATAGTCGCCTGGCCGGGAGATGCCGAGGCGAGCGCAGACGGCATCGGTGAGGGCGTTACCGATGTCGGCCTGTGCGGCCGGGGTGAGGGTGCGCAGCCGGGTCAGGTACTTGCGGACCGCCAGCGCCAGATCGTCGGGCAGCGGGGTGGGATCGAGTCTGGTGGCCCAATCCGCGAGCCAGGGCGGCGGCACGGCGAGCGCCGGGATCGGCAGCCGCTGCTGCCCGTACACGACGACCGTGCCGGCCAGCACGTCGCCGACCCGGCGCGCGTTGGGCGAGCACAGCGAGCTGATCATGGCGATGGCACCGAACCCGCCCAGCATCCAGAAGTCGACGATCGCGCCGGCCAGCCCGCGGGTCAGCGCATGCCGGAAGTCGATCGGACCGCCGTCGGCGCGCACCACGCGCAGCCCGAAGATCAGCTTGCCGAGGGTGCGGCCGCGGCTGAGCGTTTCGCAGGCGACCGGGTAGCCGACCAGCACCGTGACCACGGTGACGAGCACCGCGGTCGCGAGCCACGCGGAGTCGATGTCGCTGGGCAGCAGGATCGAGACGATGCCGAGCATCAGCATCCAGCCGACGAACAACTGGACGAGCACGTCGACGAAGAATGCCCCCGCCCTGGTGGGGATGCGCGCGATGGGCAGCTCCAGGGCCACTGCTTCGCCGGTGGTGAACTCAGCCATGTCGCCTAGCATTCTTGCCAGAGCGGGAGTGGGAGGCAACCGAATGGACGTGGACGCATACGGCTACGCGCATCGCGGGTCCTGGAACCGGCTGGACTTCCTGGCCCGCAAGGGCACCCTCACCGGCGCCGAGGCCGACGAGCTGGTCGCACTGTATCGGCGCACCTCACAGCAGCTGGCCCGGTTGCAGACCCACAGCCCGGATCCCGAGCTGGTAGCGGGCCTGAGCGCGGTGCTGGCGCGGGCACGCGCGAAGGTGCTCGGTACCAGGGCCGACACCTGGTCGGAGATCGGGCGCTTCTTCACCCACCGCTTCCCGGCGGCGGTGTATCGCGCGTGGCCGTGGTGGGTGTCGGTGGCCGCGATGTTCCTGCTGGTGTCGGCGGGCATCGCCGGCTGGGTGGCCGAGTCCGATTCGGCGCGTTCGGTTCTCGGTATTCCCGTCGATACCGAGGCGATCACCGCGCCGGGCGGCGCGTTCGAGACCTATTACTCCGAGCATCCGAACGAGGCGTTCGCGGCCCAGGTGTGGACCAATAACGCCTGGGTGTCGGCGATCGCGCTGTTCACCGGTGTGCTGATCCTGCCCGCGCTGTACCTGCTGTTCATGAACGCGCTCAATCTCGGTGTCACGGCAGGGTTGATGGCCGAAGCCGGGCGCTTGGAATCGTTTTTCGGGTTCATCCTGCCGCACGGCACGCTGGAGCTGACGGCGGTCTTCGTCGCGGGGGGTGCGGGGCTGAAACTCGGCTGGACGCTGGTCGATCCGGGTCGGTCGAGCCGGCTGGAGGCGGTGGCGCGGCAGGGCAGGACCACCGCCACGATCGCGCTCGGCCTGGTGGGCGTGCTGCTGGTGGCGGGGCTGCTGGAGGGTTTCGTGACTCCGAGCGGTCTGCCCGCGCCGCTTCGGATCGCGATCGGGTTCGCGGCCGAGGCGCTGTTTCTGCTGTACGTGCTCGGTGCGGGCCGGCGGGCGGCGCTGGAACGAGACCGTTCTGAAACCGACCAGACGGTAGCTGTTGCGGTGGACCGCCGGCGGTAGCCATCGCCGAGCACACCGTGAGCGATCACGGCTCCGGCAACCGTTGGCAACGCCGGGAATCAGATCGGTGATGAACTCCCCCATTTGAGTTCCGCTGGCCGCAGCGAGTCGTGCTCAGCTGCGGCCAGCGTTGCCGTTGACTCTACACAATCGTTATGCCCACGCAACCCTCTGCGCGGCTGTCAAGCGTATAAAGCAGACCGCCCGCAAACCCATGTGAAGACCTCGATTTTCATGGTTCCAGCTAACTCGCAGCGCCCGATGTGAACCGCGATTTGGTCCTTTCATCTGCAATTGCATTTCGTTTTTCGAGGTCACGGACTCGCTACGGCCGGACACCCGCAGGCGATTAGCCACGCCCTCATGTCCGCTACCGGTCGGTACTCACAAGACGGCCCGCTACCTGGGGATTCAGTGTGGATAATGGGGATAGCTGAACGAAGCGTGGCGAGAAAGCGACCACAGGTTTGTTTATCACAGAACAAACACGATCAGCATCGTGTAGCAGGCGATCTACATGTACCAATACACAGTTAACCGGTGGGTTATCCGGTCGCCGCAATGCGATCAGCGAGCCCGATGACGGGCACGGATCAGCACCATCGGAGTTACTGAAATCGGCAGTGTGATCTTCGCCTCATCAGAGGTTTAAACGGCCGAATCGGACAGATCCGGCGGCCTTCAGCCCACCCGGACGATCCCGGTGACGGTGCCCTGTAAGAGCTTGCCGCTCTTCGTGATCAGCGCCGACATCTGCAACGGATCTCCGACGATCGTCGGCGGCAGCACACTGTTCGCCAGCACGCCACCGGTTTCCGGGTCGATCACCGTCAGCGCGTAACCATCCAGCGGCGTCGTCGTCGGCAATCCGATCCGCGACACGGTGTACATCGAGCCGTCGGCGGTGGACAGATGCGGCACCGCGGCGCTGCGCACCGGGCTGTCCCACACTGTGCGGCAACCGTTGTCGTCCACATCGACTCGGGTGAGCCCGCCGGCGAACGGCGCGGTCGGCGGCACCGCGGGGCCGGCGTCCTCGGGCACGGCCGGATAGGGATAGCCGTAGGTACTCGCCACGATCACCGACCGGCCGATGCCGATCGGCGAATTCTCGCTGCCCGCACCATCTTCGGTCAGCACCGGCTGGGTGCAGACCAACTCGCCGCCGCCGGAGCGGAACACCAGCAGCCGGACCCGGCCGTCGGCGTTGTCGACGATGGTGAGGTACTCGGCACCGCTGCGCGGGCCGAAATAGGTGGGGGTGGAACCGGTCCCCCAGCTCAGCTGCCCCGGTTTACGCGCCGAACCACGCTCATAGGGCGCGCGCCACAACACTTCCGGGCCCGAGCCGCCGGCCCGGAGTTCGTAGAGCGCGTGCGTGGTCGCCACCGCGACCCGCCCGCTCGGCGCGGCGGAGATGCTGTTGGCCACCTGCTCGCCGCCGGGCAGCGCCATCGCCGCCACCGATCCGGAGGGCCGCACGAAGCCGACCACCCCGCCACCGGTGGCGAACCAGACATTGCCGGACCAATCCGGCACCAGCCCGGTGACGTTGTCGTCCGCCGGAATCGAGCTGGCCAGTGCCACCGTGGAGTCGACCGAGAGTTTCCAGCGGCCGAGTCCGGTGCGGCTGTGGCCGATCCGCAGCAGGTCCCGGTTGCCGTCGACCACCACCAGACGGTCGGCATTGTCGAGGTAGGCGTACACGCCGCCGAGCAGACTGCCCTTGGTCAACGTCAGCGAGGCCAGCGGCAGGCCGACCGGCGACTGCGGATCGATCAGGAACACCGTCGGCTCCCGTCCGGCGATCGCGGTGCACAGCGCCAACACCAGGCCGTCGTTGCCCTGCAACAAGGTCGGGCAGGCGGCGGCCAGCGGATAGATCGTCACCGGATGCTTGCCGGTCCCTGGTCCGGCCAGTGGTGTCGCGTCCGAGGAGCCCGCGTCACCGTGCATGGTCGCGGTACCCAGCGGTCCCAGATGCGGATTGGGCGGTGCGAGCGGCCCCCACGCCGGTGCGGCGCTCGCGCTGCCCGCACTCATCAGGACACAGGTGGCGAGCAGGGCCAGTGGTGCGCCCATGGCGACCGCCTTTCGTTCGACTTGCCGTCCTATTGGAGACGCTGACGTGATTGCGCCGCGCACACCGGCCAGGATCTTCCGCGCGGGAACAGTATTGCCGCACCGTCGATCATCGCCCGTTCGATCGCGCCGGGCGTCGATACCATGGCCGCATGAGTGGGCTCCGTGACCGCATCCTGTCGACCGTCGCCGGCCAGCTCGGCAATCCGCACGGCCTGCTCGGCAAGGTCGTCGCACCGGTGTTGAACCGCGGCAACGGTCGTGCCATCGCGGCGGCCGTCGACGCGGCCCTCGAACAACAGCCCGGCGCACCGGTCGTCGCCGATATCGGTTTCGGCGGCGGCACCGGCCTGAGAAAGCTGCTGGATCGAGTGGGCGCCGGTGGCGTCGTGCACGGCGTCGAGATCTCCACCGACATGCTCGACCGGGCCGAGTCCGGTTTCGCCTGCGACATCGCCGCGGGCCGATTGCGCCTGACCGAGGGTTCGCTCACCGCGCTGCCGCTCGACACCGACAGTCTCGACGCCGCGATCACCTGCAACACCATCTATTTCGTCGACGACCGGCCCGCCGCCTGCGCCGAACTGGCACGGGTGATCCGCCCCGGCGGCAGGCTGGTGATCGGCATCGGCGATCCGGATGCGATGCGGAAGATGCCGTTCACCGGCTACGGGTTCACCCTGCGCCCGGTCGCCGAGGTGATCGACACCCTGAGCGCGGCAGGCTGCACGGTCGAGCACCGGCGGATCCCCAACCCGCCGATCCCGTTCCATCTGCTGATCGCCCGGCCCGCCGCGTCCTGACCACCGCACCGGAGCTCACATCAGGGCGCCGCCGTCGACCCGGATCTCGGTGCCCGTCATATAGCGGCCGTCGTCGGAGGCGACCATCGCGACGACGCCGGCGATGTCCTCCGGGCTGCCGAGCGCGCCGCCGTTGAGCCAGCCGGTGAGCCGCGCGAACAGACTCGGATCGAAACCCTCCGGCTGCTCCAGGATCGATTTGGTGGTGATCCCGCTGGTGATGCCCGCCGGCACGATGTTCACCGCGCGCAGGCCCTGCTTGGCGTATTCGAGCGCGATCGCATGGGTGAAGCTGGCGACGCCGCCCTTGGACGCCGCGTAGGCCGCCAGGTACGGCGAACCCTGGAACGCCGCGGTCGACGACAGGTTGACCACCACGCCGCGCCCGGATTCGAGCAAGGCGGGCAGCGCGGCCTGGGTCATCAGGAAGGTGCCGGTGAGGTTCACCCGGATCACCGTGTCCCAGGCGTCGAGCGGCATCTCATGCGTGCGGGCGGGGCGCAGGATGCCAGCGGAGTTCACCAGCACATCGAGCCCACCGAGGAACTCGAGGGCGGTTGTGGTGCCGGTGCGCACCGATTCCTGGTCGGCGATGTCGAGCCGGACCGTCCGCAGCCGGTCGGCGGCGTCGCCTGCCTTGTCCGCGGTCGCGGCCAGGCCGGGCTCGTCGATGTCGACGGCCACCAACTGGGCCCCCTCGTCGAGCAGTCGCAATGCGATGCCCTGTCCGATACCCGATCCGGCACCTGTTACCACCACCCGGCGGCCGTCAAATCTGCGCATGCCATGAATTAGAACAGGTTCTTATCGCGAGTCAACCCTGTTCAGCGAATTCCGCGGCGAGAAACTGCAACGCGTTCCATGACCACGACAGGGCCACCCGCACCCCAGGTTCACCCCCATCGACCGAGGCCGGACGCAGACCACGATGAACCTCCCGACGACGTGCCGCGTATCACACCTCAGCTCGGAGCAAGAGTTCGAGCGCAGCCCACCAGCTGCCAGGTGGGTGTCGCGGGAAGCCGGTGGCGGTGCCCGGCTTCGCATTCAGCGGGGGCCACACAATGCGGGAGAAAGTTATGACACGAACACTGCACTCCGGTCTGGGCGCATTGCGTTCGATGATCAGCGGGTCGGTCCACGGCCCCGGCGACGCGGGCTACGACACCGCGCGCTCACTCTGGAACGGCGATATCGACAAGCACCCGGCGATGATCGCGGACTGCCTGTCCGCCGACGATGTCTCCGCGGCCCTGTCCTTCGGCCGCGAACACGGACTCGAGATCGCCGTGCGCGGTGGCGGCCACGCCTTCAGCGGCTCCTCGTCCGTCGACGACGGGCTGATGATCAACCTCAGCGCGATGAATCAGGTCGTGGTCGACCCCGAGGCACAGCTCGCCAGGGTCGGCGGCGGCGCGACCATGGCGGACATGGATGCCGCCACCCAGGCGCACGGGCTGGCCGTACCCGGCGGGACCATCAGCCATACCGGCGTCGGCGGCCTGACCCTCGGCGGCGGGATGGGCTGGCTCACCCACACTTTCGGCCTGGCCATCGACAACCTGGCCGCGGCGCAGGTCGTGCTGGCCGACGGCAGCATCGTGCGCGCCTCCGAACAGGAGAACGCCGATCTGTTCTGGGGCCTGCGCGGCGGTGGCGGCAATTTCGGCGTGGTCACCGAGTTCGAATTCCGGCTGCACCGGCTCGGACCGGAGATCCATTTCGGGCTGTTCTTCTGGGACAGCTCTGCCGGCGCCGACATGCTGCGGATGTGCCGCGAGTTCCTCCCGACCCTGCCCGAGCGCGCCGGCGCGCTGATGGCACTCGGCCTGTCCGCGCCGCCGGAGCCGTTCGTGCCGGAGCAGTACCACCTCATGCCTGGCTATGCGCTGTTGGTGGCCGGGTTCGGCACCGCCGAGGAACACGCGCGGATGGTGGCGCCGATCCGCGACGCGCTGCCGCCGCTGTTCGAATTCATCACACCCATGCCGTACACGGCGTTGCAGAGCCTGCTCGACAACGCCGCCCCCTGGGGAATTCTCGGCTATGAGAAGGCCCTGGATATCGACGACATCTCCGATGAGGCGATCGCGATCATCACCGACAGCATCGGAAAGAAGACCTCGCCGCTGTCGTTCATGCCGTGCTTCTGCCTCGACGGCGCGTTCTCCGCGGTCGGCGTCGACGACACGGCCTTCGGCGGGGCGCGCACACCGCACTACGTCGTGAACATCGCGGCCGTCGCCACCGAACCCGAGGTGCTCGCGACCGACAAACAGTGGGCCAGGCAGACCTGGAAGGCGCTGGAACCGCTGTCGTCGAATCCGGCGGGCTATATCAACTTCATGGCCGAACCGAGTGAGGAGCTGATCCGTAGGTCCTACGGTGCGAAGTACGCGAGGCTGGCCGCGCTCAAGACGAAGTACGACCCGGGCAATGTGCTGCATCGCAACGCCAACATCAAGCCGGCCTGACCCGGAAACGAGAAAAGCCGCAGATCAGACGAATCTGATCTGCGGCTTTTCCGCATCTGTGGGCGAAGGGGGACTTGAACCCCCACGTCCCGAAGGACACTGGCACCTGAAGCCAGCGCGTCTGCCATTCCGCCACTCGCCCGAGCGACTCGGAGACAGTATCACGGAGCCGGCCCGGATACGAAATCGCGGTCCACCCTCCCCGGCGACCCGCGGGAACCCGCGGCGAGTTCCATCAGTTACAGGTGTAGACGATCGCGGATATCATGCAAAGAACGTGCTCGTTGAACGACACGCCACGTCCGCGTGTCGTCGTTGCGAATGAGGAGACATCTCACCGAAGGGAGGGCCGAGATGGGCATCGTTTCGAGATTCGAGCGTCGCCTGCAAGGCGCCGTCGGTGATGTGTTCGCCAGGGTCTTCGGTGGGAGCGTCGTGCCGCAGGAGGTGGAGGCGGCGTTGCAGCGCGAGGCGGCCGATCACGTCCAGGAACTCGACGGCGGGCATCTGCTCGCACCCAACAGTTATGTGATCACGATCAACTCGTCGGATCATCAGCAGCTCGACGCCGATCACGACCTCACGACGCGCGCGTTCGCCAAGCATCTGCAGGACTTCATCCGCGAACAAGGGTGGCAGACCTACGGCGAAGTACACGTGGCGTTCGAGGCATCCCCTACGCTGCACACCGGACAGTTCAGGGCGAGCGGCCGGGTCGATCCCGACGTCGGCCGTGCGGCTCCCGCAGCTCGCAGCCCGGAACCCCCGCCACAACGACCCGCACACCCGCAACCAGGAGCTGGCCCCATGACGCAGAACTCTGGCTACGACCCGAGCCGTGAGCCCGCGGAGTCCGATCCACGCAACCGCGGGTACGCACCCCCGCCCGCGGGACGCGGGCCGCAGAACGGCGCGTACCCCGAGGACTACGGTTCGGGCGCGCCGTACGGCGCGGGCGCCGACTATCGTGCGCCGGAGTCGCAGGGCGGTTACGGCGACTACCAGGGTGGCGACTACCAGAACGGCTACGACTACCAGCAGGGCGGTCCGCAGGCCTACGGCCAGCAGGGTGGCTACGGCGAACCGGGTTACGGTCAGGCCGATGCCGGTTACGGTCAGCCCGGCTACGCCGACCAGGGCTACGCACCGGCCCCGGGTGGTCAGCAAAGCGCCGGACAACCCGGTTACGGCGATCAGGCCTACGCGGACCCCGCCTACGGCGCCCAGCAGGGCTACGGCCCGCAGGGAGCCCAGCAGGGCTACGGCCAGGCCGGATACGCCGACCAGGGCTATGCCGACCCGGGCTACGGCGATCAGGCCGGCTACGGCGACGATCAGAGCTACGGCCAGGCGTACTCCCAGCAGCCGGGTTACGGCGCGCAGGGCGGCTACACGGGCGGTGGCTACGCGGCGGGCGCCGCGGCCGGCTCGGGTTATTCGGCAACCCTCCAGCTCGACGACGGCAGTGGCCGCACCTACCAGCTGCGTGAGGGAAGCAACATCATCGGCCGCGGCCAGGACGCGCACTTCCGCCTGCCGGACACCGGTGTCTCCCGCAGGCACATCGAGGTTCGCTGGGACGGGCAGACCGCCATGCTGTCGGATCTCGGCTCGACCAACGGCACTCTGGTGAACGGTTCCCCGGTGCAGGACTGGCAACTGGCCGACGGTGATGTGATCCGCGCCGGGCATTCCGAGATCCTGATCCGCATCGTCTGATCCCGTAAGCTCGCGATGCAGGTCACGACATGACTGTCCGGAATTGGGCGGTCGTGGCGTGTCCGTATCGGCTGACGGCCCTATGATGTGCCCACACACGCGAGGCACCGCATACGGAGCCGGCAAGACCAGCACAGCGGTGGGGGTGGGTCGAACCACACCTACGGCACCGACACACGGTCGAACAGGAGGTGGAGCGCCGTGCAGGGACTGATCCTGCAGCTGACCCGTGCGGGCTTCCTGCTGCTGTTGTGGCTGTTCGTGTGGGCGGTGCTGCGAACCTTGCGCAGCGACATCTACGCGGCCTCCGGCATCCGGGTCCAGCCGAGGGCCGCGCGCGGTCCCGCGGTACTGCCGTCCCTGCGCCGAGGCCAGAAGGGCGCCAAATATCTTGTGGTGACTCAAGGTTCACTAGCCGGCACCCGCATCACCCTCGGCACCCAACCGGTGCTGATCGGCCGTGCGGACGATTCCACGCTGGTACTCACCGATGACTACGCTTCGACCAGACATGCGCGGCTGTCACAGCGTGGTGACGACTGGTACGTCGAGGATCTCGGCTCGACCAACGGCACATATCTCGACCGCGCGAAGGTCACCACCGCTGTCCGTGTTCCGCTCGGCGCTCCCGTCCGGGTCGGCAAGACTGTGATCGAGCTCCGATCGTGACACTTGTTCTCCGCTACGCAGCGCGCAGCGACCGCGGTCTGGTCCGGGCCAACAACGAAGATTCCGTCTACGCGGGTGCCCGCCTGCTCGCCCTCGCCGACGGCATGGGCGGACACGCGGCGGGCGAAGTGGCCTCACAGCTGATGATCGCCGCGCTCGCCCACCTCGACGACGACGAACCGGGCGACGATCTGCTCGGCAAGCTCGACCGCGCCACCCGTGAGGGCAATGCGGCCATCGCCGATCAGGTCGAAGAGGAACCCGAACTCGACGGCATGGGCACCACGCTCACCGCCATGCTGTTCGCCGGGAAGAAACTCGGTCTGGTGCACATCGGCGATTCGCGCGCCTACATGCTGCGCGACGGCGAGCTCACCCAGATCACCAGGGACGACACCTTCGTCCAGTCCCTGGTCGACGAAGGCCGGATCACCCCGGAGCAGGCGCACACGCATCCGCAGCGTTCGCTGATCATGCGGGCGCTCACCGGTAACGAGATCGAGCCGACCCTGGTGATGCGTGAGGCGCGCGCGGGCGACCGGTATCTGCTGTGCTCGGACGGGCTCTCGGATGTGGTCAGCGATGAGACCATCGCCAACACCATGCGCGAGGGCAGCACCGACGAATGCGCCGACCGGCTGATCGAACTCGCCTTGCGCAGCGGCGGTCCCGACAACGTCACGGTGGTCGTCGCCGACGTCATCGATCTGGATTACGGGCAGAGCCATCCCATCGTCGCGGGCGCGGCGTCCGGCCAGGACGAGGACACTCCGCCGCCGAACACCGCCGCGGGCCGGGCCGCCGCCATGCGCCCACCGCGGGCAGCGCCGCGCCGGGCCGCCACCGCACCGGAACCGCCGCCCGCGGCGAAATCCCATAAGCTGCGCTGGATCCTGCTCGCGGTCGCGCTGGTGGCCGCGGTGGGCGTCGGCCTGCTGGTCGGATACAAGATGATCCGGTCCAACTACTACGTCGGCGCCGACAACGACCGCGTCGTGGTCATGCGCGGGCTGCCCGGCTCGATCCTCGGCTATTCGATCCATGAGGTCGATCTGGTCGGCTGTGTGGCAGCCGACGGCAAGCTGACGCTGGTCGGCGCCGATGCGGACATGCCCGCCGATTGCCAGGAGCTGAAGGTCGAGGACCTGAAGCAGACCGGACGCGATCAGGTCGACAAGGGCCTGCCGCCCGGTTCGCTGGACAAGGCGAAGGACCAGATGGCCGTACTGGCCGACCGGGAACTGCTGCCGCCGTGCGACACCAAGAGCTCGGTGCCGCAGCCCGGTGTGGTCGCGCCGCCGGTCGTTCCGCCGACGGGCCCCGCCCCCACGACCACCACCGCGCCCCCGGCTCCGGCACCCAACGGTGAAGGCGCGCCGCCGGCCTCGGCCACCCCGACGCCCGCGCCGCCGACCACCACGGCTCCGCCGACCCAGCCCCAGACCGCGGGGGAGAACTGCCGGGTGACGGACTGATGTCCGCACCGGCACCACCGTCCGCCGGGGCCTATCCGAGTCCCCCGGGCGGCTTCGCTCCCGCACCTGCGCCGAGCACCAGACGCAACAACGAGCTGTTGTTGCTCGGCTTCGCGGCAGTGGTCACCACCGCATCGCTGTTCCTGGTCGAGGCCAGCCAGGAGCAGTCGATCACCTGGGATATCGCCAAGTACGGTCTGGCCTACCTCGCTCTGTTCGCGATCGCGCACCTGGCGATCCGCCGCTTCGCCCCGTTCGCCGACCCGCTGCTGCTGCCCATCGTCGCGCTGCTCAACGGCCTGGGCCTGGTGCTGATCCATCGTCTCGACCTGGCCGATCAGCAGGCCGCCGCCTACAACGACTGGCCGATCCCCTCCCCCGACGCCACCCAGCAGATCCTGTGGACGGCGCTGGGCACGATCGTGTTCATCACCTTGCTGATCGTGCTGCGCGACTACCGCACGCTGGCCCGCTACAGCTACACCCTCGGCCTGATCGGGCTGGTCGCGCTGGCGATTCCGGCCGTGCTGCCGAGCCGCTTCTCCGAAACCAACGGCGCCAAGATCTGGATCCGGCTGCCGGGTTTCAGCATGCAGCCCGGCGAGTTCGCCAAGATCCTGCTGATCATCTTCTTCGCCTCGGTCCTGGTGGCCAAGCGCGACCTGTTCACCGCCGCGGGCAAGCATTTCCTCGGCATGGAGTTCCCGAGGGCCCGCGATCTCGGCCCGATCCTCGCGGTGTGGATCGTGTGCATCGGCGTCCTGGTGTTCGAGAAGGATCTCGGCACCTCGCTGCTGATCTTCGGCACCGTGCTGGTGATGCTCTACATCGCCACCGAACGGGTGGGCTGGCTGATCATCGGCGGCGGGCTGCTCGCGCTCGGATTCGTCTTCGCCTATCAGCTGTTCGGGCACGTGCGGGTGCGCGTGGAGACCTGGCTGCACCCCTTCGACGACTACAACAACACCGGCTACCAGATCTCGCAGTCGCTGTTCGGCCTGGCCACCGGCGGACTCGCGGGCACCGGGCTCGGCAGCGGGCGCCCCTCGCAGGTGCCGTTCGCCAAGACCGACTTCATCGTCACCACCATCGGTGAGGAATTGGGCCTGATCGGCCTGACCGCGGTGCTGATCCTGTTCCTGGTGTTCATCACTCGCGGTATGCGCACCGCGCTCGCGGTCCGCGACAGCTTCGGCAAGCTGCTGGCCGCCGGGCTGTCGTTCACCATCGCGGTGCAGCTGTTCGTGGTGGTCGGCGGTGTCACCAAGCTGATCCCGCTGACCGGTCTGACCACGCCGTTCATGTCCTATGGTGGTTCGTCGCTGCTGGCCAACTACGCGCTGCTCGCCCTGCTGATCAAGATCTCCGACGCGGCCCGCGCGCCCGCGCCGGTCCGCAAGAAGGAAGCCGCACCACTGCCGATCGCCGAGGCGCCGACCGAAATGGTGCGGCGGGATCAGAACCGTCAGGAAGGGGGGCCGAGGTAGTGAACACTCCCCTACGCCGGGTCGCCGTCGCGGTGATGGTCATGGTCGTCGCGTTGCTGGCCAACATCACCTATGTCCAGGTCATCAAGGCCGACGATCTGCGCGCCGATCCACGCAACTCCCGGGTGCTGCTCGACGAGTACTCGCGCCAGCGCGGCCAGATCTCGGCCGGCGGCACCGTGCTCGCCAGCTCGGTCGCCACCGACGACCGCTACAAATACCTGCGCACCTATCCGACCGCGCCGGAGGCGTTCGCGCCGGTGACCGGCTTCTACTCGATGCAGTACGGCAGCACCGGGCTCGAGCGCGCGGAGGATCCGGTGCTCAACGGCTCGGACAATCAGCTGTTCGGCAGCCGCCTGGTCGATCTGTTCTCCGGACGCGATCCGCGCGGCGGCAATGTGGTCACCACCATCGACCCGGTCATGCAGCAGGTCGCCTACGACGAGCTGACCAGCAAGGGCTACACCGGATCGGTGGTCGCGATCGAG
>NZ_BAFY01000006.1 GCF_000308555.1 Nocardia cyriacigeorgica NBRC 100375 | reverse complement strand
ATGCTCGCCGACGCCCGTGCCCAGCACGCCGCGGCGGTGGCCCGGGTCGCGCCGCTCGACCAGGCCGTCACCGATGCGCAAAGGCGCGTCGAGGACGCCGAAGCGACCGCCCTCGCCGACGCCGATCGTGGACTCGGCGCGCGCTGGGTCGCCATGCACGACCACACCACCGCGCACGCCGGCGCGCTGCTGCTGCGCCTGCTGACGGCGGTCGCGTTCGTACTGCTGGCACTGCTGCCGCTGATCCTGCGCCGCTGGCGCGGGGAA
Source organism: Nocardia cyriacigeorgica NBRC 100375 (assembly GCF_000308555.1). Classification (GTDB taxonomy): domain Bacteria; phylum Actinomycetota; class Actinomycetes; order Mycobacteriales; family Mycobacteriaceae; genus Nocardia; species Nocardia cyriacigeorgica. Next base: position 1,285 of record NZ_BAFY01000006.1, on the reverse strand, counting down.
ACCGCGCAGGAGCGGCGGCTGGCCGCCGACATCATCCGGGACCGGGCCGAGCGCAGCGCCGACGCCGCCATCGCGGTGAAGCGGGCCGAGGTGCGCGCCGAGGCCGAGCGGCTGCGCGCCGATCAGCAGCTCACCGCCGCCCGGCTGGCCGTCGAGGCCGATACCGCCATCGACCGGGAACGCCAGCGCACCCGCGTCATCGCCGCCATCGGCGGCCTGGAGATCGGCATCACCGAACCCTCGCGCCGGGCCGTCGGCGCGGGCGCGACCGCCGAACTACCGGCCGGAGCTCCGGCCGCCGACCGAAAGGACCCCACCGTGTCGCACGACGGGATCGCCCCGACGAATCTGCCCGCCCCGGTCGGCGCGAACGCCATCGCCCCGGCGCCGGGTGCCCTCGCACCCGCGGTGCGGGCGAACGTGCCCGCCAAGGACGAACCCGCCGGTGAGCGCGGCGGATTGGAGCTGCCGCTGATCGGTCAGGTGCCGTTCACCGACACCGCCGCCCGCTGGATCCGCCCGCTGGTGCCCTCCTTCGTCGCCAATGCCATCGACACCGCGACCCATCCGCTGCGCACCGCGCGGCAGGCGTTCGAAGAGGTCGAGGAGATCACCTTCACCCTGCGCCGCACCCGCAAGGTCACCGTCGACTCCGAGGATTCGGCCGCACAAGCGGCCCCGCAGGTGGGTTACCAGGTCCCGCCCGGCTACCAGCTGACGCCGGGCACCCCCGAGTACTGGCACGCCCAGCGCATCGCCGCCGCGGCCGTCGACCCGCAGGTTCCGCACTACTACCCCACCACCGACCCCCGCTACTCGACCGATCCGCGCTATTCGGCGCTGCCGCAGGCCTCGGCGTCCGGGTATGGGCTGCCGTCGGCGTCGCACGACGAACTGCCCGGACGTCACACGCCGGAACTGCCCGGACCTTCGGGCCCGCGCGAGCTTCCGCCGGGTCGCTGAGCGCGAGCACCTGCCGGGGTATTCGGCGATGACCGGTCGGCGTCGGCGCGGATCAGTGGCATCGGACCGGTCCGGGCGAACTCACAACGAGAACGGCTCGCGGCTGTCCGGTCTCACCACCGACGGCGCCACCGCACCCGAGGGGCGCGCGCCCGCGCATACGCTGCCACCTGTGCCCGACAGTGAGCTCACGCCCGAAGCGTTCGGATCCAAGCCGTGGGGTTCGCGGCTGCTCGGGCCCGCCGAGGAGAAGTCCGGGATCCGGCGGGTGCGGATCCAACTGCTGCTGACGATTCCGTTGATCGGGGCCAATCTGATCGGG
>NZ_BAFY01000007.1 GCF_000308555.1 Nocardia cyriacigeorgica NBRC 100375 | reverse complement strand
TTCGGCACCTTCCTCACCGAACTCAGCGGCGGCCAGGTCGGTATCGCCATCCTGCTCGGGACCGGCGCCATCGCCTGCTATTCGGCGCTGGCGTTCCGGCGCCCGGACACCGCGTCACCCGATCTGGTGCTGGTCTTCGCCGCGGTGGCGCTGACGTTGCGGCCGATCACCGGGCACATGTCGCAGCAGCCGTTCGGCTCGGTGCTGGCCGCCGTGCACGCGCTGGCCGCGGGCGCCTGGCTCGGCCTGTTGATCGGGCTGGCGCTGGTGGTCCGGTCCCGCGGCGAATGGGCGCTGGCACTGCCGCGCTACTCCGCGGTGGCGCTGCCGCTGGTGACGCTCGTCGCGGTGACGGGTCTGGTGAACGGGCTGGTCCGCATCGGCGGTGTCGCACCGCTGGTGCAGACCGGATACGGACGGGTGCTGCTGGCCAAGACGCTGATCCTGGCCGTGCTGCTCGCTCTCGGCTGGTGGTGGCGCCGCGATTGGGTCGGCCGCGCCGCCGGCCACCGGATGCCCGCCGAGGCCTCATTGCGCCGGGCCACCATCGAGGTGGTGGTGATGGGGTCGGCGTTCGGACTGGCGGCGACGCTGGCCGTCACGGCATGACAGAACGGCGCGAACCCCCGGTTACAGTTGCGCCATGACCGAAGTGAAGATCGTCGCCGACTGCGACGCCTCGGCCGAGACCGCATTCGCCTACGTGAACGATTACCGCAACCTGCCGCGCTTTCTGCGCGAGGTCGAAGAGTTCACGCCGGTGGGTTCGCAGACCGAAGGTCTCGGTGCGAGGTTCGACGGCTATATCAAGCTCGGTCCGGTCTCGCTGAATTCCAGGATCGACATCGTGCGCTGGGAAGAGAACTTCGCCATCGGCGTGAAGTCGATCAAGGGTTTCGACGTCGAGTCGACCTTCCTGTTCCACGCCAAGGGCGCCGAGAAATGCACCGTGGACGCCATCGTCGATTACCGGGTCGGCGGCGGCCTGGCAGGCAAGGCGCTGGGTAGGACGATCGAACCGTTCGTCAAGATCGCGGTGAAGCACAGCACCGAAAACCTCACCAAGCAGATCGAGGAGTTCCATCGCACCCGCGGGGCCGCCGGCACCGAATGAGCGGTTCCGGTCGGCCGCGTATCCGCCGCGGCCGACCGTTCTCCGGCCCGGTCGAAGGGCGCTCGGTTCCGGCTGCCCGGCGGGAAAGAATTCCTGCGTAAACCCGCTTTCCGCCCCTGGCGGAGGCTTGCCTCACAGGCATAGCCTCGAGGTATGAACAAACCCACCTTCAGGCAGCGCATTGCCTACGATCTGGGCCGCGAACTTCCTGCGGACCTGCATGAGTGGGTGGTCCACGACCTGGTCGGGCACGGGGCCATGGAACGCTATCTCGTGCGGTTCATCGGACCGATCATTCCTTTCTTCGCGCTGGTGCTGCTGTTTCCCGGGCCGATGCCGCTCAAGATCGGGCTGATCGTGATGATGATCGTTCCGCTGGTCATTTTCACGGTCGCGCTCAGTTATGTGTGGCGCCGGTATCGACTCGTGCAGCACGGGCTCGATCCGGGTTTGGTCGATCACGGCAAGATCTCCGAACACGATCGCGAGATGTACGAACTGCGCTACGGACATCGATAACTTTCGTGCCCCCTGGAACGGACCGGCCCCCATACCGAGCGGTCCGTTCGGGGTGAAAGCCGGCCACCTTTAAGCTGAGGGCCATGACCGAACCGACAGATGTTGTGGCGACCGCGGACCTGGCCGACGAAATCGGCCCCGAGATTCGCAGCTGTGATACCCAATTCATCCAGTTCGGCGGCCGCGCGGCATTCTCCGGCCGGATCACCACCATCCGCTGCTTCCAGGACAATCTGCTGGTCAAGCAGACGCTGAGCGAACCGGGCGAGGGCAAGGTGCTCGTCGTGGACGGCGGTGCCAGCGTGCATACCGCCCTGGTGGGCGACATCATCGCCGGTCGCGGCGTCGACAACGGCTGGGCCGGCGTCATCGTCAACGGCGCGGTGCGGGATTCGGCGATTCTGCGCACCCTCGACATCGGCATCAAGGCGCTGGGCACCAACCCGCGCAAGAGCACCCAGACCGGCTCCGGCGACAAGGACGTGCCGGTGGAGTTCGGCGGGGTCACCTTCGTCCCCGGCGACATGCTCTACAGCGATCACGACGGTGTCGTGGTACGCGCGGAGGACTGACCCGGGACCGCACGAACACAGCCGGACGCAGCCCGCCCCGAATCCGCGCATGGCCGCAGCGAAGGCGGAGGTACGCCTACTCCGCGACTCGTGCCTGGTGACCGGCGAGGGCGACCACATCGCCGACGTGCAACTGCCGTCCGCGCCGTAGTTCGACCTCGTCGTTCACCCGCACCAGACCCGCGGCGATCACCGTCTTCGCTTCCGAACCGGAATCGATCAGATTGGCCAATTTGAGAAACTGGCCGAGCCGAATGGCTTCGTCATCGATCGGCACATCGACTGGTTCCGACATGACCTAAATACTTACTCCCCCGGCCCGCCCGACAGCGCAGCGGCCCAGCATCCGGCACTGTTCCGGCATTTCCGAGACGTCCCAAAGGGGTCGCGAACACGCCGCGACAAACGACCGGCAAATCCACCCCAACGGTCACACTGGATCGGTGACTTCCGCGCCAGACGACCTACGCACGACCACCGAGCTATCCGCGAGCAGACCCGCTGCCCCGGTACCGCATCGTGGGCGCGGCCGGTTGGCCGAGGTCCCGCATTACACCGGGCTGGTGCTCGGTGTGTTCGCGGTGGCCTGTCTGCTGTGGAGCCTGTCGCCCGCGCTGCGCTATCTGACCCACGCGCCCCGCCACTACATCGACGACTACTACTTCGACGCCCCCGACACCAGCCTGGTCTGGGCGCTGGTGGTCGGCCTGCTCGCGGCGGCGACGGCCGGGCGTAAACGCATCGCCTGGTGGTTGCTCGTCATCTATCTGGTGACCTGGGTGCTCGACAACGTCGTCGCCTTCCTGGCCGACCGCGATGTGCACGCGCTGGTCGCGGCCGTGGTGCACGTGGCGGTGATCGGCGTGCTCGTCGCCGCCTGGCCGGAGTTCTACACCCGGGTCCGCCGCGGTGCGGGCCGCAAAGCGCTGCTCGCGCTGGTGGGCGGAGCGGCCCTCGGCTGCCTGCTCGGCTGGGGTCTGGTGGAGATGTTCCCCGGCTCGCTGCCCGCGGGGGCACAACGCCCGCTGTGGGCGGTATACCGGGTCACCGGCGCGATCCTGGTGGAGAACGAGCAGTTCGACGGTTCGCCGCATCATTTCGTGAACTTCCTGCTCGGCCTGTTCGGTGCGGTCGCGCTGCTCAGTGCGTTCATGGTGCTGCTGCGCTCCCAGCGCGCCGACAACGCCATGACCGGGCTCGACGAATCCGCGCTGCGCGGGCTGCTGGCCCGCTCCGACGTGGAGGATTCGCTCGGCTACTTCGCCACCCGCCGCGACAAGGCGGTGGTGTTCGCGCCGAGCGGTAAGGCCGCCATCACCTACCGGGTGGAACTCGGCGTCTGCCTGGCCAGCGGCGACCCGATCGGCATCAAGGAGGCGTGGCCGCAGGCGATCGACGCCTGGCTGCGGCTGGCCGACCAGTTCGGCTGGGCGCCCGCGGTGATGGGCGCGAGCGAACTCGGAGCGACCGCCTACCGCAGGGCCGGGCTGTCGGTGCTTCGGCTCGGCGACGAGGCCGTGCTCGACACCAGGAACTTCTCCCTCGCAGGCGCCGAGATGAAGCCGGTCCGCCAAGCCGTCAACCGGCTGCGCCGGCAAGGCATGGGAGTGCGGATCCGGCGCCACAGCGATATCCCCGCCGACGAATTCACGCAGATCGTGGCGCGGGCCGAGGCCTGGCGCGATACCGAGAACGAGCGCGGCTTCTCGATGGCGCTCGGCCGCCTCGGCGACCCGCTCGACGGCGACTGCCTGCTGGTGGAGGCCGTCGACTCCGACGACCGGGTGCTGGCCATGCTGTCGATGGTGCCGTGGGGCCGCACCGGGGTGTCGCTGGAGTTGATGCGACGCGACCCGCTCGGTCCCAACGGCGTGATGGAGTTGATGATCTCCCAGCTCGCGCTCACCTCCGACCAGTACGGCATCACCAGGATCTCGCTGAACTTCGCGGTGTTTCGTTCGGTGTTCGAGGAGGGCGGGCGCATCGGCGCCGGGCCGATCCTGCGAGCCTGGCGCGGGGTGCTGCTGTTCTTCTCCCGGTGGTGGCAGCTCGAGGCGCTGTACCGGTCGAATGTGAAGTATCAGCCGATCTGGGTGCCGCGGTTCTTCCTGTTCGAGGAGCGCAGGCAGCTGCCGCGGGTGGCGATGGCCAGCGGCCTGGCCGAAGGCTTCCTGCCGCGGTTCGGCGCCGAACCCGACCCCGCCACCCACACCGGACGCCACAGCGCCGTCCCGCCGGCCATCACCGGCCTGCACGCCGACGGCAGCCCGCCCGAACCGCCCGAATCCGAGGCCGAACTCCAGCTGGCCCGCAGGCCCGAGCAGGTGCGGGTGCGGATGAACAAGCTGGATCGACTGGCCGCCACCGGCATCGACGCCTACCCGGTGGCGTATCCGCCGACGCACACCGTCGCGGCGGCACGCCGGTCACCGCGCGGGACCACGGTGCGCGTGTGCGGTCGCCTGCTGCGCATCCGCGACTACGGCGGCGTGGTGTTCGCGGTGGTGCGCGACTGGTCCGACGACATCCAGCTGGTGCTCGACCGGGAACGCCTCGGCGCCAAGCGGTGTGCGGAGTTCGGCGAGTTCTTCGACCTCGGTGATCTGATCGAGGTCAGCGGGCGGATCGGGCGCAGTCGGCGCGGTGAGCTGTCGCTGCTGGTCGCGGACTGGCGAATGCTGGGCAAATGCCTGCACCCGCTGCCGGACAAGTGGAAGGGCCTCGCCGATCCGGAGGCGCGGGTCCGGCAACGCTACGTCGACATGATGATCAACCCCGAGACCCGCGACGTGCTGGCCAAACGCAGCGCGGTGGTGCGGTCGCTGCGGGATTCGCTCACCGACTGGGGCTATATCGAGGTCGAGACGCCGATCCTGCAACAGGTGCACGGCGGCGCCAACGCGACCCCGTTCCGCACCCATATCGACGCCTACGATCTGGATCTCTACCTGCGCATCGCCCCCGAGCTGTACCTCAAACGGCTGTGCGTGGGCGGGGTGGAGAAGGTGTTCGAACTGGGCCGGACCTTCCGCAACGAGGGCGTGGACTTCAGCCACAACCCGGAGTTCACCATCCTGGAGGCGTACGAGGCGCACAGCGATTACGAGCGGATGATGCACCTGTGCCGTCAGCTGATCCAGAACGCCGCCCTGGCCGCCAACGGCGCGATGGTCGCCATGCGCCCCAAGGGCGACGGCACCTTCGAGGCGGTAGACATCTCCGGTGAATGGCCGGTCAAAACCGTGCACGGAGCCATCTCGCAGGCCATCGGCACCGAGATCACCCCGCGCACCGACGTCACGCGGCTGCGAGAGTTGTGCGACGCCAACACGATCCCGTACCAGCACTCCTGGGACGCCGGTCAGATCGTGCTGGAAATGTATGAGCACCTGGTGGAGGACCGGACCGAGGAACCTACCTTCTACATCGACTTCCCCACCTCGGTCTCCCCGCTCACCCGCGGCCACCGCCGCATCGCAGGCGTTGCCGAACGCTGGGACCTGGTCGCATGGGGCGTCGAATTAGGTACGGCCTACAGCGAACTCACCGATCCGGTCGAACAACGCCGCAGGCTCACCGAGCAGTCGATGCTCGCGGCGGGCGGCGACCCGGAGGCCATGGAACTGGACGAGGACTTCCTGCAAGCCCTCGAGCACGCCATGCCGCCCACCGGCGGGCTCGGCATGGGCGTCGACCGCATCGTCATGCTGATCACCGGCCGCAGCATCCGCGAGACGTTGCCGTTCCCGCTGGTGAAACCGCGCTGAATCGAACTCGTCCGGCGTATGTTTCGCACGCGGGGCGCTCGGGCAATAGTGTGGGGGATCCGGCGCGCCAGGAGGAGGCGGCCGACACTTTTCGGATAGGGGATCTTTCGTTGTACTACCTCGACCTGCTGACCAGTGCCACCACCCTCGACCACTCGACCTGGGCGAGCCAGGACGTATGGGCCTCGGCCATCGATCTGGAAGCCGCGAGGAGTAAGAAGGGGAAGAAGGGCAAGGGCGGCCTGATCATCGGGCTCATCTGCGTCGTCGCCATTCTCGCCATCATCGTGGCGGTCGTGCTGCTCATGAAGCGCAAGAAGAACAACCAGCCGCCGCAGGGCCAGATCCCGCCCCAGGGCCAGATCCCGCAGGACCCGAACAATCCGTACCCGCCCCAGGGTGGCCAGTACCCGCCGCAGCAGCAGTTCCCCCAGCAGGGCCAGAACCCCTATCCGCCGCAGGGTGGGCAGTACCCGCCGCAGAATCACTGAGAGTCCGCGATGGTCATTCTCCTCGCGAGCGCCCTCTGCCTGTTGGTGATCGCCGGCATCGTCGGCCTGATCGTCTGGCTGGTGGTCCGTACGAACGACGGGCCGCGGCAGCCGCCGTACCCGCCACAGCAGTACCCTCCGCCGGGCGGTCAGTACCCGCCGCACGGTGGGCAATATCCACCACCACCCGGCGGGCAGTATCCGCCGCAGAACTACTAGACCGGCACATCGCTCGCTCGGCTCGCGGATCCGCGGCCGCGTCGATAGAGGAAACCGGACATCCGATCGCATTCGGTTGGCGGCGATTCGGCTGTAGCCCTATTGTTATTCGCGGTGTGTGCGTCGGGGCCCGGATGTTATCCGGGTATGCGCACTCGGCGGGTGGAACGGTGTTCACTTCGTGTGCACCGGTGCGCCATCCGGCGAGTTCAGCATCGTAGCGACAGCGTGTACGGGAACGCCCCACCTGGGGCGATGGGTTGACTGGAGCAGTATGCAGTTCAAGAAGGTTGCCGCAGCATTGGGCGCGTGCGTGGCGATCGCATCCGGGTTGGTTGTCGGAGGTAACGCGGTGGCAACGGCCGCGCCCGGATGCCCGAGTCTGTACGTGGTGGCGATCCCCGGAACCTGGGAAACCGGCCATGACAAGAAGCCACAGCCCGGCATGCTGTCCGGCGTGACGAACGGGCTCGGACCGGAGACGAAGGTCGATTACGTCACCTACGCCGCCACCGCGTTCCCGTGGGAGGGCGACGTCTACGGCCAGTCCAAGCGGGAAGCCACCGACAAGGCACGCGGCCTCGTCGGCGCGATGGCGCAGCGGTGCGGTGCCACCAAGATCGGCCTGGTCGGCTACAGCCAGGGCGCCGATGCCGCAGGCGATCTCGCCGCGGAGATCGGCACCGGGGTCGGCGTCGTTCCGCCGAGCCGGATCGCCGGTGTCGGCCTGATCTCGGATCCGCGGCGCTCGCCCAACGACATCCAGGTGGGCCCGCACGCCGGTGGCGCCGGTGGCGGTGGCCCGCGCGTCGGCGGCTTCGGCTGGATCCACGACCGGGTACGCACGATCTGCGCCGTCGACGACCTGTACTGCGCGACCGCCTCGGACGATTTCGTCACCCGGTTCGCCGGATTCCTCGCGCAGAGCTCCGACGCCAACCCCGCCAACATGTGGCGCTACCAGCTCGAAGCCGGCGCGATCATCAACGATCTGATGGCCCACGGCGGTATCCCGACCCTGCAGTCCCAGCTCACCGAATCCGCCAACCAACAGCGGATCAAGGAGCTGGAGGAGTTCTACGGTTCGCACGCCCACACCAAGTACGGCAGCTACCAGGTCGGCGGCGGCCAGACCGCCATCACCTGGATGCACAACTGGTTCGCGCGCATGGCCTGATCAGCCGTTCCGCACTGCGGCCACCGTGTCCGGCATCTGCCGAGCACGGTGGCCGTAGTCGTTTGCGGGACCATGCGTAGCCCGCCGCCCACTGCCGGCGAACTAACGCCCGGCCCGCGAACCGTCAGCTGCTGCCGAAGGAGCCGGTAGCGCCGGGCAGTACCCGATGCAGGATGCGCGGGCCGGGACCGACGGGACCCGGTCCATCGGGGCGGTGATCATCCAGATGCAGGCGCCGCTCACCGTCGCGGTGCTCCCCGGGGTGCGGCCCGGGACGGCTCACCTCATCGGCACTCGCCGCGACCGGAGCAGCGGCCTCGACGACCTGGGTGGTGGCTGCGCTCGGCGCCTCGGCCGATGCGGTGGCCGCGACCGCCGCCACCGGTACCGCGGCGAGCACGCCCGCCACCGCGACCCGAAGGCCGATCCGCCGAGCAGAAGACAGTTTCGTGGAGTGCAACGTCGATCCCTTTCTCCCGGAACATGTACCGCGTCCGCGGTGCACGAACTCCAGGAAAGTCGCCGTCGCTGGGACCTCGGTGGGACGGTGCTGGCAGTCGGCTGGGAATCGGGACGATCAGTCGGCCGGCTCCGACGGGGCGGTAGGTGCTCTGCCCACCTCTGAGCGACAACCGCGCGAGTTGTCGCTCAGAGGTGGGCGGCTTACTCCCGTGCCTGATGAGCGACCGGACGCGTGGCTCGTTCACGCGCTTATATTGCGCGGCAACAGTTCCCAGACGTGCCCGTTCTCGTTGATGGTCGCGGCCGTGCGCCGCCCCGTGCGGGAGAACAGCACCCGGGTGATCGAGCAGTAGTCGATCGGGAAGGTCAGCGGCCGGGCCAGGCCGAGAATGTCCTGGAGCAGGATATTGATCACCCCGCCGTGCGCGAACGCGACCACGGTGTCGGTGTGGTCGGCGCGCACCGCGATATCGGTGATGGTGTCGAGCACCCGCGACTTGAACGCGGGCTCGTCGATCACCGACGGCAGATGCCCCGCCTTGATCCGGTCGTATTCGGCGCGGAACTCCACCTTGGCGTCCTCGATCGGGATATAGGCGGGCAGGTCCCGGTCGTATTCGGCCAGCCCGTCCAGCACCTCAACCTCGAGCCCAAGCTTCGCCGCCGTCGGCCCCGCCGTCTCCCGCGCCCGCCGCTGCGGACTGCTCACCACCCGCGCGACCCGATGATGCCCCAGCGCCGCAGGCACCCGCTCCGCCTGCTCCACCCCCACCCCGGCCAGCCCCGGATCCGCCGCCCCCTCGACCTGCTCGATCCGAACGGGCTGGGCATGGCGAACGAGAATCAACTGCACACCAATACTGTGCCGTATCGGGGTCCGCGGCGCGCAGCGGGCACGGTTGGTCTCGTCCTCCCCTCACTCGCCAAGCGGTTTCCGTGACCTCCGATGAATTGGCCCGCGCCGTCCCCCGTATCAATGCCACACTCGCTGCATGACGACCCCCGAGCCGTTCCCGCAGTGGTTGCGTCCACCGCCGGGAGGTTTCATCGCGGAAGATCTGGATCTGCTACCCAGCCTCCCGCCGCACACCGAGTTGATCGACGGAAGCCTCGTGTTCGCGGCGCGGCAAACAGAGTTCCATATGCTCGCCGTCACGCTCGTGGAGACCGGGCTGCGTAGGTGCGCGCCTGATTGCGTGCGGATTCGCCGCGCGATGACGGTGACTCTCGGGCGAAACCAGCGGCCGGAACCGGATGTTCTCGTAATTGGCGAGGAGGCCGACGGCGGTCGCGACCTCACGACCTATCAGGCCGCTGACGTGATCCTCGTGGTCGAGGTCGTGTCGGCGGAGTCGCGCACCAGGGATCGAGAACGCAAACCCCAGCTATATGCGAAAGCGGGCATCCCCCACTTCTGGCGAGTGGAGAACATCGACGGACGACCAGTCGTCTACGTATACGAGCTCGACCCAGCGACAGGCGCCTACGCGCCGAGCGGGATCTTCCACGATCGACTGAAGGTCAGCGTGCCGTTCGAGATCGATATCGATCTGTCGGAGATCGATCGGCTCTGACGAGCACGCGGCAATTATGTGCCACATCACATAATTGCCGTGTAGTCGGTCGCGTCACGATATTTGCCCCGCCGATTTTCGCTGATATTCAATGATCACGTCCTATTGAGATGTGATTACCGAGGGGGGAACGTGGCACTTCGTCGCACCACCAGAATCTTCAGCCGGGCGCTTGTCGCCTGTGCGCTGCCGTTGGCAGTTGCCGTCACTGTCGCGGATGTGGCATCGGCCGCTCCGGTCACGCCGCCGGCTGCGGCCAGCGCCGAGCGCACCACGTCTTACGACGGTCATCAGATTGCTTTCATCGACGACCGGACCATGACGATCGATGGGCACACGGTGACCGTCGATGACCAGAACAATGTCACGGTCGATGGCCGGCCGGTGTCCTTCCGGAGCGTGGCTACGCCGGAGGAGGCGCTCATCTCCATCGCGGCCCCGGTCGCCACTCCTGACAAGGTGACTCAGGGCGCGCTGGCCGGGGCCGGAATCGGCGCCGCGGCGGCCGGAATCCCGGCGGCGGTCGTCGGCGCTGTCCCCGGCGCTGTGGTCGGTGGTGTGATCGGTGCGGGCGCCGGCTTCCTGATCGGAATCGGGACCGTTGCCGCCGGCGTCCTGATCAGTTCCCTCGTCGGCTGCGTCACCACCGGGTGCCTCATCGATGTCCCGATCTTCATCGCGGGCCTGGCGGCGGAGGCCGCGATCGCCGCTCCGTCGATCGCTGTCGGCGCCATCGCCGGTGTCGCGATCGGTGCCGCCATCGGCGCAGGCATCGCCGGACTGCCCGCCGCGGGCATCGGCGCTTTGGTCGGCGCCGGAATCGGAGCCGGCGCAGTCACCCTGAACCCGCAACTCATTCCGTAGCCCTCTTCCTCTGCGCCCGGAGGTTCCGCCGGTGAACGACCAGCGGCTGAGGCTCCAGGCGATCCCGGTCGCAGGCAACTGATCACGCAGGGCGTTGCCCGGCGTAAGCCGACGCAACGCCCTGCGTGGTTTCAGGTCAGGCGAATTCTCCGTTCGACACGACGGCCGTGAACGCATCCCACTGGCCGGGGGTGAAAACGAGCGCCGGGCCGGCGGGGTTCTTGGAGTCGCGGACACCGACCAGGCCGTTGCGCAGGTGAGCGACCTCGACGCATTCCCTGGTGCCGGACGAACGACTGCTTTTGAACCATTCGGCCCCGGTTAGGTCAGTGCTCACGCGCCGTACTCCCTCGCTTTGCGCCGAAACCAGTCTCGGCTTTCCACCTCATTCAGCGCCCTGTCGATCAGCGCTTCATAGGCCCGATGGTACTTCTCGACCACAACAGGTTTCTCGAGGTAGAGATCGCCCACGAAGCTCTCCACGTAGACAACTGGCGGCTCGGGCAAGCGCCCCTTTGCGGCTGGGCCGAACTCCAGGATCACGAACGGTCCGATCTGGTCACCCATCGGCACACCGGCGGAGAACGGCAGCAGCCGGATGCTGATATTCGGCGCTGTACTCAAATCCGCCAGATGCCGAAGTTGCGTTGCCATCACGTGACGCCCTCCGACAATCCGGAGCAGTGCTGCTTCGTGAATCGCAACGTTCAACGTCGCGGGACTGCGACTGCGGGTAACCACCGACTGCCGCTGGAGCTTCAGCTGGACACGGCTCGCCACCTCGGCGGGCGGAGTATCAGACGGAAGAGCCTCGCAGGTCAGAGCCCGCGCGTACTCGGCGGTTTGCAAAAGCCCTGGCACCAGGTACGGCTGATAGGAAGTCATCACTCGCGCTGACGCTTCCAGCCCGACGTAGATGTCGAAGGTCGGCGGGATCAGGTCGCCGTACTCATGCCACCACGACTTCTCATGCGCCTGCTGTGCCAGGCCGACCAGTGCGTCGGTCATCTTTTCATCCAGGTTGTACAGCTCGCACAGCTCCCGGATGTCCCGCCAACGGATTCTCTCCGAGTTGCCAGTCTCCAGTCTCTGCAAGGTCGACTCGCTCCACTGCATCAATGCGGCCGCCTGGGCGATCGTCAGATTGTTCTGCTGCCGTGCCTCGCGAAGATGCCTGCCGAGCTGCCGTCGGGTCAGCGTCGACCCGGCTTCTGACGGTGAATCCCCCAAAATGAATGCCTCCGCCCTTCTCTGTGAATGATGGAAAACCCCTGGAGAGGATGTATCTGGAGCGATATCCGATTCTCCTGGAGATTCTTGAACTTCATTGTGCGCCAGCGCGACCGATGATGTGCTGGTTTCGCGCCCGGACCGGGAGTCACCCCACGAGCCCCCGTGCACGACTCCTTCCCGGTGCCCCTTCCTCACCGCCGGGACCCGGGCGCACCCAACCCACTCGAACTCACCAAAGGTGCTGCGATGGAGCATGTTCCGTTCGGTGATACGCCCTTCACCCGCTGTGTGTTCTACCGGAAGGTCTGCGATCTACCCGCCACCATCGATCCGCCCGAAATCGGCCGGATAGTCATGCCCGCCGACCACGTCTGGGCGGTGATGATGCCCGCGCACCTGGGCCAGCGCGTGCGCAACCATCTGCGCAACTGTGGTTCCGAAACCGGTCCGATCATTTCGCACCTGCGGTCGAATCGCTGGTCGTTCCTGGTCCGGCCGGATCTGCCCGATGAGACGCCGCTGTTCGCCGAATTGTTCCGCATGAACGTCTCGGTGGTACGCACCGGCGGCACCATCGCCCTACCGTCCCCGACCGATCGCGGTTCTCGATTCCGCCGCTGGATCCAACCGCCGCACTGCGCCTTCCGCCCCTCCGGCCAGGTGATCGTCGAGTCGATTCGAGCCTGTGCCGGCACGCATGCGGGGTGGGGAGGTCGACGGTCGTGACCACCAGCGAATTTCTTCGACCAGCACGGAAGGGCGTGCCCCCAGTGACCGCAGCAGAATCGCCGCGCCCCGCCGAACCCGACCTGCGGCTCAGTATCTTCCTGCACGGCCAGCGCTTCGACTACATCGCCTGCCGAACCGCCGCCCACCGCTTCATCCTGGAATGGCGCGCCCGCTACCATACCGACGCGGTAGCGGTCATCTCGGAAGGCACGACCCCCGCGCCGCGCCTGCCGTGCGAATCCCTCTACCTCGGACCGTGATCGGTGCGTACCCGCAGCGGCGATCAGCTCGTACGAGCAGCGGTTGCCCGGAACCCAGGCGTGAGCAGCAGCGCGAACCGGCTACCAGCGCTCGCCGTCTTCGTCGCGTATACGCGCGAGGGCCTTGTCGATCCATTCGCTGAAGCATGCGGCAATGCCCTGGCCGGTGGCCGGGCGCACCGAAATATGTTCGCGGGTACGTTGTTCCAGGTAGCGACCGTCTCCGGTGATGTCGTACCACTGCATGGCGTACCACGGGTTGGGGCGGTCCAGGATCGACCCGACCAGCAGTCCGGCGTTCCCGCCGCCGTCGGCGGGCCGCAGGGCCACCCGCTCGTACTGCTCGCGTGGGCCACGGTGAGTGAATCCCTGTTCCCGGTCCTCCAGATCCCGGACGTGGAAAGTGCCGGGTTCGGCGCGGCCCGGATCGCACCGCGGGAGCAGCGCCACCAGCCGGGTCGGCAGCTGTTCAGCGCGGAACAGGCGGCCCCGGATCGGACCGTCGATACCATCGATCGCTGCTTGTGCGAGCACCATGCCGTTCTGCCCGGCGCGGGCGCCGACGATCCGATACTCGCGCACTCCACCACGGTCGGTCACGGTAGAACTGCCCAGGATGTGGATGCGCAGCTCGGAGTCGGTGAGGGTGTGGAAGGCGAGCCGGATCAGTTCCTGTTCCTCCCGGTCGAGCCGTGCCCGCACCCGCGCCGCGTGTTCCTCGAACGGTCCCACCGTCTTGTACTTGCTCTGATAGTGCAGTGGACGCGGAAACCGGTCGATTCCGTCGCGGTACCAGAGCGCGGCGAAATCATCTGGATCCCAAGTCCATTCAGTCATGAATACGAATTCCCTCGTCTTGTGCTCGATCGTGCCGGGTGCGCGCGGCATCGGCCCGCATCGGGTGCGGGCGATTGGCCGGGCCTATTACCCGGTCTGCTCCGGCGGTCGCGCGGCCGGCGCTTCGCCGCCGATCACGCCGCCCGGGACGGTTCGCGGTTGTTCGCCGAGCAGTTCAGCGGCGTTCTCGGCATTGATCAGGTACTCGGGCAGTTTGTGTTCCTCGTCGTCCTGCCCTTGCTGACCGCGACCGGCCGCACCCGGCGACATCATCCCCGGCATTCCCGCACGTCCGGCCGCCGCAGCAGCTGCCGTCTGCCCTGCCGCGCCCATTCCGGGAACGGCGCCTGTGCCGGGCATGCCAGGGATACTGCGGCCAGGTGCCGCCACACCGCCGCCGCCACCGACGCCGCCGCCTGCACCACCGGCGCCTCCGCCTGTGCCGATTCCGGTTCCAGTTCCGCCACCGGAAGAGCCTGGGACGGTCCCGGTCGGTGTGGTGGAACTCGGCACCGTGCTCGGCGTCTCGGCACCAGCGGGGGTGGTCGCTGCGCTCGGCGTCGTATCCTGCCCAGCGGTCGAATCGTCGCCCCAGCTCGACTGGTCTTCGCCCGAACCCTGCTGTTCGGGGTTCTCTTCGCCGGTACCCTCACCGGTCGGTTCTTCCGGCTCCCCGGTACCGCCCGTGCCGCCGCCGGTACCGCCACCGCCACCGGTGCCGCCACCACCGGTACCACCGCCGCCACCGTTCTCACCGCCCGGCTTACCCTCACGCGGTTCGATCGGGCCGTGTAGTGGCGCGGTCGGGCTCACCGGCACCGGCAGTACCGGAATCTGCGCGTCCGCCAGCACAAACGGTTGCACATACTCATCGTTCATCACCTGCCGCGCGGAGGCTTCGGCATCGTCGCGCTTGTCCTGATTGTTCGACCCCACGACCGGCCACGACCGCGGATTCCACGCCGGCTTCTTCTCGATCTCCTCCGGCAGGTTCCGCTGCGTCCGCAGAATCGCGGTCACCGTGCCGTCGACGCGCACGGCCAGCAGATTCAACGCATCGGTGAAGTCTTCCGCCCGTGTTGCGTAATTGCCGATGGCCTCGCGGGACTTCTCCGCCGCAGGCCCATCCCAGGCCGCCGCACTCGACCGCCGGATCCGCGCGGCGAACACCGTCACACCGTCGGTCTACTTCGCGGCGATATCACCGAGCTGATCGGCCGCGCGCTGGGCGTTGTCGCCGGGCACCAGCGGGTTGAACGCGCCGACGATCTCCGAATGCGAAAACCCGTCCGGCTTCTCCTTGATCGCATCCGTGATCCGCGCGCCCTCGTTCTGAATGGTCATCGCACGCCAGCCCTTACCCGCCGAAGATGTTCGGACCGGGCGGCAGAGTCAGCGGCCCAGGCGGCGGCAGCGTCGCCGTCAACTCGTTGTACCGGGACGCGAAACCCTCATCGGTCTCGAGGTAGCGCTGCGCGATCTCGCGGTGGAGGGTTTGGATGTCCTCGACGATGCGGTAGTGCTCTTCGAGGATCGCGCTGACGCTATTCTTGTCCTCTGCACCCTCGGCCTTGGCCCGGTAACGGGAGACCAGGATTCGAGCGGAACCCAGATCGGGATGCGCCTCACCCAGGTCCCATTTCTCGCGCTGCGAGATATCCCGAGCTGTACGTTGCAGCTGTCGAATTAGGAGTTTGAACCCCTCGCAGTCCCGATCGATGTAGACGAATTCCTCGGCGTTCACTCGCACCGCATCCGGGGAACCTGCACCGAAGTCCACCGACAGTCGCCCCTCCCGCACCTCCGTCAGCAGACCCTCCAAGGGCCGCGGCGGCACATCGTCACTCATCGCTGCATCCCCTCCCAAATCATGGTGCCACGGTAGACCGTTCGAGCCGAATCAAGCGTCAGCCGGCACATGCGGCACGACCTTTTCCGCCAGGCCACGAGCCAACTCACACGTATCCATGCCCCCCGTCTTATCATTCGATGCCGGGTTGATCATCGAGAACTCCAGGCTGCCGCCCTTCATCTCCACATTGAGCGTGCATCCCTCACGGGGATCAGCCTCGTCTACGCCGTTAACAGCAACTGCCCGCCGCCCCCCAATGGAGGCTTCCCAACGGACGGTGAAGTTCTTGTTCGACCGCACCATATCCACAGTCAGGTTCGTCGTTGTGATCCCCACCGCGTAACTGTCCGGCACGACCCAACCGCATCCACGCCACTTGCGTCCCCCGGACCCGTCGTAGTCGGCATTCCCATGCTCGGGCGAATCCGCCCGCATGTCCTCTTCTTTGATGATCGACGCCGGGATATCAGTACAGGGATCAAACCCCGACGGCACCTCCGCCGCCAACGTCGGCGTGGCCGACACCGCCGTCCCCTGCTCCGAAGCCCCTTCCGGCGTGGCCTTCCCATCGGTACCTGACGAACACCCCGCAGCAACCACCACCGCAGCCACCCCCAGCAGCCCCACCCGAACAGCCCGTGCAATCACCACAAGATCCTCCGGCGCCGGCATCCACACTTCCGCCGAGACCGGACCGGCTCTTCCCGCCCCCTGCGATTACCGCCGACCCTACCGGCCTCGTCACCACCCCGACAACCCTCCGGAACAGAGACTGCCGCCCTCGATAAGGGTCATCCCGCGAACCGATCCTAACGTGGCTTCCCCAGCAGGAACGGCGAGCTCTTGTGGCTGTTGAACCGGTGATCCAGCACGATGCGGGCACCACCGATGCCGTTGCCCCGAGTTGTCGCATCGAGCCCGTCGGCACCGGCGAACTTCCCCCGCTATAGTGCACCAACCAGGTTCGAAAAAGGGGGATACACGCTGTGAAAGTGAGCCCAGAGCAACTGCGGTCCTTGGCGTCGACTATGCAGGACATCGGTTCCGGTGTGCAGGCACTGGATATCCGAACAAAGATCAACGAAATAGGGACCGCACTGCCCGGATCCGGATTGGGCGAGGTAGCAGCAACTGCAGCCGACCATATCGAAGGCGCCTGGTTGCGCATGGCCATGCGATGTACACGAATTTCAAATATATGCCACGGGAACGCTGGCACATTTGAAGTGACAGACGCCGATTTCCGGGACAAACTTACTGAGATGGGGGACGGAATCAGATGAACGATACTGTACCAACACTCGGTCAGGTTCGGGTATGGCAACCGTGGAAGATAACCGAATCCGGACACGAGATTCATGCCCGCAATACTGACTTCGCTGGGTTTAGCGAACGAATGAATACTCATATCCGCGACGCCGGCGGAAATTGGGATGGAGATGCCTACTGGGCAGCATACGACCGGATCTCCGGAGATTTCGACGTCGCGAGGAAGGTGGCGCAAGAAGTAGGCGAAGTTGCCGACGCGATGATCCGCGCAGGCACGACGATCGGAAACTACCGTGATGTCTTGCTGGGCAAAGTGGCCGACGCCACCGAAGCCGGATTTGTCGTCGGTGACGACTGGCAGGTCAGCGGCGGCGGTACCGACAGCGGTGGGGGCGATTCTGACCTTCATCAACATCAAACTGCCGTTACAACCGCTCTGAACGAGATGCTCAATGCCAGAACGCAGGTGATGGCAAGTATCAGCCAGGCGGCCGACGAGGTTCGTTCGTGCGGCGAGCAGTTCGGACCTGGAGACGCAATCGGGGACGAGAGCGAAGGCCCGCTCTACCAGCAACAGCCATCGGACGATGCCGCCAGGACCACGGCTGCCGCGGCCGAGTTCCGAAAGGTGTTCGGCCGAGACCCGGTGAGCAACGTCGACTGGGAAACGGCCATGGTCCTCAACCCCAATAGTTACGATCCCAAATACCAGGGCGTAGACGCCGAGGTCCGGGTCGCACGCATCGAACCCGTACCGGGGCAAGGGGTTGTGCGGACGGCCCAGTGGATCGAGCAGGAGAAGGTATTCAACGTACCAAAAGACCTCGGCGACAATCGCACGTGCGACCCGAATTTCGATCCCGAGCACGCACGTGTCACCACATATATCGACTATGAGAACGGGATTGTCGTAATACGCCAGAACCCGTCAGTCTCCGAGGATGGCGAAGTCGACGTATCGGCACCGGAGGCTGAAGTCTGGCAAGCCGACGACGGGTCCGTGAGGGTGAAATATGATGCAGGTAACCCTCACTCGCCTGACCCGACAGGTAAATGGACCGTCAACGGCGATCTAGTATTCGTTCCCGGCCATGGAGAGCCGGAATCACCTGGGTCGACCGGCGTGACGGTGCACGGTACGCGCACAGATTACCCGTCACTCGAGGTGTATCAGGAGTATCAGAATGGACACATCAATGACGTCGCGATAGATCCTGCTGTGACCGGTGGCGAGCATGGACCACTGGTCAACCTGCCATTCCACCATACGATACCCGGCTCCGACCCGGATATCTTTGACAAATTCAAATATATCCAGGAGTATCCCGGTGACCAGCCTCCCGGATTTCCCAATATCTTCGAGTTCCCTGGTACCAGCGTCGGGGATGCGGAGAATCCACCTGTTGTGAGGACATTGACCCCAGCAGATAGGCCGCTGGCATGATTGACCTAGCCGGAAAGTCCAGCCAGTGGTATTGGGCGGGCGCTACACTCGCCTTCCCGGTGATTTTCACGTTCGACTACTCGATCTTATTTCTCACCGCGGCATTGTTGGCCGGACTCACGGATCTCGCCGGTGGCCTCGAAGCTCCGCTTGCATCGATTCCCGCGCTTCTGATCTCCGCACTCGTCGCGTTCGTCCTCTTCCGGAACAGGTTCGCAGCCGCCCGGGGCGTGGCGCTCGGGGCACTCGTCGCCGGCATCATGATCGTGGTTGTCGGGATAGTTATCGGAATCGGTTCCGGTGAAGTCCTGGAGGAGTCCCGGTGAGTACCCGGTGGATGCCTACGACGGGATGGTTCGGGCCACTCGGATTCGCCACAGCGGTCACCGTGTTCAGCGTGCTGTTCACGATTCTGCTCACAGTGGACGAAGTCCCCATACCCTCGATGCCTTGGCTGGTCCTAGGTGGCGGATTGTGGGTCACCTCAGTAGCCATTCGTGCGACTCGACAAGTCGGGGCGGGGCTTCTGATCGCGTCGTCAGCCGTCCCGATCAAGCTTGCGATTTACCCGATCATGGCCGTTTTTCTCGTTATAGGCCCCTTTGCTGCCCTCTGTGTGATCGCGGGCGTTGTGCCATACGCGATGTGGCGGCGCAGGCGTCAGGCAGGGGCGATCACGCAGTGTCCACCGGAGCAGTAGGAGTTCGTCTGTGCACTACCCTCCCCGGCCGAGCCGATCGGCACATGTGCAGCGAACAGCTCTATCACTCTGAAATGCCTGGTAATTGACACAATCTGCTGCGAATCTAGCTGTGGCAGAACAGAATCAGCAAGCGGTTCGGTCAGGCCGATGCCTACCCGCTTGCAGCGCAATGAATTGCACACGATAGGGTCACCGTGTGTCCGTTCAAGGGGATCGGACAAAGCGGAGGGAATTCAAAGAATGAAGTTCGGAAAGATCACTGCTGCCGTTTTCATGGCTGTCACCGCGGTGGGGATTACCGCGGCTACCGCCAATGGTCAGCCCGCTGTGGCGAATGATCCGGCCGTGGTGACTTCGGGGGACGCGACTTCCGGTGTTGTGAGCGGAATCAACTACAACACCACCGTTTCTCCTGCTGACAAGACCATCACCTGGTCGGTCGACAGCGGCAAGTTCGAGCTGACCTCGGATGGTTCTGCCGTGGTGCTGAAGTCGGACTCCGGCGCGACCGTTGATCAGGTGGCGCTGCGTTCGGAGGTCGCCGGGTTGCCGATCACGGTGGACGAGGAGATCAGCGCGGACGGCCGCAGCGTGACGCTGGCCGCCACGATGACGCCCGAGGACAGCGCGAAGCTGAAGGACGTCGCCGAGCTGAAGGACATCAGCTCCTACGACCGGCTCATGGAGCAGGTCAACAAGAACCTGCCCGGCATCGCCATCGGCGCTCTGATCGGTTGCTTCGTCCCGTTCCTGTGGATCATCACCATCCCGGCGGGTGCGGTGATCGGCGGATACGTGATGGGTGGCCAGCCGTTCCTGGACGCGCTGATCGCCTTCGCCACCGGCCAGCCCTGATCTGAGCAGGTAGCACCATAAAGGGGTGCGCAGGCGGAAATCGCCTGCGCACCCTTTGCGCTTCCAAGGAGGGCTACTCGGCGCTGTCGCGCCCGGCACGGATCTGCGCGGTTATCTCGTGCGCATCGACGCCAAGGCTGCGGTGGCCGGTCATCGTCTCCCATGCATCGTCGTTTCGGCGAGCGCGGAATTCGCGCTCTAGCAATGCTCGCAAGTAGTCCTGCATCGACTGGCCGCGGGCGGCCGCACGCGCGGCGATCGCGTCGTAGACCGGCTCCGGAACGTCGTAGATCTGGATCGACATGGACATGGCGAACAGTGTGCGGGCGAGCACATCGTGCTGGCAACGATGTACAGATACGACAAAAGGCGTTGCACCGGAATAGCTCCGGTGCAACGCCTTTCGGGTTGATCAGCTCAGCGCTGGGCGACCATGGTCGGGGTGATGGGCGCCGGGAGGGCGGTCTCACCCTCCAGGAACTTGTCCACCGACGAGGCAGCGGCCCGGCCTTCGGCGATGGCCCACACGATCAGCGACTGGCCGCGGCCCATATCGCCGGCGACGTAGACGCCGGGGATGTTGGTGGCCCAGTTCTTGTC
The DNA here is from genome assembly GCF_000308555.1 of Nocardia cyriacigeorgica NBRC 100375. Taxonomy (GTDB): domain Bacteria; phylum Actinomycetota; class Actinomycetes; order Mycobacteriales; family Mycobacteriaceae; genus Nocardia; species Nocardia cyriacigeorgica. The sequence continues at coordinate 7,615 of NZ_BAFY01000007.1, read as the reverse complement.
GCGCTGGACGTTGCCGCGCTGGTCGTAGCCGACGCCGAGGTCGGTGAGCAGGCCCGGCTTCTCGGGGCCGACGAAGCCCATGGCCAGCAGCACCAGATCGGCTTCGAGGGTGAAGTCGGTGCCTTCGACCTTCTCGAAACGGCCGTTGACCATCTTCACCTCGTGCGCCTCGAGGCCGGTGACCTTGCCGTTCTTGCCGACGAAGCGTTCGGTGTTCACCGAGAACACCCGCTCGCCGCCCTCCTCGTGCGCCGAGGACACCCGGTACATGAGCGGGTAGGTCGGCCACGGGGTGGAGCTGGCACGCTCCTCCGGCGGACGCGGCATGATCTCGAACTGGTGCACGCTTTCGGCGCCCTGCCGGTGCGAGGTGCCGAGGCAGTCGGCGCCGGTGTCGCCACCGCCGATGATGACGACCTTCTTACCGCGCGCGTGGATCGGCGGCAGACCGTCGGCGTCGGTGACCGGATCGCCGTGCTGCACCCGGTTGGCCCAGGGCAGGAACTCCATCGCCTGGTGGATGCCATCGAGTTCACGACCGGGGATCGGCAGGTCGCGGGCCTGGGTGGCGCCGCCGGCCAGCACGATCGCGTCGAACTGCTCGCGCAGCTCGTCGGCGGTGATGTCGACGCCGACGTTCACCCCGGTCTTGAAGATGGTGCCCTCGGCCTCCATCTGCGCCAGGCGGCGGTCGATGAAGCGCTTCTCCATCTTGAATTCCGGGATGCCGTAGCGCAGCAGACCGCCGATGCGGTCGGCCCGCTCGAACACGGTCACGGTGTGACCGGCGCGGGTCAGCTGCTGGGCGGCGGCCAGACCGGCCGGGCCGGAACCGACGACGGCGACCTTCTTACCGGTGAGCCGGGTCGGGTACACCGGGGCGACCCAGCCCTCGTCGAAGGCGTTCTCGATGATCTCGACCTCGACCTGCTTGATGGTCACCGGGTCCTGGTTGATCCCGAGCACGCACGACGCCTCGCACGGCGCCGGGCACAACCGCCCGGTGAACTCCGGGAAGTTGTTGGTCGCGTGCAGCCGGTCGATGCTGTCGCGCCAGCGGTCCTTGTAGACCAGGTCGTTCCATTCCGGAATCAGGTTGCCCAGCGGACAACCGTTGTGACAGAACGGAATACCGCAGTCCATGCACCGGCTGGCCTGACGCTGGAGGGTCTGGTGGGAGAAGTTCTCCTCGTAGACCTCTTTCCAGTCCATCAGGCGCAGCGGCACCGGACGCCGCTTGGGCAGCTCACGCGAGGTGTGCTTCAAAAATCCCTGCGCGTCACCCACGAGCAGCCTCCATAATTGCCTCGTCCACGTCCTTGCCGCTCTTCTCAGCCTCGGAGATAGCGAGCAGCACCTTCTTGTATTCGCGTGGCATAACCTTCACAAAGTGGTTCACCTGCTGCGACCAGTCACTCAGAATGCGTTCGGCCACAGCCGATCCGGTCTGATCGCGGTGCTGCGTGATGATGTCGCGCAGCCAGGTGAAGTCGTCGCCGGACAGCGGTTCGATCGCATCGGCCTGGTCCGGGTTCACCTTCGCTTCGAAGGTGCCGTTCGGGTTGTAGACGAACGCCACACCACCCGACATACCTGCACCGAAGTTGCGGCCGGTCTCACCGAGGATGACGACCTTACCGCCGGTCATGTACTCACAACCGTGATCGCCGACGCCCTCGACCACCGCGGTGGCACCCGAGTTACGCACCGCGAACCGCTCACCGACGATGCCGTTGATGAACGCGAGGCCGCTGGTGGCGCCGAACAGGATCACGTTGCCCGCGATGATGTTCTCCTCGGCCACGAACTCCGGCGGCGCGGTGGGCGCCGGGCGGACCACGATGTGGCCGCCGGACAGGCCCTTGCCGACGTAGTCGTTGGCATCGCCCTGCACTCGCAGGGTGATACCGGCCGGGACGAACGCGCCGAAGCTGTTACCCGCCGAACCGGTGAAGGTGATGTCGATGGTGTCGTCGGGCAGGCCGGCGCCACCGTAGAGCTTGGTCACCTCGTGGCCGAGCATGGTGCCGACCGTCCGGTTCACGTTGGTGATCTTGGTTTCGAACTTGACCGGCTTGCCGCGCTCGAGCGCATCGGCCGACTGGGCGATCAGCTCGTTGTCCAGCGCCTTGTCCAGCCCGTGATCCTGGGTCTTGGTGCAGCGGCGGTCCTGGTACATGAACGCCGTCTCGACGTCGTCGAGGATCGGCGACAGGTCCAGCTTGCTGGCCTTCCAGTGCTGCTTGGCCTTGCTGGTGTCGAGCAGGTCGACCCGGCCGATGGCCTCGTCCAGCGTGCGGAAGCCGAGCTGGGCCAGCAGTTCGCGCACCTCTTCGGCGATGAACATGAAGAAGTTCTCGACGAACTCCGGCTTACCGGTGAAGCGCTGACGCAGGATCGGGTTCTGCGTGGCGACACCGACCGGGCAGGTGTCCAGGTGGCACACCCGCATCATGATGCAGCCGGAGACCACCAGCGGAGCGGTGGCGAAGCCGTACTCCTCGGCGCCGAGCAGCGCGGCGATCATCACGTCGCGGCCGGTCTTCATCTGGCCGTCGACCTGCACCACGATGCGGTCGCGCAGACCGTTGAGCAGCAGCGTCTGCTGGGTCTCGGCCAGGCCGAGCTCCCAGGGACCGCCCGCGTGCTTGAGCGAGGTGAGCGGCGAGGCGCCGGTGCCACCGTCGTGGCCGGAGATCAGCACCACGTCGGCGTGCGCCTTGGACACACCCGCGGCGACGGTGCCGACGCCAGGCTCCGCGACGAGTTTCACGTGAATCCGCGCCTGCGGGTTCGCGTTCTTCAGGTCGTGGATCAGCTGGGCCAGATCCTCGATCGAGTAGATGTCGTGGTGCGGCGGCGGCGAGATCAGGCCGACACCGGGCGTCGAATGCCGCACCTCGGCGACCCACGGGTACACCTTGTGCGCGGGCAGCTGACCGCCCTCACCGGGCTTGGCGCCCTGGGCCATCTTGATCTGGATGTCGGTGCAGTTGCTCAGGTAGTGCGCGGTGACACCGAAGCGACCCGAGGCGACCTGCTTGATCGCGCTGCGGCGCCAGTCGCCGTTCTCCTCCACCTCGAAGCGGGCCGGATGCTCGCCGCCCTCACCGGAGTTGGAGCGACCACCGAGCCGGTTCATCGCGATGGCGAGGGTCTCGTGCGATTCGGCGGAGATGGAGCCGTAGCTCATCGCGCCGGTGGAGAACCGCTTGACGATCTCACTGGCTGGCTCGACCTCGTCGATCGAGATCGGCGCGCGCTCACCGGACTTGAACTTGAACAGGCCGCGCAGCGAGGCCAGCCGCTCGGACTGGTCGTCGACCAGCTTGGTGTACTCCTTGAAGATCGAGTACTGCCCGGTGCGGGTGGAGTGCTGCAGTTTGAACACGGTGTCCGGGTTGAACAGGTGGTATTCACCCTCGCGCCGCCACTGGTACTCACCGCCCACCTCGAGCTCGCGGTGCGCGCGCTCGGTGCGGTTCTCCAGGAACGCGATCCGGTGCCGGGCCGCGACCTCGTCGGCGATGTCGTCGAGGCCGATACCGCCCAGGTGCGAGCGCAGCCCGGTGAAGTACTCGTCGACCAGACCCTGGTCCAGGCCGATGACCTGGAACAGCTGGGCGCCGTTGTAGGAGGCCAGGGTGGAGATGCCCATCTTGGACATCACCTTCAGCACACCCTTGCTGGCGGCCTTGTTGTAGTTGGCCACGGCCTTGCGGAAATCGGCGGCGTGATCGCCGGTGCTGCCGGGCACCTCGAGGGCGCCGCGCTCGAGCATGTCCTCGATGGACTCGAAGGCCATGTACGGGTTGATGGCCGCCGCGCCGAAGCCGACGAGCATCGCCATGTGATGCACCTCGCGGGCGTCACCGGCCTCCACGACCAGCCCGACCATGGTGCGGGTGCGCTCGCGGACCAGGTGGTGATGCACCGAGGAGGTGAGCAGCAGCGACGGGATCGGCGCCAGCTTCTCGTTGGACTCGCGGTCGGACAGCACGATGATGCGCGCGCCGCCGTCGATCGCGGCCGAGACCTGGGTGTTGATGGCGGCCAGCGCCTTGCGCAGCCCCTCACCGCCCTCGGCGACCGGGTACAGGCCGCGCACGACCACCGAACGCAGGTCGGGGTGCGAGCCGTCGTCGTTGATGTGCACGAGCTTGGCCAGCTCGTCGTTGTCCAGGATCGGCTGCTCGATGGCGATCTGCTTACAGGAATCCGGACCCGGATGCAGCAGGTCGGCCTCGGGACCGATGTTGCGCTTGAGGCTGGTGACGACCTCTTCCCGGATCGCGTCCAGCGGCGGGTTGGTGACCTGCGCGAACAGCTGGGAGAAGTAGTCGAACAGCAGCCGCGACCGGCTCGACAGCACCGCGATCGGGGTGTCGGTGCCCATCGAACCGAGCGCCTCACCGCCGGTCTTGGCCATCGGCGCGATCAGCAGGTTCAGTTCCTCGGTGGTGTAGCCGAAGATCTGCTGCCGGATCAGCACCCGGTCGTGCGACATGTGCACGTGCGGGCGGTCGGGCAGATCGGCCAGCCGGCTCACGCCCGCGTCCAGCCATTCCTGATACGGGTGCTCGGAGGCGAGCTGATCCTTGAGCTCGTCGTCGCCGACGATGCGGCCCTGCGCGGTGTCGACCAGGAACATGCGGCCCGGCTGCAGGCGGACCTTCTTGATCACCTTGGCCGGATCGATGTCGAGCACGCCGACCTCGGAGGCCATGACGACCAGGCCGTCGTCGGTGACCCAGATGCGGCTGGGGCGCAGGCCGTTGCGGTCGAGCACCGCACCGATGACGGTGCCGTCGGAGAAACACACCGAGGCCGGGCCGTCCCACGGCTCCATCAGCATCGAGTGGTACTCGTAGAAGGCGCGCCGCTTCGGGTCCATGGTCTCGTTGCGTTCCCAGGCCTCGGGAATCATCATCAGGACCGCGTGCGGCAGGCTGCGCCCACCCAGGTGCAGCAGTTCGAGCACCTCGTCGAAGCGGGCGGTGTCGCTGGCGCCGGGGGTGCAGACCGGGAAGATCTTCTCCAGCCGGTTCTTGCCCGCGGAGTCGGTGCCGAAGACGTCGGAGCGCAGCAGCGCCTCCCGCGCGCGCATCCAGTTCTCGTTACCGCTGACGGTGTTGATCTCACCGTTGTGGGCGACCCGGCGGAACGGGTGCGCCAGCGGCCAGGACGGGAAGGTGTTGGTGGAAAAGCGCGAGTGCACGATGCCCAGCGCCGACTCCACCCGGTCGTCCTGCAGGTCGAGGTAGAACGCCCGCAGCTGCGGGGTGGTGAACATGCCCTTGTAGACGAAGGTCTGGCCGGACAGGCTCGGGAAGTACACCGACTCGCGGCCGACCGCGCCCTCACCGGCGCCGGCCTTGCCGAGCTCGCGCTCGACCCGCTTGCGGATGACGTAGGCGCGCCGCTCCAGGTCCATCCCGGACAGCTGCTCGCCGCCGGCGGGGGAACCGATAAAGATCTGGCGGAAGGTCGGCATGGCATCGCGCGAGAGCGCGCCGAGCGAGGACTCGTCGATCGGGACCTCACGCCATCCGAGGACGGCAAGGCCCTCTTCCTTGACGATCTTGTCCACGCCGTACGCGGCGACGGCGGCTTCGCGGCGGGCCTGCGGCAGGAAGGCGATACCGGTGGCGTAGGAGCCCTCCGGCGGCAGCTCGAAGTCGACCACGGCACGGAAGAACCGGTCCGGCACCTGGATCAGGATGCCGGCGCCGTCACCACTGTTGGGCTCGGCGCCCGCGGCACCACGGTGCTCCAGGTTCAACAAGGCGGTGATGGCCTTGTCGACGATGTCACGGCTGCGGCGGCCGTGCATGTCCACGACGAATGCGACGCCACACGCGTCGTGCTCGTTCGCCGGGTCGTAGAGACCGATGGGTCCAGGTGACCTGTGGCCAGGAAGTTGCGTCATGCCTCTGCCTTCAAGAAAGTCGGCCCTCGATTCGGGCGGCCGTCGAAGACGGCCTGTCGAACGCCTCCGTCAAGACTGCGCCGGTACCTTCGGGAAGCCAGCCGCGCTGATGGTTCCCGGTATCCGATTCGCGGCACTCGCCGCTGGGTGCAGTCACGTCTCTAGTTGTCCACCCGCTCCTGTTATGCAGTAGGGGTGCTCGGTGGTAACGGAACGCTTACGTGTTCCTTACCGCCGCGCGGGGTTGTGCCCGCTACCCTCGGCACCGGATCAGGGTGTCCGTGCGGGCGCTCGGGTACCGAACGTTCTGTGTCCGGCGTAAGAGCAAACGATAAGTCAGGACCTGAGCCCAACCAACTTAGGTTCGGCTAATAACCAGGTCTAGCTGGGCTTCTCCATTCAGGTCCTCCACGTGTGCGCGTCGTCCAGTGTAAAGCAGCATCCGGGCACTGATCGATCCCGTTCCGCGCAGGTCGGAGGGGTTGTCAGGGGGCTTCCCGGTGGACGCGCGAACGCGCCGTTGCGCTCGAACACCCGCTTTCACCTGCGTCGAAGCAGATTTCCCCTCGCCGGAGCCGGACAAACCAATCGTGGTGCGGCTAACCATTGCACCGGCCGGTGAGATATTTCCGACAGCGTTGTGACGAGCACAGAACATGATCCGACCGTCCGGCCTGTTTTACGCGATGTGCGCTTCAGCACACTTGCAGCAAACTGGCCGGGAGTGGTCTTCGACACATATCGGGCAGCCGAGGGGCATGGACGGCCCGATCCGGATCCCGTTGCGGGAGCGTGGTCTTCGGCACAGGGGGTGCTACCTGGGGCATCTGTTCCGATCACGCACGCGCCCAGGCCCGCGAACGCAGTCGGCGACGGGACCTGAGCCTCCTGTGAGGCTGACCACATCCCCGGCTCCACGCTCGGTGGATCGGCAGATCGCCTGTCACGCTGTGACAACGAATCCGTGACACTTTCGCCACGCGCGGGCGCCCCACCACAGCAGGCGCGGACCGGCCCGGCGCGCGAATATCGGGGCCGAGCGCGACAAGGACTCGGACGTAGAGGATGTGGGAATCCCATGACCGTCATCGGCATGCTCACCTGGCTCGGCGGGGATCGGTCCGGCGCCCGGCCTGATAGCGAAGACCAGCGGGAACGCGGTGCGTACGCGCTCACCGGTGCGGTGGTCGCGCTGTTCGCCGTGGTCGCGGGTGTGGTCACCGGTGCGGCGGGCGCGGCAGCGGACTGGCCCGCGCCGGGGGTGATCGGGGCGGCGGTGATCGTCGCGGCGCTGGCGGGAGCGGTCGGTAAGGCGCTGGCGACCGTCGATCCGGAGACCGTGCTGCGGCGCGACGGCGCGACCGGCGACCGGCGCGGCTCGATCGGACGGGTGGTCGTCGCCGCGCTGACCGGTGTGCTGCTCGCCGAACTCGCCTCGACGCTGCTGTTCGGCGGGACCGTGGACCGGCTGCTCGACGAACGCGGCGCGGCCGCGGCGGCCGCGGTTCCGGCCGTGCGCGATGCCCGCGCCGACCTGGACCGGGCCCGCACCGACCGCACCAACCTGAACCAGACGATCGCGCAGGCCCAGGCCGATATCGACAAGGCACTGGTCACCGCGCGCTGCGAATACAACCCCACCCCGGAATGCCCGCAGACCCGCATCACCGGCGTCCCCGGGCGCGG
>NZ_BAFY01000008.1 GCF_000308555.1 Nocardia cyriacigeorgica NBRC 100375 | reverse complement strand
GCCGTGCCCGCAGGCGCCGAGAAGACCTTCGGCACCGCGACCCGCGGCGACTGCCTCAGCTGGACCGCGCCGGATCGCTCCGATCTGGTCGAGGTCGACTGCGCCGACAAGCATCTGTTCGAGGTCACCGCCGATATCGACCTGAGCAAGTACCCGGGCAAGGAGTTCGGCCCAGGTTCGCGTTTTCCCGATTCGCTGCGGTTCACCGAGCTCAAAGAGGAGCACTGCGTCACCGCGGCCCAGCAGTACCTCGGCGGAAAGTTCGATCCGCGTGGGCGTTTCGTCGTCGGGCTGATGTATCCGAGCCCCGAAGGCTGGGCCAAGACCGGAGATCGCAAGTTGCGCTGCGGACTTCAGGCCGCAGGCCTGACCGGCGCGGCCTCGGCGCCGCTGCCGACGACCGGCAGCGTGCTCGACAACGACCAGTCCAAGGTGTTCGCGCCGGGTGTGTGCCTCGGCATCAACCAGAACCTGCCGACCGATCCGGTCGACTGCACCCAGCCGCACGCGGTGGAGATCGTGGCGACCGTCGATCTCGGCGGCCGCTTCCAGGGCCCGCCACCGCCGAAGGAAGAGCAGGACAAGTTCGTCGAGGGTGAATGCGCGCGGCTGTCCACCGAATACCTCGGCGGCCCCGACGTGCTGCGCAACAAGACATTGACGCTGTTCTTCGACTACATCGACGCGCGTAGCTGGCTGGCGGGCAGCCGCAAACTGGACTGCATGGTGGGCAAGGGCGCCGACCGCGAGGGATTCGCGCCCATCACCGGATCGGCGAGGGGCGACATCCTGATCAACGGCCAGGCCCCGGTGCCGCCGCCGAGCGACGGCCGCTACACCCCGCCGCCGCTGCCGGGCGCCGCACCGCTGCCGCCGCAGCCGCGGTAGGCGGGGCGAGGACGTCCATGCCGGTCTCGATGTCCGAGGACCGCTTCGAGGAGCTGGTCGCCGATGCGCTCGATCTCATTCCGCCCGAACTCGCCCGAGCCATCGACAATGTCGTGGTGCTGATCGAGGCACGCAATTCGGAGGATCCACATCTGCTGGGGCTCTATCACGGAATCGCGTTGACCGAGCGCGACAGTCACTACGGCGGCTCACTTCCGGACACCGTCACCATTTATCGAGACGCCCTGCTGGACATATGCGCCGACGAAGAAGAGGTGGTCGAGGAGGTGGCGATCACCGTGATCCATGAGATAGCACACTATTTCGGGATTGACGAAGAGCGACTCCATCAGCTGGGATGGGGCTAGTCTTAGCCCGAGCTGTATGCGAACCTGTGGATGGGGGTTCGCGTCCGGCTGCCGAGACCGGAAGGAAACTCTGGATTCGATGGAACCGATCGTGGTGACGTCGCGTCCAATGTACTCGTAGGGGGAATTCTCGTGGTTCCGCCGAACAGCTACCACTAGAAGGAGTCGAGACATGATTGGCAACGTGCACGTCACACCCGAACTCATCCTCGCCGCGGCTGTCGAACTGGATCTGCTCGCCGACCGTCTGGCCGGGGTGGCCGCGGTAGCCGGACCGGCAACGCATGTCCTCCCCTCCGGCGCCGAGGAGGTGTCGCTGCTGGCGGCGAACCACTTCAATCACGCCGCCATCACCCACGACCGATCCATCGCGCAAGCGATTCTCGAACTGCACCACGCCGCGGCGATCCTGCGCACCCAGCTCGCGCAGTACATGGCCGAAGACGCCATGTCCGCCGGAATCGTCACGCTGACCGGCGCACCGTTCACCTCGATCGTCGCCTAGCCGACCGCCGATCCGGCTCCGAGCTTCACACAAGGGGAGAAACAAAGCATGACCGCAGGAATCACCGGGGTGTTCTGGCTGCCCCGCATGGCCGAATTCAACTCCGTCTCGCTCAACGCGGGCGCGCACGCCGTCCCGATCTCGGCCGCGGCCACCGCATGGGGGACGCTGACCGGCGCCTGGGTGGATGCCACCGCCACCGTCACCAGGGTGATGGCCGAACTGGGCCTCGGCCTGCAGAGCATCAACGGCATCGGCGCGCTGGCCCGGCTCGGCGGGTTCACCGCCTGGGCAGGCCAGCAGGGCGTGATGGCCGCGACGATGGGCAGCAAGGCCGCCGCCAACGCCACCGCCTACACCGTCGCCTCGCTGGCGATGCCGAGCCTGCCGGAGATCGTCGCGGTCAATACCGCGGTCGTCGCCTCGGCCAACCCGGCCGGTGCGCTCTCGGGCGCATTCGAGGCGGCCGAAGTCGCCAAGCACGCCATGGACATTCGCGCCGCGCTCGTGATGGAGACCTACGAGGCCGCCACCACCGCCACCGTGATCACCCCGGGTGAGTTCATCAACCCGCCGCCGATCGCCAACGGCGCCGGCTCCGCCGAAGCCGCCGCCAACGCCGATCAGGCGTTCCAGAGCGGCAACGGCGACCCGGTGCAGACCGCACTCGCCGCGGCGGGCGCGGTGGTGAACAACCCGGCGATCAGCAGCGCGGTCACCCAGGCCGCCAACGTCGCCGGTTCGGTCGCCACCAGCGGTGTGAGCACCGTCGGCAACCTCGGCGCCAACGCGATCGCCGCCGCTACCAGCACCGGCGCGCCCGGCGTCGCCTCGATGGCTCCGGTCGGTATGGCCGCCGGTGGGGCCGCGGCCGCGGCAGGCGCCTCCACCCGTGCCGCCGGAATGGGCGCGTCCCTCGGCGCCGGCAACAGCGCGTTCAAGGTGCCAGAAGGCTGGGGCGCGCCGCCGGTCAGCGGTGGTGCGGGCGCGGCCGCCCCGGTCACCGAGGTCGCCGTGGCGCGCACCGAGGGTGCGCCGCTTCGCCCCGCATCCACCGGGCCCGCCAGCCCGCTGCTCGGTCGCGGCGCGGCCAACAGCGAGGACGACGAGACCGAGCACAACGGCGCGGATTACCTGCGGGCCGACCACTTCTCCGACGGCCGCCTCGCTGCCGACGGTGTGATCGGCGCCGATCCCGCCGGGACGGCCAAGTGACGGTGCTGGGTGCCGGCCGCGGTCCCGCGACGCTCGGCGCGGTCACGCTGTCGCTCGACGAAATGCAGTTCCTGCTGGAACACTTGCAGATCGACGAGGTCCCGGTCGTCTTGAACGCGATCGGGCGCTACGACAACGAGACCGCGCACGATGCGGCAATGGCCGCGGCCGCCCAGTCGCTCGCCGAACGGGATCTGCTCAACGGTGAGGTGGTCCAACCGGACCTCGCCGACCGGCTGCGCGCGCTCAACCGCCCGCACTGGGCCATCGCGTTGCGGCTGGTCGTCTCCGGACAGGTGAGCCGGATGTGCCTGGCCAAGGGCGACGATCTGGTGACGGTCGCCCTGCGCGGGCCGGAGTCCTATGTGATCGACGAGGCCGACGAAGATCTGCCCGGTCCCGTGCTGTCGGCCCTCGGACCGGCCGAGGCGCTCGAACTCACCGGAATGAACGCCCCGACCGAGCAATTGGAGCCGATTTTCAACGACCTCGGGGACGCGACGGCCACCGCCAACCGTCTCAGCAAGGTCGGCAACCCGCCACGGGACGCGCAAACGCTCGCCTCGGCCCTGGTGCATCTGGATTCGCATGCCGAGATCGTCGGCGTCGTCTACGGCGACGGCACCCGCGAGATGGCCGACAACCATATCGCCGTATTCAATACGCGCGCAGGCCGTTTCATCGCGACCGCGAGCGTGTCCGACGACGGCGTGAAGTGGACCTCGTTCAGCAGCGGCACCAACGCCCGATTGCGGATCGCGCTACAAGATCTGATCAACTCGCTGCCGGAACGCGAAGAGTTCCCGGACAGTCCAGCGGTGGTCTGATCCGAACGCAATCCTGAATCATCGAGTCCGCGCCCGGTCACACATCGTGACCGGGCGCGGTGCTATCGGGCTCGGCTTCGATGCGGCGGGGCGGTCAGGCAGCACCTCACCCCATCGGGTCGTCGGCCCCCAACGCCGGCGCTCGCCCGAACGGCGGGGTGAACCGGCCCCAGCGCACGCACTCCCAACTGCCGTCGGGACGCGGGGCCAGCTCGATGGTCTCGGTGTTGTCGAGATGGTTGTCGGTGGTGAACGGTGGCGCGACGCCGGTCAGCGTCCGCGCGACCAGGCGCATGGCGGCACCGTGGTTGACCAGCAGCACGTCGCCGGCGTCGTCGAGCAGGTATCCGTCGCGCAGTTCGGTGATGGCGGGCAGGAAACGATCGAGCACGTCCTGGCCCGATTCGCCGCCGGGCAGCCGCTGGGTCAGCTCGCCCTCGTGCCAGGACCGGTAGACCCGAAGGAACAGCTCGTGCGCGCGCTGGCTGCTCTCCCCCTCCAGATCACCGACCTGCACCTCGTGCACGCCGTCGAGCACGCCGGCCGGGATACCGGTCGCGGCCTCGATGTAGCTCGCGGTCTGCCTGGCTCGCAACGCTTGTGAGGACAACAGCACTCGCGGCGGCACCGCGAGCCGGGACGCGAAGGTCTTCGCCTGCGCCGCACCACGTTCGGTGAGCGGCAGTCCGGGCAGACTGGTATCGAGCATCCGTGCGACGTTGCCTTCGGTCTCACCGTGCCGCACCAGAATCAGCTTGCCTGTCACAGGTCGGCAACCCCCTTTCGTAATCGGGTCAGCCACTGCGCGGCTTCCTCATCCGACGGCGGCGGCGTCCCGGTGGCCGAGGTGGCGGGCCAGGAGCCGAGAAAACGAATCCGCGCCGTGCGATGCAGGGCCTTGAGCGCTTCGGCCACCGCGGTGTCGTCGATATGGCCGACGCAGTCCAGGTAGAACCGATAGGTGCCCATCCCGGTGCGGGTGGGCCGCGATTCGATGCGGGTCAAATCGATGCCGCGAGTGGAGAACTCGCCGAACGCCCGCATCAGCGCGCCGGGGACGTTCGGCAGCTCGAGCACGATGGAGGTGCGGTCGGCGCCGGTGGCCTGCGGCGCCACCCGTGGCTTGGTGACGAGCACGAACCGGGTGATCGCGTCTTCGTGATCGGCGACGCCCTCGGCCAGCGGCACCAGGCCGAGGCGTTGCCCGGCCAGCGTGGTGGACACCGCGGCATCGGCGCGCCCGGCCAGCACATCCTCGGCGGCGGCGGCGTTCGATGCCGAGACGTAGCTGGTGGCGCCGGGCAGATGACGTTCCAGCCACAGCCGCACTTGCGCGGCCGCCACCGGATAGGCGGCCACCGAGGTGACCTCGCCGAGCTGCGTGCCGGGGCGGGCCAGGATCGCGAAGCTCACCTCGAGTTCGGTTTCGGCGATGATCTGTAGTCGCGGTCCGACGGCCAGCGAATCCAGGGTGGCCGGAATCGAGCCCTCCACCGAACTCTCGATCGGTACAACGGCACCGTCGACCGCGCCGGAGCGAATCAGGTCGAGAGCCGCGCCCTGACTGGGCGCGGCGATCCGCTCGACCGGCCCGTCGAAGGCCCCCGAGCTCTCGAGTTCGGCGAGGGCCATCTCGGTGAAGGTTCCGGACGGCCCGAAATACGCTATTCGCGGCACGCCTACGAGATTACTTGCGTGAGCCTGTGTGCTCGGCCCACTTCCCGAGGCCGGGAACGGCTGGGCTATCAGTCGGCGACCGGAGCCAGCAGCTCGGTGAGCGCCTGCGCCAGTTCCCGCGGATGCTGCGTCTCGATGGCCAGCAGTACCCCGCGCACGGCCTCGACCGCCTGCGGCTTCAGACCGGTGAGGAAGCCGACATCGGGAGTGGTCAGCGCGGTGCGGATGTCCTCGCCGCACAGGGCGGCGGCGGTGCCCGCGACGAGGGCGAGCGCGCGCTGCGGATCGTCGGTCCGTGCGACGAGACCGGTATCGGAGTGGGCGGCTTCGGCGAGGATGTCGGCGATCTCGGCGATCTCGAGGTCTGCCGCGATGATCCGGCCCGGCGGTGCCGCGGCGGGTGCGACGACCAGGCCGTCGGCCAGGTGCCGCCGTGCGGGTGCTGTCAATGCGACCAGGACCGGCTCGCTGCTCATGGGGTCCAACTTACCCATCGGCCATGTGTTGCGCGTATCCCCACGTTCGCTTAGGTTAGGTTAACCTAATTGCGCATCTGTGAAGTGGGGCACGTTCACCCAGTGGAGGTTTCAATGCCGGAGACGATCAGCGCACCGACGACCGCCGAGCGGGTGCGTAGCGCATGCGCGCATGCGGAGTATTCGGTGCTGGCCCTGCCCGGCACCGATCCGATCCCCACCTCGGTGCATCATCTGCGCGAATGCGGTGACGCCGTGATCGCCGTGCCCCGCGACAGCGCCGCAGCGCACGCCGCCGCCTCCGGTGCCGCGGGCGCGCCCGCCGTCCTCGAACTCACCGACCACGCCCCGCTACCGCTGCGGGAACCGGTGCGCGCGCTGGTGTGGCTGCGCGGCTGGGTGCGGGCCGTGCCGACGCAGGCGCAGCGGGCACTGGCCACCGAGGTCGCCAAGGAGAATCCCGATCCGGGCCTGCTCGACGTCGGCCACACCGCCACCCTGCTGCGCCTGGTGATCAACTCAGCCGTGGTCGCCGATTCCACCGGCGCGGAATCGGTGTGCGTGGAGGATCTGCGGATGGCTCGGCCCGACCCGTTCTGCTCGATGGAATCGGCCTGGTTGCAGCATATGGACGCCGACCACGCCGACGTCATCGCCCAGCTGGCCCGGCACCTGCCGCCCCGGTTGCAGCGCGGGAACGTGCATCCGCTGGCCATCGACCGCTATGGACTCACCCTGCGCGTGGAAGGCGAGGACGGCGACCACGACGTGCGCTTGCCCTTCGCCTCGCCTGCCGACGACGTCGAATCGCTGAGCCGGGCGGTGCGTCTGCTGGCCGGCTGCCCGTTCCTCAACGGGCTACGCCGCATCTGACGACGCCGCCCGCGGACACGGGCAGCACGACGGGCAATAGATTCGGCTGCATGCGCGATGACCTCGGCCGGATGGAGACCGGTGAGCCGACCGATCGGGAACGCACCGGTATCCGACTCGAGATCCTGGTGGTTCTCGGCGTCACTTTCGGCCTGAGCGGCCTGAATGCCGCGCTGTCGCTGGTGGAGAGCGCACTCGCGCCGGGCGGTGTGGACGAACAGACGGTCGCGCTCAACGCCTCGCGCTCGGCGCAGTCGACCATCGACCTGCTGTTCCAACTGCTCGGCGTGCTGCGGCTGACGGCGTGGGCCGGGCTCGGGCTCTACCTGCTCTGGCGCAGCGGTATCGGCCCGCGCGCCATCGGTCTGGCTCGGGCCCGCTGGCGGCCGGACGGGCTGCACGGCCTGGTGCTGGCCGCGGTGATCGGGCTGCCCGGGCTCGCCCTGTATCTGATCGCGCACGCGGCCGGCGTCAGCGTGACGATCGTGCCGAGTGCCCTTGACGAGCACTGGTGGCGGTTGCCCGCCCTGATCTTGTCCGCCTGCGCCAACTCCGCCGCCGAGGAGATCATCGTGGTGGCGTACCTGATCACCCGGCTGCGGGCGCTGGGTTGGTCGGACAACCGTTCCCTGCTCGCCTCGGCCCTGCTGCGCGGCAGCTATCACCTCTACCAGGGCCTCGGCGGCGGGCTCGGCAATATCGTGATGGGCCTGATCTTCGGCCGCTACTGGCAGCGCACCGGCCGGCTCTGGCCGCTGGTGATCGCGCACGCGGTGATCGATGCGGTCGCCTATATCGGCTACACGGTGCTGCGCGGGCGGGTCGGCTGGCTGCCGTAGCGCCGACGCGCCATCGGGTAACAAACGCGGCCGAAATGGGTAAGTAGAGTGCGACATGATGAACGGCGACGACCCACGAAGGCGCCGGGTCCCGCCGCAGGCGCCCGGTCGACCCGGCGCGCGACCGCCCGAACCGGGCATGCGCAGGCCACCCGCCGACCCGGGCGGGCACCCGGCACCGGGCGAGCGACCTCGAGGCCCCGAACCGGATCCGCGCAGGCGCGGCCCGGCCCCCGGGCCCACTGACCGCCGATACCCCGCAGACGACCCGCGCACCCGTCGGCCACCGCCGGCCCACCCCGACGCACCCCGGCCGACCCCCGGCCGCCCCGGCTCGGCCCATCCGGAGCCGAGCCGCACCCCTGGACCTCCGCCCGCCGGACGCCCCGCCGCCGGCCGTCCCGATCCCGGGCAACTCGGTGCTGGTCCGGAGGCTCGGCGCGGTTACCCCCGTGATCCCGCCGAGCCGGTCATCCGCCGTCACGACGGCGCGTCCGGCCTGCGCAAAGACGGGCGCGGTGGAGCCGGACCGCAGCAGCCGCGCCAGATCGAGCCGACGCAGGTGCTGCATCGTGACGGCCGCGAGCAGGCGGCGCCGCTGGCCTGGTCGCAGGTACCCGACACCGACCGCCCGCCCGCGCGGGACGGCCGGACCGTGCGCGAACCGATCGCCTCCCGCGATACCGCTTACGCCCCCGCCGGACATCCACGTCCCGCATCGACCCATGCGCCGACGCAGAAGCCCGTCCCGTTCCGGGAGGACGATCCCCCGCCGCAGGCGTCGCGATGTTCCGCCGCCCCGCCGAGCCGGCCGCCGCGCGGTTCCGGACGCGCGCCGCGCCCACCGCGGCCGAAGCGCAAACGGCATCTGTTCCGGTGGTTCCTGGTGATGCTGGTGGTCTTCATGCTGCTGATCGTGACCGCGATCATCCAGCTCGACCGGAGCCTGCACCGCATCGACGCGCTCGCCGATTACGCCGACCGGGTCGGCGACACGCCCGGCACCAACTGGTTGCTCGTCGGATCCGACAGCCGCTCGGGGCTCACCCCCGATCAGGAGCAGGGCCTGGCCACCGGCGGTGAGGTGGGTCCGGAACGCACCGACACGATCATCCTGGTGCACGTGCCGCCCTCGGGCCGCACCACGCTGGTGAGCCTGCCGCGCGATTCCTACGTCAGCATTCCCGGCTACGGCCAGGACAAGCTCAACGCCTCCTTCGCCTTCGGTGGCCCGCAACTGCTGGTGCAATCGGTGGAGATCGCCACCGGGCTGCACATCGATCACTACGCGCAGATCGGGTTCGCCGGATTCGCCGGCGTGGTCGACGCGCTCGGCGGAATCGACGTCTGTGTACCGCAACCCATCGACGACCCGCTCGCCGGCATCAATCTGGCGGCAGGCTGCCAGACCCTCGACGGCCCGCAGGCACTGGGTTTCGTGCGCACCCGCGCCACCGCGCTCGCCGATATCGACCGGATGAACAACCAGCGTCTGTTCCTGTCCGCCTTACTGGAAAAGGCCACCAGCGCGAGCACGCTGGCCAATCCGTTCACGCTGTGGCCGATGGCCCGCGACACCGCGCGCTCGCTGACGGTCGACAATGGCGATCACATCTGGGATCTGGCGCGGCTGGGCTGGGCGCTGCGCGGCGACACGCTCGCCACGACGGTACCGATCGGCGGGTTCAGCGATACCTCCAGCGGCAATGTGCTGCTGTGGGACAAGGCCAATGCGAGCCGGTTCTTCGAGGCATTGGCGAACGGGCAACCCATTCCGGAGGATCTGCGCGGCGAGTAACGTCGAGCACATGTCCGACCTCGACGCCGGCCGGTCGTTCCCGGCCCTGCTGCGTGATCAGATCCGTCACGGGTTCACCGCGGGCCAGCAGTATCTGGCCGCAGCGGTGTACTTCGAGGCGAACCGGCTGCCCCAGTTGGCCCGACATTGTTACGGCCGTTCCGGCGAGCATCGCGGGCATGCGCTGCGGATGGTGCAGCATCTGCTCGACCGTGATCTCGAGGTCACCGTCGGCGGTTTGGACGAGGTGCGCCCGACCTTCGAATCCCCGCACGCCGCAATCGCTTTCCTGCACGCACGGGAGCAGACGCTGACCGATCGGACAGTCGAGTGCGCCAAGGCCGCACGCGACTCCGGCGACTACCTCGGCGAGCAGTTCATGCAGTGGTTCCTGGAGCAGCAACTCGACGAGGTCGCCGCCATGTCGACACTGTTGACGGTGTTCGAACGCGCCGCGGGCAACCTGTTCGATGTGGAGGAATTCGCCGCGCGGGAACTGCCGACCACCGTCGCACCGGCGGGCAACTCCGCGCCCAAAATGGCTGGGACAGTGCGCAACTAATTAGGAAACACTATCCTCAATAAGGGTCGACTTGGATGACAAGGACGCTGACCAGCGATAACGTCTGTGTCATGTCCAGCCATCCGGAAACCCCACGCAGCAAATTCCACAGCCTGCTCCACGATCAGATCCGGCATGAATTCAATGCCGAGCATCAATACATCGCGATTGCGGTTTGGTTCGACAATGCCGACCTGCCGCAGTTGGCAAAGCGCTTCTACGCCCAGGCCGTCGAAGAACGTAACCACGCGATGATGATCGTGCAGTACTTCCTCGACCGCGATATCAGCATCGAACTCGGCGGAGTCGACGCTGCGAAATCGCATTTCGAGAATGCCCGCGAACCCATCGCATTGGCACTGGCCCAGGAGAAGGCGGTCACCGACCAGATCATCCAACTGGCCAGTACCGCTCGCGAAGAGGGCGATTACCTCGGCGAGCAGTTCATGCAGTGGTTCCTGAAGGAACAGGTCGAGGAGGTGGCCAACATGAACACCCTTCTCACCATCGCCGATCGCGCCGGGTCGAACCTGTTCGATCTGGAGGAATTCATCGCCCGCGAAATGAGTGGCCCGAGCAACACTTCGGGTGCACCGTCAGCCGCCGGTGGTTCCGTGTAATACGCGGTCGCGCTCCCGAGCGACGGCAGGCCCAGCACTTCGCGACGTGCTGGGCCTGCCGAATTCCGCACTACTCAGCCCGCGCTGGCGCTCAGACTGCTGAGAAGCGTGGTCAGAAGCTCGAGAATGGCGTCCATGATTTCCCTACTTTCCTCATCGGCCGGTGAGGTTTCCCTCACCTACACCAGCTTTCGGTGATGCAGTGAACGTAACGGAGCCGAGATTAGAAAGGAGCGTTTTTCACAAAATTACTACGATGGAATTTCGCTCCCGAACAGCGACGGCTCCGGGCCGGCGATCGCCGGACACCGAAGCCGTCTTCGTATTTCCGCGTCGCGCCGGCTCATCGAGCGCGGCGCTCGCGTATCAGCGCAGGGTCACCTGCCGCGAACGCAGGCCGTCGCGGGAACGCCGTTCCTCGGCCGACATCGGCGCATCCGAGGCCAGCGCCTGCGCCAGCCGCTCGCCGAACTCGACTGCGGGCGCGGTCCATTCGGCGGCATGCCGCTCGGGATCCAGATCGAACACCGGCACCAGCAGCCCGTGGGTGCGGAACGAGCCCGCGAATCGCGACCCCTCACCCAGATGCAGTCCGCCCGCGGCGTGCACCCGGGCCAGCGCCAGCATCAGATCGTCTTCCGGCTCCGGCCGCACCCAGCGCAGATGCGCCTTCTCACCGGCGTCGACCCACCACGCCGCGCCGATCGCGTCGGCACCGAGATCGAGCCGGTCCGAGGGCATGATCGCCTGCTTGGCCTGTTCGATGGTCGCGGCCACCTGCGGATCGGGCTCCACACCCTCGGGCACCCACCAGTCGAAATCCTGATGCACCGTCAACTCGAGCGCGGCGCCCGGGTCGATGACGTCGGCCAGGGTCGGCCCACCCTCGACACTCGCGGCGGCGGGCAGCGATTCGCCCGGCTCGGCCGACTGGGTCCACAGGATCGCCGCGGCGAGATCGGCGGCCGGGTTCTCCCCCTCGGCCTGCACCTGCACTCCGACATAACCGGTCGGCTCGTCACCGGCGCGCACCAGCGCGGCGACCGCACCGGGGAGCACCGTCGCGAGGACGACCGAGCGCTCGGCCGCGGCACCGGGCGATAGCTTCAGGGTCGCGGTGGCCGAGGGCACGAACTCGCGCAACGCGACGAGATCGCACTCGGCGGCCAGACCCTCGAACGGGCGCGTGACGGCGTTGGCGGCCTGTTCCAGCGCGGCTCGCCGCTCGGCGAGACGCTGGGCCCGGTACCCGCCGGGCTTCGGACTGTTGCGCTTGCTCTTACCCACGGCTGGTCAAACTACACCGGTCACGGCCACCCGCTCCGCGCGCCACGCTCTCGGCACCGACGCCGTCTTCCACCGGCTCAGGCGGTGGCCAGCAGGGCCTTGGTCCGCCCCGGATGATTGGTCGCGACCCAGCTGACGCCTAGGTCGGCGCACAGCCGCACGTCGTCGGGGTCGTCGACGGTCCAGCAGTAGGTGGCGCGGCCGGCGGCGGCCGCCTTGTCCACCAGGTCGGGATGCTCGCGCAGGGTCTTCACCGACGGGCCGACAGCGGTGGCGCCGACCGTCGTGGCCGCGCTGCCACCCAGGTAGCGCGAGGACTCGCCGAGCAGCACGGTCGGCAGCAGCGGCGCGGCGCGACGGATCCGCCAGACCGCGGTGGCGGCGAACGACATGACCACGGCCCTGGAGTGGTCGGCCGAGGCCGGGGTGGCGATGCCGAAGCGCTGCAGTTCGGCCAGCAGCTTGTTCTCCACCAGCGCGCCGTAGCGCACCGGGTGCTTGGTCTCGATGAACAGTTTGGTCGGGCGGCTGCGCCAATCGAGCACCAGGGAGATGAGCTCGGCCAGGGTGAGCACCGAGGCGGGTTCGCCGGCGGTGCCGAAGTCGAGGGCCTTCAACTCGTCCAGGGTGAGTTCGCTGACCAGACCGGTGCCCGAGGAGGTGCGGTCGACGGTGCGGTCGTGCACGCAGACCAGATGCCCGTCCCTGGTGAGCCGGACGTCGCATTCGACACCGTCGGCGCCCTCTTGCAGGGCCAGCTCGTAGGCGGCGAGGGTGTGCTCGGGGCGTTCGGCGGACGCGCCGCGATGGGCGACGACGAACGGTGCGCGATTGGGCTGGCTCACTTCGCCACGACCTCCTGCTCCTGATGCTCACGATCGGCCGCCGCCGGGCTCGCGGCCGAGGGCTCCGCGACGGCGTCGTCCCGGCCTGTTTCCGCGTCGGCCCGGGCTGCGACGGTAGCCGATCCCGGCTGCACCGGTTCGATGACAGGCACCGCCGGGTCCGCGGCCACCACCCAGCGATGCGCGGTATGAGCGCGCCCGAGCAGATCGCGGCCCTCCACCATCCGCACTACCCACAGCGTCGCCACCGCCACCGCGACGGCGACGGCGTCGGTGAACGCGGTGAACAGCACACCGTCGGCCTCGGCCTGTAGCGAGTCGGCGCCGCGCCAGGCCAGCGCGGCGGCCGCGCAGAGCCCACCGAACAGCCAGATCGCCCACCACACGCGCACGGCGCGCAGCGGCCGCGGATCGTCGCGGCCCGCCACCATCTCGCTCAGGAACACACCCGGCCACAGCAGGTTGACCACGGGAATCACACAGCCGAGCACCAGCATCCGCGGCGACCGCGGATCGCGCAGGCCCCGGCCTTCGTAGACCGCCCGACGCGCCTGGATCAGCCAGCCGACCGCTGCGACCGCGGCGAGCAAGGCCAGCACCGCCGCGAACAGCGCGGAGGCATTGACCATCGCGTCGGAGAACTTCAACAGCAACGGATCGATCAGATAGGTGCGGTTGCGCAGCAACAGCAGATAACGACCGAGTTCGGAGCCGGCCGCGATGGCGAACATCAGCGCCGTCGCAATCAGCAGCGCGGGCAGCCAGCCGGCCAGCACACTCAGCGGTGGCCGAGCGGCGA
Source organism: Nocardia cyriacigeorgica NBRC 100375 (assembly GCF_000308555.1). Lineage (GTDB taxonomy): Bacteria > Actinomycetota > Actinomycetes > Mycobacteriales > Mycobacteriaceae > Nocardia > Nocardia cyriacigeorgica. The sequence goes on along the minus strand of NZ_BAFY01000008.1, from coordinate 14,896 downwards.
CGGGTTCGCGGGCCGGTTCGTCGCGCAGTCCCCAGCGCGGGACCTCGGTGTAGTGCGGGGTGGGGGTCGGTCCGGTGCGGCCGGGTGCGACGGAGCCGCGTGGACGATGATCAGGCCTGCGGGCGACCCACCGGTAGTTACGCCGTTCGGCGGGGGCGTCGATCGGGCCCGGCGAGAGCAGCACGCCACGGCAACGCGGGCACCAGTGCATCGGCGCCGCCTGTTGTACGGCCCAGCGCGCGCCGCAGCGCGCACAGGGTTGCACCACCGTACTCATGCCGTCGCACCTCGCTCTTTCGTCAGTAGATCTTGGGCTCGTGCTCGCCCTCGCCGACCAGCGGGCGGCCCGTGCGCTGCCACTCCACCATGCCGCCGACGACGCACACGGCGTCGAATCCGACGTGGGTCAGGTACTTGACCGCCTCGAAGGACCGGCCGCCCTGCCGGCAGATGACGTAGAGCTGAGCGTCGTAGTCCAGTTCGTCCAGCCGGGCCGGGATGTCGTCCACCGGGATGTGGACCGCGCCGGGTGCGTGGCCGAGCTCCCACTCGTCGGGCTCGCGCACGTCGAGCAGGATCGCGCCGGCCTTCTCCGCGGCAGCGCGCACACTGTCGTCGAATTCACCTGGCACCTCGTTCAGCGGTACCGTCGGGACCTCGGAGCTCGTCACGTGTTCGATCCTGCCATGGGTGCCGTACGATCGCGGACTTCCGTGCCCGCCCATCGACGCGAACACTGGACCCTGGTACGCGCCGAAGCATCAGTCCCCGCGTAGGTTATGCCGCGCCGACTCCCGACCGGTGCCCCGATTTCCGGGGGTCTGTGGATAAGTCGGTGTAGTTATCCACAGATTCCACAACCTGATCCACAGGTGTCAGCTATCGGCGAGCGCATCGTCCACAGGATGACGCTATCGCGGCTTCAACTGGGCGATCACCGGGCGACGGTTGCGAACGACCGATCCGGGACTCCCCTCCAGCCATCCCGGAGCGGTCATCCGCCGCCTGTGCGGGAGCTGCGCCGTCGAAGCTCCCGACATGTACTTGGACGGAAGCGACCCGGATTCGGTTCCATAAAAAAACGACAACTCTAGTGAAAACTTGAAATGCGCCGATCTGGGCGGCGATCTCGGTAGCCTGGCGCTATGAACTCGAGCAGGGGGCTACTTGACGGATTGGACACCGCCGGAATAGACATCGCACTGAGGGAGGCCGCGTGCCTCGGTCTCACCGTCGATGCCGACACCGGCCGACTCGAACTCGACCTCGAAGTACTCACACTGCCCGCGCAGGAATCCACACCTGCCGACATCAAGGTCAGGATGACCTTCCACGGCGTCAGCCGGGTCGCCGCCTCGCTGCGCATCCACCGCTGGGACGACGTCGAACCCACCGTGCTGCCGGTGGAACTGGATGGGCTCGGCGATGCCATCACCAGTTTCGGCGGCGGCAGGCTGCACGGCTGGGAGTTCATCGACATCGATGACAGCAGCTGGTCGCTGTGGAGCGAGCTGCTGAGCTTCGACACCATGATCGATCAGCGCGTCTCGCCACATGTGCTCGAGTTCTCCCAGGAGGAAGGTCTCGATCCGCGCGAACTCGACGTCCGGGTCTGGTTCGACAGCATCACCATCCACGATCCGCGCGGCAAGCAGATCCCGCTGCCGGAGTTCATCGCCGGCGGCCGGCGCTGGTGGGAGGCGCACGACGCGGGCGATCCGCGCACCCGGCGATCGGGGATCGCGCCGCCGCTCTGAGCCCGCCATCGACGAGCGGATGCCGCATATCGGGCCGAACCGGTATGCGGCATCGGCGTTTCCCGATAGACATTCCCGAAATGGGTATACGCACCGGCGAACGGTTCGACATGCCCGCACGGCCGCACCCGCGATCCACAGCCCGGACCGCCCGACTAGTTAGTCGCTTCCCGGCATGGTTCGATGCTACGAGTGCGGTTCTTACTGCTCGCCGATGTCCGTGACGCGGCAGCGCCCGGCCCCGCCCGAGTGAGCACCGTCACCGGAATGCCGGGGCATCCGGGCAAGTTGGAACCGATCGGGTGTACGAATGATGGTCGAGAGCGCTCGCGAGGTTCGCGAGTGCGCGGCCCGACAAGGAAGGGACATCGTGGCTGAGTACACGCTGCCGGATCTGGATTACGACTACAGCGCCCTGGAACCCCACATCTCCGGGCAGATCAACGAGCTGCACCATTCCAAGCACCACGCCGCCTACGTCGCCGGTGCCAACACGGCACTGGAGAAGCTGGAAGCCGCCCGTGAGGCCGGCGACCACAGCGCCATCTTCCTGCACGAGAAGAACCTCGCGTTCCACCTCGGCGGACACGTCAACCACTCCATCTGGTGGAAGAACCTGTCCCCCAACGGTGGCGACAAGCCGGTCGGCGAGCTGGCCGCGGCCATCGACGATCAGTTCGGCTCGTTCGACAAGTTCCGCGCGCAGTTCACCGCCGCGGCCAACGGCCTGCAGGGCTCGGGCTGGGCGGTGCTCGGCTACGACATCCTCGGCCAGAAGCTGCTGACCTTCCAGCTCTACGACCAGCAGGCCAACGTGCCGCTCGGCATCATTCCGCTGCTGCAGGTCGACATGTGGGAGCACGCCTTCTACCTGCAGTACAAGAACGTCAAGGCCGACTACGTGACCGCGTTCTGGAACGTCGTCAACTGGGCCGACGTGCAGGACCGCTTCGCCAAGGCCGTCAACCAGGGCAAGGGCCTGATCTTCGGGTAAAGCACCCGACGCACCCGGGGCCGCGACATCATCGGATGTCGCGGCCCTGTGCATTTCCGCAGGTGGATGTCATTCCGGCAGGGCTTGTCCAGACCGCCTAGCACTCTTTGGTACTTGTGTGCCAGATGGCTTCGGGTTCATTCTTCAAGTCCACAATTCGAGGACGGGCAATGCCGCCCCCGGTTCCATGACGGGAGGCCTCATGCGCAGTGAAGGTCAAATCGGTGTCACGCCGTTCCACGCGCGCGGATCGCTGCGCGGGTTCGTCATCTCCGGGCGTTGGCCCGACACCACCAAGGAATGGGCGCAACTGCTGGTGCTCGCGGTGCGGGTGGCCAGCCTGCCAGGGCTGCTGTCCACCTCGACGGTCTTCGGCGCACGGGAGGATCTGCCCGATGATCCCGAGCCGGGCACTGTCGGGATGGTGGTGGCCGAGGGACCGGTACTCGGCGAGTCCGCGGTGACGCCGGGCAAGTTTGCCGAACATGTGCCCGCGGCCCTGCTGATGCTGCATCCGCCGTCGGAAACCAACCCGTCGCTACCCGAATGCAATGGTGCCGCCTCCGGCTGCGTACTGCTGCCCGGCATACCGCATCTGGGGCTGGAACACCGGGCCGCGTGGGCCGAGGCCGAACTGGACGGAACGGTGACCTCGCTGGTCAGCCGGGTCGGGCTGGATCCGATCAGCGATCCCGATACCGCGGTTCTGGCTATGCTGCTCGCCGCGTAAGGGAACCCGAAACCTGCCGCGCGGATCGCCAAACTTATTGTGCGCATTGCGATTTCGACAACAGTGAGTTGCCGTCGCGATGCCGGTGCGGGTAGAGTCGGCCACAGCGAAGGGGAGTAGCCCCCAATCGCGTAGTCGACATACTGATCCGGCGCCGTCCGTGGCGCGGGTCCGGCTGCGTGAACCGGAGTCCCTCCGGTGGGCGAGACCTTCGGCCGAGACAACCTTTCGTTGTCGGCCGGAGGCGTCCCGTTTTCCGGCCGACTGGCCGGAGCCCGGGAGTACACACCATATGATCGCCACCGTATTGCTGAGTATCGGCATCGTCTTCCTCGCCGAACTCGGTGACAAGTCCCAGCTGATGGCGCTGACGTTCGCGCTGCGCTATCGCTGGTGGGTGGTGCTCGGCGGAATCGCCGCCGCCACCGCCGCGGTGCACGTCATCTCGGTCGCGGTCGGCCATTTCCTCGGCTCGGCCCTGCCGACCACGGCGATCGCGCTGGTCGCGGCGCTCACCTTCCTCGCCGTCGGCGTGTGGACGCTGCGCGAGCACCTCGTCCCCGAGGACGACGCCGAGGCCACGCCCAAGATCTCCCGTTTCACCACCGCCGCACCGTTCCTTGTGGTGCTCTCGGCATTCCTGCTGGCCGAACTCGGCGATCGCACCATGTTCGCGACCGCGGCATTGGCCACCGATTACGACTGGGCCGGAGTCTGGCTCGGCTCCACAATCGGCATGGTCGCCGCGGACGCACTGGCCATCGCGGTCGGCATCCTGGTCGGCAAGCATCTGCCCGAACGCGCCATCGGCATCGGTTCGGGCCTGCTGTTCTTGTTCTTCGGTTCGCTGACGCTCACCGGCATCGTCTGGCCGGAGCTGGGCACGCTGCCGGGTGCGGCCATCGCGGTCATCGTGCCGGTTGTCGCTGGTGCGGTGTTCTACGTTCTGAGCCGGCGCCGGGCCGACGCCGAGACCATCGCGGCAGCGGACGGATCAGAGCAGCCTGCCGAGGAGCTGCACTGACGCCGCGGCACGCCGTTCGCTGATCTATCAGTTCAGTCATGACACGCCTGGCGTTGGTCCGAGAGCACCTCTACCGCAACTGGCCGCGACTGTGTCCGTGCCCGCCGATCGGCCCCGACCGGCAGCCCCGGCGGCCGACAGATGACCGGCCCGAGACAGCCGGACTTCACCCGCGCGCCAGCGCCTGCCCATACAGCTGCCCGCCGCGGACGACGAGCTCGAGCAGGGGTTCGCGCAGCTCGAGCAGACCCGGCAGGTCGTCGGTCGCGATCTTGCCCGTCACCATCGCGCCGACCGCCGCGGCCAGGGTGCGGCAGGCGAAGCGTTGTTCCGGGGTACGGGCGTCGAGCACCTCGGCGATCCGTTCCACGAACAGGTCCTGCAGCTCGATGCGCCGGGCGACGGCCTTCGCTCCGACGGCGTAGACCTCCACCAGGAACAGCCGGGCGCTGGCCGGATCGTCGGCAAGGTGCTGCAGGTATGTGCCGAAAAGCCGGCGCATCCGCTCGACGGGGTCGATGTGCGCGGGGTCGCCGGGATCAGCTGCGGCAGCATCGGTTTCGGCGATCCGGTCGAGCAGCTGGCCGACCGCCCGTTCATAGGCGGCCTCGAAACAGTCTTCCTTGGAACGGAATTGCTCATAGAAGGTCTCCCGGGAGACCCCTGCCTTCTTCAGGATCGCCGCGACCGACGTTCCGACATAACCGTTGTCGACCATCGCTGCACCCATCGCTTGCAGAATCCGCTCCCGCTGGGAGGCGATGACCTGCTCCCGGGGCAGACCGTGCCTGCCGCGCGGCAGCTGGCGGAGACTGGTGGCCGGGTCGGTCATGGGTGGCTACTCCGGTGTTCGGTCGGGCGGGTGCTGACCCATTCTGCTGGTTCGCGCGGGCTGCTCGGTCGTGAAGGGTGCCGCTTCGGTGCGGGCGATGCGCACCGCCTCGTCGACTCCGCGCCGCAATGCCAGTTCGGTGACCCGCTGCGCGATCGGGCGGAACGGCAGCACGAACCGCACCCACCAGGGCGAAACCACCTGACGGCGCCTGCGCGCGATCGCCTGTTCGACGGCATCGATGGCCGGGCCCAGCGGCGCCACGCCGGACACGGTGCTGCGGCCGAGCAGCGAGCGCGCGGCGTCGGTGCCGAATCCGCGCGCGGTCATATCGGTGTCGAGTTCGGCGAAGTACGCGACGCCGACCTTCGCCCCGGTATGGCGCAGCTCGTGGCGCAGGGTGTCACCGAGCGCCTCGACGGCGGCCTTGGACGCGCTGTAGGCGCCGAGCAACGGCAGGTGCACCGCCGCCGCCAGCGAGGAGACCACCAGCGCGTACCCCTCGGGATGGGAGATGTGCGGGCCCGCTGCGCGCACCGTGTAGTACACACCGAGGACGTTGACGGCCAGCGTTCGCTCCATCACCTCCGGATCCCCACCGATAAGCGGAAGCTGTTTGGCCACACCGGCATTGGCGACTATCGCGTCGAGCCCACCCAGTTCACCGACCACGGCCTCGACCGCGGCGTCCACCTGCTCGCGGTCGCTCACATCGCAATAGCGCCACGGCACCTCGCCGCACTCGCGCGCCACCTCCGCCAGGAGTTCCGGCTCGAGTCCGAGCAGCCCCACCTTCGCGCCGTGCGCGGACAACTGCCTGGCCAGCGCGGCTCCGATGCCGCGGGCCGCACCGGTGATCAGCACCCGGCGGCCGGCGACCGACCCACCAAATATCGACGTCATGCGGCCGACCGTACCATCAGCGAACATCAGTGTTCGCAAAACGCGTCGACCGCGCGGCCCCGGCGCCAGGGAGTCGTGATCCGCGCCTCATCGGTGACCCGTTAGGGTGCAAATTGACGAAGGGCCAACTGGCTTGTCACGAACGAGAGGACCATCGTGGAGATTTCGGGTTCCGCCGCCATTGTCACCGGAGGCGCGTCCGGCCTCGGCGCCGCCACCGCCAAGCGTTTCGCCGAGCTGGGCGCCACCGTCTTCGGACTCGACGTGCCGCAGTCGATCGAGCGGGCCGGCGACAACGTGCCCGCCGGTGTCACCCTCCTTCCGGCCGACGTGACCAGCAACGACGAGGTCAGCGCCGCCGTCGCGAAGGTCGTCGAGTCCGGCGCGCCGCTGCGCGTCGTGGTCAACTGCGCCGGCGTCGGCTGGGCCGGTCGCATCCTGTCCAAGAACGGCCCGCACGATCTGGAGCTGTTCCGCACCGTCATCACGGTCAACCTGCTCGGCACCTTCAACGTGATGCGCCTGGCCGCCGACGCCATCGCCAAGACCGACCCGGTCGACGAGTACGGCCAGCGCGGCGTGGTCATCAACACCGCCTCGGTCGCCGCGTTCGAGGGCCAGATCGGCCAGATCGCCTACTCGGCCTCCAAGGGCGGCGTGCACGGCATGACCGTTCCGGCCGCGCGTGACCTGGCCCAGTTCGGCATCCGGGTGAACACCATCGCCCCCGGCATCATCGACACCCCGATGCTGGCCGGCGTCACCGAGGAGTACCGCAAGGGCCTCGAGGCAGGCGTGCCGTTCCCGTCGCGGCTGGGCCGCCCGGACGAGTATGCGCAGCTGTCGCAGTACATCGTCGAGCACGACTACCTCAACGGCGAGACCATCCGCATGGACGGCGCGCTGCGCATGGCGCCGCGGTAATTTCGCACCAGCACGGCCGGGCAGGGTTTTGCGCTGCCAGGCATTCGACGCCCGCCCGCCCGCTCACCGCGGGTCGGCGGGCGTTTTGCGCGCGACAGAGACTGCGGGATGGCGGCAGAGACTGCGGCGCCCGCAGCGGAGACATGCGGAACGCGGCAGAGCGGAACGCGGCAGAGGCGGCGTGGGGCGCAGACCGCGAACTCCCTACCCCGCGCTACCGGTCGGCGGGCGCCGCCAGCGATCGCACGCCGCGCGGTCGGCGTCCGGGCGATGCTTACCGTCGGCGGCGCAACCCTCACGGGTGTATCCGTCACGGCCGATGCCGCGGCGATCGTAGCCGAAGCGATCCCGGCCGAAGGCGTCGTAGCCGGAACGGTCGTAACCGAATCGGTCATAGCCGAACCGGTCGTAGCCGTGCACGTCGTATCCGTCGGGACCGTAGGGGTCGGTCTGCGAAGGTGGGCAACCCGTGCCCATATCGAACCCGCCGTCCGGGCAGGACTTCGGCGGCTTGTGCTCCGGCGTCGACGTGATCGTGGTCGGCGTTGTGGTCGTCGGCGCTGACGTGGGCGGGGCCGTCGTGGTCGGCGCGGTAGTGGTCGGCTCAGTGATGGTCGGTTCGGCCGGCGTGGAATACGCGGAAGCCGCCGCCACCACGGGCGCCAGCGCGACGGCTCCCAGCAAAGCGGTCCGCCCGACTGCGAGACGTATGCTGCGCCCGCGCGAAATCGTGGTCGGCATGGTCGATCTCCTGTCCGGAGTGCGCTGCGCACTCCAACGGGATCAATCGCCGTCCCTGCTGGGCTATTACAAACCGCAGCACAAAGCAAGGACGCGTCACCCCTTACCGGTGGGCAGGTGAGGCTCATTTCCCATGCGGCACTGGGTAACCGGAAGTTAGCGATAACCGACGAGGGCGAGGACGGCACGCACCGTCCTCGCCCTTGTCCGGTCTCGCTCCAGCGATCGGGCCGTCCATGGCGGTGACCGATCAGCTGCCGGCCGGGATCGATCACCTCGAACCCCGGCCGCCGATCAGAGTGTGCGAGTGAGCCGATCGGTGAGGATGTGGGCGAACTTCGCCGGATCCTTCAGCTCGCCGCCCTCGGCCAGCACCGCGGTGCCGTACAGCAGTTCGGCGGTCTCGGTGAGCTCGGGGACCTTGCCCTCATCGGCGTCCTGCTTGCGCGAGTCGTAGGCCTCACGCAGGCCGGTCACCAGTGGGTGGGTGGGGTTCAGCTCGAGGATGCGCTTGGTCTCCGGCAGCGCCTGGCCCGAGGCCCGGTACATCCGCTCGAGCATCGGAGTGAAGTCGAAGACGTCGCCGACCAGGCAGGCCGGTGAGGTGGTGAGCCGGTTGGTCAGGCGCACCTCCTTGACGTTGTCTTCGAGGGTCTTGCCCAGCCAGCTCAGCAGCTCGGCGAACTCCTTGTCCTGCTGCTCACGCAGCTGCTCGGACTCCTTCTTCTCCTCTTCGGTCTCCAGGTCCACCTCGCCCTTGGCGATGGACTTGAACGGCTTGCCGTCGAACTCCGGCACCGAGCCGACCCACATCTCGTCGACCGGATCGGTCAGGATCAGCACCTCCAGACCCTTGGCCTGGAACGCCTCGAGATGCGGCGAGCTCTCCACCTGCTGGCGGGACTCGCCGGTCATGTAGTAGATCGAGTCCTGGCCGTCCTTCATCCGCTCCACGTACTGCGCGAGCGTGGTGAGCTCGGAGTCGGAGTGCGTCGAGGCGAACGAGGACACCTCGAGAATGGTGTCGCGGTTGTCGAAGTCCGAGAGCAGGCCCTCCTTGAGGACGCGGCCGAACTCGCGCCAGAAGGTCTGGTACTTGCCCTGGTCTTCGGCGCCCTGCAGGTCCTTGACCGTCGACAGCACCTTCTTGACCAGGCGCTTGCGGATCATCTGGATCTGGCGGTCCTGCTGCAGGATCTCGCGGGAGACGTTGAGCGAGAGGTCCTGGGCATCGACCACACCCTTGACGAAACGCAGGTACTCGGGCATCAGCTCTTCGCAGTTGTCCATGATGAACACCCGCTTGACGTAGAGCTGCACCCCGCGCTTGTGCTCGCGGGTGAACAGATCGAACGGCGCCGTGGACGGAATGAACAGCAGCGCCTGATATTCGAAGGTGCCCTCGGCCTTGAGCGGGATGATCTCGAGCGGCTCGTCCCACGCATGGCTGACGTGCTTGTAGAACTCCTTGTACTCCTCGTCGCCGACCTCGCTCTTGGGGCGGGTCCACAGCGCCTTCATGGAGTTGAGCGTCTGCTCTTCGACGATCGTCTTCTCTTGTTTGTCCTCGCCCTCACCCTCGGTGACGGTGCGCTCCACCCCCATACGGATGGGCCAGGCGATGAAGTCGGAGTACTTCTTGACGATCTCGCGGAGCTTCCACTCCTGGGTGTAATCGAAGAGGTGATCGTCCTCGTCGGGCGCCTTGAGCTGCAAAGTCACCGCGGTGCCCTGCGGGGCGTCGTCGACGGTTTCGATGGTGTAGGTGGAGCTTCCGGCCTCGGCCACCCAGCGGGTCGCCTCGGTCTCGCCGGCGCGGCGGGTGGTCAGGGTGACCTTGTCGGCGACCATGAAGGTCGAGTAGAAGCCGATGCCGAACTGGCCGATCAGCTCCTCGGCGGCGGCCTCGGATTTGGCCTCGCTGAGTTGTTTGCGCAGCTGGGCAGTGCCCGACTTGGCGAGCGTGCCGATCAGGTCCACCACCTCGGCGCGCGACATGCCGATGCCGTTGTCCCTGACCGTGAGGACCCGCGCGTCCTTGTCGACCTCCAGCTCGATATGCAGGTCGGAGGTGTCGACGTGCAGGTCCTTGTCCTTGTAGGACTCCAGCCGCAGCTTGTCCAGCGCGTCGGAAGCGTTCGAGATCAGCTCCCGCAGGAACGTGTCTTTGTTGGAGTAGACCGAGTGGATCATCAGCTCGAGCAGCTGATGAGTTTCGGCCTGGAACTCGAGTTGTTCGACGTGCTCTGTCACGCCGAAATGGTACCGCCGCCGCCGAACGGCTCAGACGCCCGCGAGCGGTCCCCCACCTGCGCGAGATCGGCGACCCGGCCGAAATCGGCCAGCGCCGGGACTTCGAGTTCGGCGCGATGCGGGCCCGGCACCCGCGGGCACATCCATTCGCGCAACACCATGGTGGCGCGCACATCGTCTTCGTTGTACTCGAGCAGCCGGGTGCGCTGGGTGAGATCGGGTTCGCCGTCGTAGCCGACCGCGAGCCGGTACCAGCTCATCGAGGCCTCGCCATTGGCCTCGGCATCGCGCCAGGCGAAACCGGCCACCGGCGCGATCTTCTTGAGGCCCTTGCCGTTCGGACAGATGAACTGCTCGGTGACGGCCTGGAACATGTCCACCCACTGCGGCGAGTCGACGAAGGCACGCACCTGCTCCACCGTCGGCACCCCCGGCTGTCCGGCGAACCGGCGCGCCGACTCGTACAGCCATTTGTCCTCGGCGGTGCGCGAATAGCAATAGGCGGCAAAGGTTTTACCCGCTGCGGCGGCCTCCGCGCGCACCCGCATCAACCAGGTCCAGAACTCGCCGAAGGAACGGCCCTCGTCCTCGGTGGGCAGCGGATCCCAGGTGACGAACGGCCGGTACACCCCGTCGAGCAGGGTGCCCCACAGGTACGCGCCGAATTCCTGGTAACTCTCCAGGTCGACGTCGACCTCCACATCGGCGCGGCGCACCTTCACCTGGTCGAACCGGCGCACCAGCGGCGCACCGGCGATCCAGGCGCGCGCGGTGACCACGGCCTCCTCGAACGGCCCGTGCTGCCAGTCCTCGGGTTCGGGCCCGGACCAGGCGGCCAGATCATCGATGGTCTGCACGCCGTGCCCGCGGAGCACGTCGGCGCGCGAGCCCGGCGCGACCAGGCTGACGTCGCGGTGGTCGATCAGCCAGCCCTCGCAGCCGCGCCCGTCGGCCCCGCCGCGGTTCCACCACGGGCACTGTCTGCATTCGGGCACCTTCGACGGCACGGTTGGCAGCTCACCGCGCACCACCGCGATCCGGTCGGCGTAGCGCTGGTCGTAATCGGCGAGCACCTGGGTCAGGTCGTGGACGAGGATGCGGTCGAAGTGGTAGCCGATCACCCCGCCGACCAGGGCGGGACTGGCCAGACCGTGCCGTTGCAACATCCGGTAGAGGTGCGCGAGGCGCTGCTGGTCGCGCGGCTGCTGGCGCAGTTTGCGATGCGGATCCGGCTGTGGATCCCAGTGGTACAGATCCGAGGTGGTCGGGTGGAATTCGGCCGGTTCGGGCTGGCGTGGATCGGTGACCTTGTGGTTGACCACGATCACCGGGATGTAGCCGCCGCGGTCCAGATCGCGCAGCAGGATCTCCGCACCGCCGCGGCGGCCGGTATCGGGCTCCTGCGGCAGCAATCCGCCCCAGATGCACAGCGCTCCCGCCGCGCAGGCGCGCATGGTGGATTCGGCGCGCTCGGCCGCGCGCAGCGCCGGATCGATCACCACCCACTGTTCCGGGCGGGCACCAACCAGGGCGTCACGCACCCGCTGACGATGGGCGACGGCCGCCTCGCGGCGCTGCTGCACGCCCGCATCCTCGCGGACGCCGGTGAGCAGCTCCGGATGCGTGGCGTTCATGTTCAGCCGGTGCCTGCACCCGATCAGCGCCCTGGCATCGAGAAACGCGGTCGCGGCGGCGACGGACCGATCCTGCTCGGTTCCCTCGTCCAACTCGCGACCCTCTCGATCGGCCCTGCCCGGATGCACGTAAGCAGTATGGTCCCTACCCCCGACACATCCGCGAATCGTCTCCCCCGCCGCAGGCGTTCGCCCCGCCGCCCTCGCAGCCACCGGTGGTGACCGGATAGGGTGTCGGCAAACCGTGTGACATGGGCGGACGGGCAACTTCGCGCGCCGAGCCGCCAGGGCGAACCAGCATGACGGAGGGCCAACGATGGGGTTGTTCACGAAGCGCAAGCGGCGCCCGAGCCGCCGGGCCGAGGCGAAAGCCCTCAAGCACAAGGCGGCCCTGGAAGCCAAGCTCGCCGCCAAGAACGATCGTAAACAGCGGCGCGCGGAGACCCGCACCCAGAAGAAGGTCGCCAAGGCTCAGATCGCCGCACTGCAGGCGGAGGAGAAGGCCGCGCTGAAGGCCGCTGCCAAGGCCGAGCGCGATCCGTTCAGCGTCGGACAGGTGAAGAAGTACATCGGCGTGGCCAGGATCCTGGTGCCGGTGCTCGCCCCGCTGGCCTATCGTGGCGCCACCGCGGTGCGCGCCCAGCTCGACAATCGCAAGGCCCACCAGCTCGGTATCGGCGTCGATCAGCTCGGCGAATACACCGGCCACGGTGCGCGCCTGCACGCCAGGATCGCCAATACCGAGGCGGCGCTCGACAAGGTCGGCGCCGGCGACAACGGCGAGGGCGACAAGTTCGTCGCGGCCACCCGCAATCGCCTGGAAGCGCTGACCGCCGCCGTGCGCACCGCCGACCAGATGCCGGCCCAGCGCCGTCGCGCCGTGCACAACTCCATCGCCGACGAGCTGACCGGCATCGAATCCGACGTTCTGGCCCGCCTCGGCGTGCGCTGAACCACCGCACCGATGTCCCGACGCCCGACCACCGGTAGCCCACGCGGCTTCCTGGTCGGCGCGTCGGCCGGTGCGCTTGCGGTCGCCGCGCACGGGCTCGCCGGTGGGGGCTATCCGTCCTCGGCGGAACTGACGCTGGTCCTGATCGCCGCTTCCGTTACCGGGATGGCAGCCGGTGCGCGGCCGATGGGTCGCGAATCGATAGCGGCGTTGCTGCTCGCCGGACAGGCGGCCGGGCATGTCGCCCTGACCGTTCTCTACAGCCACGAGCACGCCGCCACCGGCCCAGCAGGCGAGCTGCTCGGCGGTGTGCTGCCCTCGGCTCCGATGTTGCTGGCGCACTTGGCCGCAACGCTGATCTGTGCCGCGTTGATCCCGCTCGCCGAGCGGCTGCATCGCGCGATATCGACTGTCGTACGGGTCGCGGTGGCGGCGCCGAGTCCGCCCGTCTCGCACCGACTGCCGATCGCCGGTGACTCGATGACGCGGCTGCTCGGCCGGTCTCCGATGGGTGCCGCAGGCCCGCGCGCCCCGCCCCTGGCGCGCCCGGCCTGACACATCGATTCCTTTCGGAGAGAAAGCACTTCATTCATGAGAACGTTCATTTCGCGTGCCGTGTGCACGGTGGCGCTTGGCGGCGGGCTGCTCGCGGTGACAGCCGGTGTCGCCAATGCCCACGTCACCGTCGACGCGCCCGGCGCGAAGCAGGGGTCGATGGCGGTGGCCACCTTCCGGGTCCCGACCGAATCGGAGACCGCCGCCACCACCGCCATCACCGTCGCCGTGCCGAATCTGTCGATCGCCATGACCGAGCCGATCCCCGGCTGGACGGCCAAGGTCGATCGCAATGACAAATCCCAGGTCACGGCGGTCACCTGGACCGCGGACCCGGGCAACCCCGGCGTCGGCCCCGGCCAGTTCCAGCGGTTCGCGGTGGCGCTGGGCCCACTGCCGCAGCAGGATTCGGTGAGCTTCCCGACCAAGCAGACCTACAGCGACGGCAAGGTCGTCGATTGGAATCAGCCCGCCGATCAGGGCCATGCCGGCAATCCCGCCCCGACGCTCACCCTGGCCGCGGCCTCCGGCGACGAGCACGGCACGCACGGCGTGGGAAGCGAGAACACCGGCACGGAAAGCGAGAACCAGAGCGCGGCAGCCGAATCCGGTGATTCCGGCACCGATACCACCGCGCGCCGGCTCGGCGGCCTCGGGCTGGCCGCCGGGCTGCTCGGGCTCGGCCTCGGTGTCGGCTCGGTCATCCGGGGACGGCAGTCATGACCGGCCGGAATCTGCGCGCGCTGCTGCTCGCCCTGCTCGCCGGGGCCGTGTGCCTCGGTGTCGGTGCTACCGTCGCCGGCCCGGCCTCGGCGCATTCGGCCGTGGTCGGCACCTCCCCCGAGGACGGCGCCACCCTCGATGCCGGGCCCGAGCGGGTCACCATCACCTTCAACGAGAACCTGCAACCCAACTTCCCCTCGCTGACCGTTGTGGGCCCCGACGATCACCTGTGGTCCAAGGGTGATCCGGTGGTCGACGGGAAGACGGTGAGCGTCGCCGTGGGTGAACTCGGTCCGGCGGGCACCTACCGGGTCGGCTACCGGGTCACCTCCGCCGACGGGCACCCGGTTGAAGGCAAGCTCACCTTCACCCTCACCACCCCTGGCAACGGAACCCCCGGTCCGGCACTGGGTTCGGCGGACGCCGGCGAGGGCGATTCCGGCGGCATCCCGATCTGGGTGTTCATCGTCGGCGCGATCGTGCTGTTCGGCGGCGGGCTGGCCTTCGCGTTGTTCGGGACGGGCCTGTTCGGCAAGGGCAGCGGTAAGAGCGGCCGGTGACCGATCGGACGACCGGCGGCCGCGACCGCCGTCCGGCGTTACTGCTGGTCGTCCCGTCCGGGCTGCTCGGTGTGCTGCTGGCCTGGGCGCTGACGGCGATGACGGCCGAAAGCGCGGTCCGGGTGCTCGCCGATCTGGCCGGCGCCACCGTGCTCGGCTTGTCGGCGCTGCCGCGGGTGCACGAACGGTTGCGGCCGTCGTGGCGGCTGCTGGCGGTGATCGCCGGGATCTGGTGCGGCAGTGAGTTCGTGGTGCTGGTGTTCGAGGCCGCCGACGTCGTCGGGGTGCGGGTCGGCGCGTTGGACGCCGGCCGG
>NZ_BAFY01000009.1 GCF_000308555.1 Nocardia cyriacigeorgica NBRC 100375 | reverse complement strand
AGTGCTCGAATCGACCCGCCGGGTCGACACCGTGGTGCTGGACAAGACCGGCACCGTCACCACCGGCAAGATGACCCTGCTCGACGTCATCGCCGCCGACGGTGAAGCCGCCGATGAGGTGCTGGCGCTGGCCGGCGCACTGGAGGATTCCTCCGAGCACCCGATCGCCCAGGCCATCGCCAAGGGCGCCCGGGAGAAGCTGGGCGAGCTGAAGCCGGTGGAGGAATTCGCCAATATCGAGGGCCTCGGGGTGCAGGGTGTGGTGGACGGTCACGCGGTGATCGTCGGCCGGGCCCGGCTACTGGCCGACTGGTCGCAGCAGCTCGACGCCGACCTCGAACGCGCGATGGCGGCCGCCGAGGCCGAAGGCAAGACCGCCGTCGCGATCGGCTGGGACGGTAAGGCGCGCGGGGTGCTCGTGGTGGCGGATGCGGTGAAGCCGACCTCCGCGCAGGCGATCACCCAGCTGCGCGCGCTCGGCCTGACTCCGATCATGCTGACCGGCGACAATGCCGCCGCGGCCCGCACGATCGGCGATCAGGTCGGCATCGACGAGGTGATCGCCGAGGTGCTGCCGCAGGACAAGGTCGAGACCGTCAAGCGGTTGCAGGCCGAGGGCAAGGTAGTCGCCATGGTCGGCGACGGCGTCAACGATGCGGCCGCCCTGGCCCAGGCCGATCTGGGTCTGGCGATGGGCACCGGCACCGATGTCGCCATCGAGGCCAGTGACCTGACGCTGGTGCGCGGCGATCTGCGCGCGGCCGCGGATGCGATCCGGCTGTCGCGCCGCACCCTCGCCACCATCAAGGGCAACCTGTTCTGGGCCTTCGCCTACAACGTGGCCGCGATCCCGCTGGCCATGGCCGGCCTGCTGAACCCGATGCTCGCGGGCGCGGCGATGGCGTTCTCCTCGGTGTTCGTGGTGAGCAACAGCCTGCGGTTGCGCAATTTCCGGTCCACCGCGCAGTAACGGCACACAGAGCAACGGGCGGGACGGCTTGTCGGCCGTCCCGCCCGTGTTCGTTCGGAGGTTTGTATGTCGAATCGTCTGCTGCTGATCGCCAGGCATCCGGTCACCCGCGCGGTTTTCCGCTGTGCCGCCCTCTGCGCGGTGGAGGCCATCCGGCAGGTCGCGACCACACCGGCGGCGAGGGAATCGCAGAGGTCCCGAAGAGAATGAGAGCGGATGACGGGATTCGAACCCGCGACCCTCACCTTGGCAAGGTGATGCGCTACCAGCTGCGCTACATCCGCATATCGCCGCGGCGGTGACCCGCCATCGTGCGACGCCAAACTTTAGCCGGAAGCGGCGGCGGCTGCCAAACCGGCTAGTCACCAGGTGTTTCCCACCGGCGACAACGACCCCCCTTACTCGCGTTCAGGTGCCGGATCTCGGCGCAACCGTTGCGCTGCCTCGCGCTTGGCCTGGCGCGCGGCCAGCTCGGCGCGCTCGAGTTCCGCGGCGCGCTCCAAGGTCGGCGCCCCGCCGCCGAGCCGGGCGGGCACCCACGGCTCGCCGGGCGGCGCCGGATACCCGTCCTGTGCGGCGGCGAGCTGGGCGCCCAGTTCGGTGCGCAACCGGGCGGTCAGCTCGTCAGGTGTGCCCATGGGCGGGATCGGCGCTCCGATCCGGATATTGATCGGGAAATTATTGCGGCCCAGCCGTTTCGGAATATCTTTGGTCCAGATGCGCTGGGCGCCCCAGATGGCGAGCGGAATGATCGGCACATCGGCTTCCAGCGCCATACGCGCGGCACCGGATTTGAATTCCTTCAACTCGAAGCTGCGGCTGATGGTGGCCTCGGGATAGACGACCACCAGTTCACCCGCGCGCAGCGCATCGACCGCGCGGGTGAAGGATTCGGCACCGGCCGACCGGTCGACGCCGATCGCTTTGCAATGCTTCATCAGAAAGCCGACGATCCCGTGTTCGAGTTCGGCTTTCATCATGTACCGCACATTGCGGCCCGAATTGCGGCCGACCAGACCGACTTCCATGAAATCCAGGTACGCGGTGTGGTTCACCGCGACCACACCGCCGCCGGTGCGCGGAAACAGCTCTTGGCCGCGGATATCGATCCGCAGACCTTGCGCCCAGAGCACTGTGCGCACCAAACCGGTGAGGATGTCGTAGACCGGTTCCCGAGCCATCCGCGCAACCCCCATTGTGGTCGACCTACTGCTGTGCGGCGTTCTTGCGTGCCGCCCGGGCCGCCGCCTTCTCCGCGGCCTCGGCGGCGTCCATCGCGTCGGCCTCCGCCAGCGTCGGAGCGCTGCCGCCCAGCCGCGCCGGAACCCAGTACGCGCCGGGTTCGTGCTGGTAATCGCGCTGTACCTCAAGCAGCATGCGCTGCATGGTCGAGCGCAGTTGCGCGGTGAGGTCGGCGGCGGGCTCGTACGGCCGGATGGGTTCGCCGACGGCGATGGAGATCGGAGTGTTGGTGCGGCCCAGTCGTTTCGGGAAACCCTTGGTCCACACCCGCTGCGCACCCCAGATGACGATCGGAATGATCGGCACATCCGCCTCGATGGCCATGCGGGCCGCGCCGGATTTGAATTCCTTGATCTCGAAGCTGCGGCTGATCGTCGCCTCCGGGTATACCCCGACCAGCTCACCGCGCCGCAGATAGTCGACGGCGGCCTTGTAGGAATCGGCGCCGGCGGACCGATCGACCGGAATATGCTTCAGCGCCCGCATGATCGGGCCGGAGATCTTGTTGTCGAAGACCTCTTTCTTGGCCATGAACCGGATATAGCGCTTGGGCGTGCGCACCGGCAGGCCGGCATAGGTGAAGTCCATGTATCCGGTGTGGTTCACCGCCAGGACGGCACCACCGGACGCAGGGATGTGTTCATCGCCGGTGACGGTGAACTTCAGACCTTCGATGAAGAAGACGGTACGGGCCAGGCCGATGATCGTCCGGTAGACGGGTTCCACAATTCCGCTAGCGTAGTCGCTGCCCGGCCGATCCGGCAGTGCGGCGGTATTGCGCGCCGTAGGCAAGGGTGATCGACCCCAGTCACGCACGAGGAAAGGTGATCTCCGAAGTGGACCGCGCCGCGCCCGAATCGCAGGACATCCGTCACGTCTCGCAGGCCGATCACGGCGCGGGCGCCGCGTATCGGGCGAGCGATCCTGTCGGCGCCGATCGGTCCGGCGTGCCGGGTGGTCGGGGTGTCTGCGGTATCCGCCGGGCGGGCGTCGCTCGCCGGCTGCCCGACGCAAGGACCCCACGCAGCCGGGACCAACGGCGGGGAGCCGGGGCACCGGGGGCCGCGTTCGCAGCCATGGCCCTCGCCGGTGCGGCGCTGCTGGCCGGATGTGATTCGGCCTCCGGCATCCCCGGCGACGACCCCGCCGACGACGGCTCCATCATCGCCACCACGCCGCCCGCGGCGATTCCGACCCAGCCGTCGACGACCGCACCGGCCGCACCTCCGGTCCCCGCCGACGCTCCCCCAGTCGGTCCGGTGCCGGGTGTCCCCGAGGCGGCGCCCGCGGTGCAGCGCTGGGCCGTCGACCTGGAGAACAAGACGATCGCCCAGCTCCAGACCACCTGCTGGACGCTGCCGCCGCTCACCGTGGCCGATATGTACGCCGATCCGCAGCCGGTGCTGGCCGCCCTTGCCCGGCCGGGCACGGTCACCGACGACGTCGTCACCTGGCGAAATGCGGGCACCACCGTCACCGTCGACCGGGCGGCCGTCGCCTCCGGGTACGCCTGCCCCCGGGTCTTTCCCGCAGGCGCCGAACCCGGCTACGACGACGCCGACGCCCGCCACACCGTCCGCCGCTACCTGGCCAGGCTCACCGGAAAACCGCTCGACCCGTCCGACCAGGAGGGCACCCACCCGCTGATCTGCAAGGCGAACCCGGCCACCTGGGATCCACAGGGTACGGGCAGCCCCATCCCGGCGCCGCTGGCCAACAACCCTGGCCGACTCACCGGCACCACCTCGTTCGCCGATCAGCAGATCAGCTCGCAGTCGCTGCGCGCCGGATATGTCTCGGTTCAGGTGCCGGTGACCAACTCCTCGGGTGTGACCCAGACCAAGACGTTCACCCTGCGTGAGGGAACCGACGGCTACTGCATCGGGGACGTCTCGCCGTAGCGACTACCCTGGACGACCGGCTGACAGTTCGGAAACACCGCGGTTCAGGAGGAACAAGCTCGTGCAGATCACCAGCGTCGGACATGCGGGTTTCCATATCCAGACGACGGCCGGGTCGATTCTCTGCGATCCCTGGGTGAACCCCGCCTACTTCGGGTCCTGGTTCCCGTTCCCGGACAACTCCCAGCTCGACTGGGACACCCTGGGCAATTGCGACTTCCTCTACGTCTCGCATCTGCACCGCGACCACTTCGACGCCAAAAACCTGGCCGAGCACGTCAACAAGGACGCCACCGTCCTGCTGCCGGACTACCCGGTGCCCGATCTGCGTCGTGAACTGGAGAAGCTGGGCTTCCACAAGTTCTTCGAGACCGAGGATTCGGTCAAGCACACGGTGACCGGGCCCGGTGGCGAGCTCGACATCATGATCATCGCGTTGCGCGCGCCCGCCGACGGGCCCATCGGTGACTCGGGACTGGTCGTCTCCGACGGCGAGACCACCTGCTTCAACATGAACGACGCCCGCCCGGTGGACATGGACGTGCTGCACGACGCGTTCGGGCACGTCGACATCCATCTGCTGCAGTACTCGGGCGCGATCTGGTACCCGATGGTCTACGACATCCCCAGCCGCACCAAGTCGAATTTCGGCAAGCAGAAGCGTCAGCGCGGGATGGACCGGGCCCGCAGCTACATCGAGCAGGTCGGCGCCACCTGGGTGGTGCCCTCGGCCGGCCCGCCGGTCTTCCTCGACGACGAACTGCGCTACCTCAACGACGACCGCGGCGACGAGGGCAACATCTTCCCTGATCAGATGGTGTTCCTGGAGCAGATGCGGATCCACGGCAACGCCGGCGGGGTGCTGATGATCCCCGGATCCGTTGCCGATGTCCGCGGCGCGGAACTCGAGCTCACCCATCCCTTCGATCCCGCCGAGATCTATGCCGACAAGGCCGGCTACATCGAGCGGATGGCCCAGCGGATGGCGCCGGTGCTCGCGGCCGAGAAGGCCTCGTGGGCCACCGGCGACGGTCCGCTGCTGGAACCGCTGAAGGCGCTGTTCGAGCCGATCATGGCGCAGAGCGATCTGATCTGCGACGGCATCGGCTACCCCGTCGGCCTGGTGATCGGCGAGGAAACCGTGGTGCTCGACTTCCCGAAGCGCCTGGTGCGCGGGCCGATCGAGGGCGAGGGCAAGTACCGCTACGGCTTCCGCATCGCCCCGGAGCTGGTGCGCACCGTGCTGCGCGACAACGAGCCGGACTGGGTGAACACCATCTTCCTGTCCACCCGCTTCCAGGCCTGGCGCATCGGCGGCTACAACGAGTTCCTCTACACGTTCTTCAAATGCCTCACCGACGAGCGCATCGCCTACGCCGACGGCTGGTTCGCCGAGGCGCACGACGACTCCGCCTCCACCGAACTCGACGGCTGGGAAGTGCAGCGCCGCTGCCCGCACCTCAAGGCCGACCTGTCCAAGTTCGGCGTCGTCGAGGGCAACACACTCACCTGCAATCTGCACGGCTGGCAGTGGGATCTGGAATCGGGCCGCTGCAAGACCTCGAAGGGGCATGAGCTGCGCTCTCGCAAGCTCGTCTGAGTCGGGGCCGGCGTCGGTCCGACGAAAAGCCTTGGCAGCAGCGGACGCAGAGGCATCGAGATGGTGCTGACGCCGACCACGCAGCTGGTCGAAGTGGGCGGTGCGTCGGTCCGGGCGGCAGGTTCCTGAGCGCGCGAGCCCGGCGGCCGGGCTGTGCTGTTTCGGAGCACCGGCCGCTCGTCCTGGTTCCGGTCAACCGTGTTGTTCGGAGCGCACGCCGGGCCTGCCCGTCGCCAGCAGGACGGCGATCAGGGTGAGGGCGCAGCCGATGAGGGCGGTGATCGATAGACCCGCCCCGGTCGGGATGATCACGTCGAGCGCGACCGAGGCGAGCAGCTGGCCCGCGACCGAGGTGAGGCCCAGGAGCAGGACGCCGACCCAGCGGACGACCAGGACGGCGAGCGCGATGAAGACGACGCCGATCACGCCGCCGAGGTAAAGCCATGGTTCGGTGGGGAATTCGCTGGGAAACCCCGCGCCCGCCACCACCACGGCTTCGACGACGAGCAAACCGACCAGGCCGACGGCGAAGTTGATTCCGGTCGCGGGGAACGGGCCGCCGACCGCACCGACGCGGCCGTTGACGGCCTGCTGCCAGGCCAGGCCGATACCCGCGAGCGCGGGCACGACGATGAGGATCGCCGGCGGGACCTCGGCGATGGCGGTGGGCGCGGACAGCGCGCCACTGACCTCCGAGCTACCGAGCCCGGCCAGCGCCACGGCGAACACGCCGAGTGCGGCGGCACCGATACGGCGCATTGTCACCGGGGTACGTCGGTTCGGCGCCAGCCCCAGCCGATCCACCACCAGGCTGCTCAACAGCTGTCCCGCCACCACCGCGACGGTGAACGCGGTGACGCCGAGCGCGGTGATGGTAAGGCCCTGACTCGCCACAAACGCGGCACCGCACAGCCCGCCGAGCAACTGCCAGGGCCGTAGCTCCCCCGCCGCCACCGCCCGGCGCACCTTGCCGAGGCCGTCACGCAAGGTCCGCGAGCACGCGAACGCGATGGCCAACACCAACAGACCGGTGCCGAAACTGACCACCGCGGCGGCGATACCATCGTGCAGCCGCTCCCCCAGCGCACCGTTGATCCTGGCCTGCACCGCGACACCGGCCCCGATGGACATCCCGAGCCCCAGCCCCAGCCGCCTGTGCACCACCGCGCCACCCTATCCCCGGGACAGCGGTACGCCGTGCAGCCGGTGCGCGGCGCGACTCCACCGCAACCAGGCCGGTGTCAGGACGGCACCGGCCCCGCGTGGCATCATCCGCCACGGCCGTGCCTCGACGCCGAGCTGGGCAATCGTCTGCTCGCCAGGACCCAGCAGCTCGAGGAGCGTCAGCGAGGAGCGTCAGCACCGCCGACGTCACCGAATCCCGCGACTCCACGGTCGGCCGACTCCACGGTGGTGACGATCGTGGTCGGCCCTCGACCTCGCGGCCGGGGTTTGCGCTGGTCACCGCGCATCACCGGCCATGGCCTGTCGAACTGCTCGACGGTGCGGGCCGGCGCGGCAGCCAGGCCGGTGTCACCGCGGCGATCGCGAGCACGCCGAGGCCGAGCAGCGCGACGGTGGCCGACATCGACAACCACACCGTCACCAGTGCCACGAAGCCGAAGGCCGCGAGCGAGACGACCTCCGACAGCAGCCCGGACACGGAGGTCACCGTCGCCCGCGCCGGACCTTCGATGGCGTCCTGCAATCGGGCGGCCGCGACGACGCTCGCGTTGTAGATCACGCCGTAGGACACGCCCAGCGCGACGAACCCCGAACCCGCGAGCACATACAGCGCCGCAGGCCAGCGCGCTGCCAGCCCGACGACCACGGCACCGGCGATGAACAGCGCGCCCGCGACCGCTACGGCGATTCCCATGGTGCGAGCCCGCATCGTCTCGGTCCGGCCCGCCGTGACCGAGCCGATCAGCGATCCGACCACCGTGATCGCCACCAGCACCGGGACCACGGCCGTCGCGACACCGGCCTCCCCGGCCACCAGCGCGAAATACTCGTCGAAGGCGGTGATGCCGTACAGCAGCGCGCCGAGCACCACGCCGTTGCGCACGCTTCGGATCCGCGTCGCCTCGACGAGACCCGAGCGCAGCATCGCCAGATATCGCTTGATCGGCCCGTCGGATGAACTCGGCGCCGCAGGCCTGTCCGGTGCCACCGATGTATCCCGCGCAGCGGATGGATCCGGTGCCGCAGACGGGTCCGGCACTGCGGAAGGACTCGACACCCCAGACGGATCCGCCGCAGCGGAAGCGTCCTGGCCCACAGCCGGATTCGGCGCGGCAGTGCTCGTCCCGGCGGTCAGGACCGATGCGCCGGTCGGGTCCTCTTCCAACTCCTCCACATCACCCGCCGATACCGCCTTGGGCGCACCGGGCAGGCTGAGCGCGACGCAGGTATGCGCAGCCGCCATCGCCACACTCACCCAGCCGATCAGCGGATATCCGCCGATCAGGTACAGCGGGGTCGCGGCGAGGATGGCGATCAGTACCGCGATCTCGGTGCCCGCCCTGGTGTAGCCGAGGATGCGCGGGAACGCCGAGGGTTCACCGCGCAGACTGAGTTCGTCGTAGAGCAGCGCCTCGAAGGTCCCCGATCGCAGCGCGCCCGAGATGCCCCACACCACGAAGCCGGCGGCGAACCCGAGGTAGCTGGGCAGCACCGTCCACAGCGTGAAGCCGAGGGTGAGCAGCACCCCGCTCAGCACCAGCAGGCCGCGGCGCGACACCGTGTCGGCCCACGCGCCCGAGGGCACTTCCAGCAGGAACGCGGTCGCGGACCAGAGCGCGAACAGCGACGAGATCTGCCCCGCGTTCAGGCCGTGGTCGGCGAACAGCAGAGCATAGATGGCATAGAGCGGGAAGAAGTCACCGAGACCGGCGAACAGCACCGCCCGTGCGGTCAGCGCACGCATGCCGATCGGCTCGGCAGGCCTGCCGGTACGGAATCAACAGCCGTAGACGAGTAAACGCATGTGCCAAGCATCGCCGCAGCCGCCGATACCGGTCAAGGGAAATTTTCAGCCGAGCGGGACCCAGCCGTTGCGATCGGCGTCCGCGCCCGGACCGACCCGGCCCTGGTTCTGATTCAGATCGCTGATGAGTTCGGCGACCGGATGCGAATCGCTGTAGTGGTAGCCCTGTGCCAGCGCGAAGCCGAGTTCGGTGAGCACGGCCGCCTGATACTCGGTTTCCACGCCCTCGGCGATGACCTGCAGGTCCAGCGACTTGCTCAAGGCCGCGATCACCCCGAGCAGCGGCGGTGCGGGCGAATCGGAGCGGATCGCGGCCACGAACGACTGGTCCACCTTGATGATGTCGCTCGGCAGCGTGGCCAGCCTGCTCAGCGAGGAGTAGCCGGTGCCGAAATCGTCGATGGCGATGCGCACCCCACGATCGCGCAGGGTGTGCAGATTCGCGATGGCGGTCTGCGATTCGGCGGCCAACTCGCTTTCGGTCACCTCCAGCACCAGCTGATCGGCGGGCCAGCCGGTGCTCTCCAGAATTCCGGTGACCCGGTCGGCGTAGCCGGATTCGGCCAGCTCCAGCCCGCTGACGTTGACGTTGAGCGTGAGATCGAGCTGGGCGAAGGTTTCCTGCAACCGCGCGGCGTCGGCGCAGGCCCGGCGCAGCACCAGCTCGTCCAGATCGGCAATGAGGTCGTACTCCTCGGCCACCCGGATCAGGCCCTCGGTGGTGACGTCCGGTTGCGCGCTCGACGACCAGCGCAGCAGCGCCTCCACCCCGACGGCTTTGCCGCCGCCCTCGCTCAGGCTGACGATCGGCTGGTAGTGCACGTCGAGGGCGCCGCGGTCGATGGCCTCGCGCAGCTCCACCGCCAGCGGCAGCTGCCGCGACGATTCCAGCACGGTGCGGTTGCGGCCGGCCTGCTTGGCCCGATACAGACCCACGTCGGCGCGGCTGACCAGCAGCGAACCGGATTCGCCCGGCTGCCAGGAGGTCACACCGGCCGAGCAACCGGTGGTGACGGCGGCGCGCAACTGTTCGGTCAGCAGGATCGCGGCCTGTTCGGTGGTGCCGGGCAGCAGCAGCGCGAAGACGTCGCCGCCGTAGCGGGCCAGCCGCTGTTCCGGCGCGAGCAGCTTGGACCAGGTGTCGGCCACCCGTTGCAGCACGGCGTCACCGGCGCGGTGGCCGAGATGATGGTTGACCTTCTGGAACCGGTCGAGATCGACCAGCACCAGCGCCAGCCCCTCCTCGGAGCGGGTGGCGTTCTCGATGGCGGTGTTGAGGGCGCGGTCGAAACCGCGCCGGTTCAGCAGCCCGGTGAGCACATCGATATCGGCCTCCGACGCCATCCGGGTGAGGATCCCGACGACGACGCCGACCCCGAAGGTCACCCCGGCCGGGATCAGGCCCGACCACCACGGCAGCCCCTCGCGGGTGGGCAGCACCCATAGGCACAACGCCATGGCCAGCGCGATATGCGACATGGCAAGCGGCCAGACGAAGAACAAGGCGGCATCGCAGGCGACGAACACATAGAACGAGGCAAGGGTGATCGCGCCGACGGTGTTCGGGAAGGCGTAGACGGCGATGGTGACCAGGATCGTCGCGATGGCGACGTAGCCGTGGTGAATGCTGTGCGGCAACCGCGGACCCCAGCCGAGCAGGCTGATGCCGAGCAGCAGCGCCACCGCGGCGGCGGTACCGACCAGCGGCCGGTTGCCCTCGTCGCCGGGCGCGACGGCCGTGATGATCAGCCCGAGCGCCCCACCCATCACATAGAAGGCCCCGGTGGTCCTGGACATGACCATGGCCGTCGCCAACGCAGACGCGGCCCGCACCCGGGTTCGGGTATCGCCGCGAGACCCGATTCCTCGCACGAACGACAGCCTAGACAACACCAAACCCCCCGGTTGCCACATCACACGAATCGGACATCGCACCCATCCTCGCCCAGGCGTGTCGGGCCGTACACGGCGCTACTTCGGCGCCGTCAACACATCGGTGCCGACGAACGGCACCAGCGCCGCAGGCACCCGCACCGACCCGTCGGCCTGCTGGTGGTTCTCCAGCAACGCCACGATCCACCGGGTGGTGGCCAGGGTGCCGTTCAGGGTCGCGGCGATCTGCGGTTTGCCGTTCTCGTCGCGGTAACGCACCGAGAGCCTGCGGGCCTGGAAGGTGGTGCAGTTCGACGTCGAGGTGAGCTCGCGGTAGGTCTGCTGGCTCGGCACCCACGCCTCGCAGTCGAACTTGCGCGCGGCCGAGCTACCCAGATCGCCGGCGGCGACGTCGATGATGCGGTAGGGCACCTCGATGGCGGCCAGCATCTCGCGTTCCCAGGCCAGCAGCCGCTGATGCTCGGCGTCGGCGTCCTCGGGCTTGCAGTAGACGAACATCTCGACCTTGTCGAACTGGTGCACCCGGATGATGCCGCGAGTGTCCTTGCCGTAGCTGCCGGCTTCCCGGCGGAAGCACGACGACCAGCCCGCGTAGCGCTTGGCGCCGTCGCTGAGGTCGAGGATCTCGTCGGAGTGGTAGCCGGCCAGCGGCACCTCCGAGGTGCCGACCAGATACAGGTCGTCGTCGGCCAGGTGATACACCTCGGCCGAATGCTGACCGAGGAATCCGGTGCCCGCCATGATCTCCGGGCGCACCAGCACCGGCGGGATCATCATGGTGAATCCGTTGGCGACCGCGCGCTGTGCCGCCAGCTGCAGCAGGCCCAATTGCAGCAGCGCGCCGTAACCGGTGAGGAAGTAGAACCGGGCGCCGGAAACCTTCGCGCCGCGCTCCATGTCGATCAGGCCCAGCGATTCACCCAGCTCGAGGTGGTCCTTCGGGGTGAAATCGAATTCCGGCGGGGTGCCGATGGTGTCGAGCAGGACGTAATCGTCCTCGCCGCCCGCGGGCGCGCCCTCCTGCACGACATTCGAGATGGCGCGCTGGGCCGCATCCAGATCGGCGTCGGCGGCGTGCTGGGCGGCCTCGGCCTCCTTGACCTTCGCCGACATCTCCGACGCCTCGGCAAGCAGCGCCGGACGCTCCTCCTTGCTCGCCTTGCCGATCTTCTTGCCCATCGCCTTGTGCTCGGCGCGCAGATTGTCGGCGGTGGCGACCGCGGCCCGGCGCGCCGCGTCGGCCTCGAGCAGCGCGTCCACCAGCGCGGGATCCTCACCGCGCGCCCGCTGCGAGGCACGGACAACGTCGGGATGTTCGCGCAGGAATCGGAGGTCGATCATGGCTGACCAGCCTAGTTGGCGGGGCGTGTGCTGGGTAATCGGATATCGGTTCGCGACGGCTGGCAGCGCGGTACCCGGCCGGGGTGGATCCGGATTCACCCGGCCGGAATCGGTGCGCGGGCGCATAGTTGTTCTGTGGCCACCACTTTCGACGACACCGCAATCGACAACGCCTTGGCCGAGCTGGCGGCGGGCGAGCAGGCGTGGGCCGCAACCCCGCTGCGCCACCGCCGCGAACTCCTCGAACAGATCCACACCAGAACCGCACGCTTCGCCGGCGACTGGGTGCGCGCCGCCTGCACCATCAAACAGCTCGATCCGCAGTCGCCGCTGGTCGGCGAGGAGTGGATGTCGGGCCCGCTGACGCTGCTGCAAGCCACCACCGCCCTCGCGGAAACACTGAGGGCACTGGAGGCCGGACGCAGCCCGCTCGACGGCGTCGACCTGCGCCCGGCCCCGGGCGGGCGACTCGCGGTGCCCGTGCTGCCGCACGACGCCTACGACAAGCTGCTGCTGAGCGGGTTCTCCGGGGAGGTGTGGCTGCGTCCCGGCGTCGACGCCGCGACCGCGCGCCGCAAGGCCGGGCTCGCGCAGCGGGAACCGGCCGCGACCGGCGGCGTCGGGGTGGTGCTCGGCGCGGGAAACATCATGTCGATCGCGCCGCTGGACACCCTGTACGAGCTGTATGCGAACAACCGGGTCGTCGCGCTGAAACTGAATCCGATCACCGATCCGCTGTTCACGGTGTTCGAGATGATCTTCGAGCCGCTGGTCGAGCTCGGTGTGCTGCGCATCCTCACCGGCGGCGCCGAAGCGGGCGGGTACCTGGTGCGTCATCCCGGAGTCGCGCACGTGCACATGACCGGCAGCTCGGTGACCCACGACGCGATCGTGTGGGGCACCGGACCGGACGCGATCGAACGGCGCCACGATCGTCGTCCGCTGCTGGACAAGCCGATCACCAGTGAGCTCGGCGGAGTCTCGCCGACCATCGTGGTGCCCGGCGAATGGTCCGAGGCCGATCTGCGCTATCAGGCCGCACACGTGGCGACCCAGCGACTGCACAACGGCGGCTACAACTGCGTCGCGGCGCAGACGGTGGTGCTCAGCGCGGATTGGCCGCAGAAGCAGCGGTTTCTCGACGCACTGCGCGAGGCGATGACGCGGGCACCGCAACGTCCGGCCTACTACCCGGGCAGCGACAAGCGGGTCGCGGATGCGCTGGCCGCCTACCCGGACGCCCGCAGGCTCGGCCCCGATTCCGGGCGAGTGCTGGTGGAACAGCTGCCCGCCGCCGATACCGCGCTGCTGCGCACCGAATACTTCGCACCGGTGCTCGGCGTGGTCGAGCTGCCCGGAGCCGGCGGTGAGTTCCTGCAGCGGGCGGTGGACTTCGCCAACAACGAGCTCACCGGCACCCTCGGGGCGAATCTCATCGCGCACCCGGTGACGATCAAACGGCTCGGCCTCGCCTTCGAGCGGGCGATCGAGCGCCTGCGCTACGGCACCGTCGCGATCAACGCCTGGACCGGGCTCGCATTCCTCACCCCGCGCGCCTCCTGGGGCGCCTACCCCGGCCACACCCTCGACGACGTGCAGAGCGGCATCGGCATCGTGCACAACGCGCTGCTGCTCGACGACGTGGAACGCACCGTGGTGCGCGGCCCGTTCCGCCCGGCACCCCGCTCGGTGCTGCACGCGGAGTGGGCGCTCTCGCCCAAGCCGCCGTGGTTCGTCGACAACGCCACCGCGGCGTCGACCGGGCGCAAGCTCACCGATTTCTACGCGGGGAAGAATCCGGCGCGATTGCCGGGGCTGTTCGCGTCCGCTCTGCGGGGGT
>NZ_BAFY01000010.1 GCF_000308555.1 Nocardia cyriacigeorgica NBRC 100375 | reverse complement strand
TATGATCCCGGCCCTGCAGTTCACCAACTGGCAGTGGCTGTCGCTGACGCTGGCGGCGCCGGTCGTGGTGTGGGGCGCGCTGCCGTTCCACAAGGCGGCCTGGACCAACCTGCGCCATGCCACCGCCACCATGGACACGCTGGTGTCGGTCGGGACACTGGCCGCGTTCGGCTGGTCGATCTACGCGCTGTTCTGGGGCACCGCCGGCACTCCGGGGATGACCCACCCGTTCGAATTCACCATTTCCCGGATGGACGGGTCCGGCAACATCTACCTCGAGGCCGCTGCGGGCGTGACCACGTTCATCCTGGCGGGTCGCTACTTCGAGGCCAGGTCCAAGCGGCGGGCCGGGGCCGCCTTGCGGGCCCTGCTCGAGCTCGGGGCCAAGGAGGTCTCGGTGCTGCGCGGCGGCTCCGAGCAGCGAATTCCGGTGGAGCAGTTGGCCGTCGGTGATCGGTTCGTGGTGCGGCCCGGCGAGAAGATCGCCACCGATGGCGTGATCATCGAGGGTTCCTCGGCCGTGGACGCGTCCATGCTGACCGGCGAATCGGTGCCAGTCGAGGTCGGCACGGACGACGCCGTGGTCGGCGCGACCGTCAACGTCGGCGGACGGATCGTGGTGCGCGCCACCCGCATCGGCTCCGATACCCAGCTCGCCCAGATGGCGAAGCTGGTGGAGGACGCACAGACCGGTAAGGCGCAAGCCCAGCGGCTGGCGGACAAGATCTCCGGCATCTTCGTGCCGATCGTCATCGCCCTGTCGGTGGCCACCCTCGGCTTCTGGCTCGGCACCGGCGGCGCGATCGCGGCGGCGTTCACCGCGGCGGTGGCCGTGCTGATCATCGCCTGCCCGTGCGCCCTCGGCCTGGCCACGCCGACCGCGCTGATGGTCGGCACCGGGCGCGGCGCCCAGCTCGGCATCCTGATCAAGGGCCCCGA
>NZ_BAFY01000011.1 GCF_000308555.1 Nocardia cyriacigeorgica NBRC 100375 | reverse complement strand
CGGGCGCGCCCTGCCGAAACGCATGAATCCTGCTCTCTTTCTGCTGTTGTGGAGCCACCCGCGGCTGCGGGCGACACCCGTTCTGTGTCAACGAGACGCCGCCGGGGCCTGTACCCGAATCCCGACCTTCCGGTACAGCCGTCGACGGCGCTACAACGATCTGGTCACACTGA
Source organism: Nocardia cyriacigeorgica NBRC 100375 (assembly GCF_000308555.1). Lineage (GTDB taxonomy): Bacteria > Actinomycetota > Actinomycetes > Mycobacteriales > Mycobacteriaceae > Nocardia > Nocardia cyriacigeorgica. The sequence goes on along the minus strand of NZ_BAFY01000011.1, from coordinate 30,871 downwards.
TGCTCGCTGGACGATATTCGACCCCCGAATCGTTAGCAAGACCCGGGTTGATCTGCCTGGCCGGAAATCGGTCCGCGACAATCGGTGATCGTGCGGTGACACTACCGTGTCCGGTGGTTGATGTCGCGACGGACCTCATTATTTGTTCGTTATCCCAAATCAACGGGCGCGCACCAAGATCACCAACGCCGAGCGAACGTTCCCGCCCGCCGGATGAAGTGATCATGAACGGACCGCAGCGAACTCTACGCGGCGTCGAGCCCGGCAACTTTCCCGCGTACTTCGCACTTCGCACATCGATTCGATGAAATAGCGGTAGAAATGCGCCGAAAATAGCCGGACAACATGAATTCGGGCCCTGTCCGGACACCCGTGACGGGTGCGCCGGACAGGGCCCTGCCGAATGTCGGCGTCAGCCGATATGCGCCGACAGATCCGGCGTCATCCGGGCGACCTCCTCGGCCCAGTAGGACCAGGCGTGAATACCGACGTTCGGGAACGAATAGACCACATTGTTGGCGCCGAGGGTCGCCATCCGGATCTGGAACGCACGGGTATTCGCCAGGGCCAGCGCCTCGAGCGCCATCCCGTTCACGGTGCCCGCGGTGGGCGGGTCGGTCGGGCCGGGCAGGCCGCTGCCCGCAGAGATCCACAGGCGGGTGTTGTGGTCACGCAGCAGCGGCGCGAACACGAACGGATCCATCCGCAGCCACTGCGGGCCCCACGGCGGCGCCATCGAATCGACGTTGTAGCCGCCCGCGTCGAGCATTGCCAGCCGAATCGCCTCGCGCATACCCGGTGCGGAAATGTTGAGGTAGCCCGAGTAGGAACCGGCGAAACTGAACTGATCGGGGTGATAGGCGGCCAACGTCAGCGCGGCGCTTCCGCCCATCGACAAACCGAATACGCCATTACGGTTGGGATTGAAGCCGAGCCGGTCGCGCAGCGCCCAGCGCAGATTCTGGGTCAGGAAGGTCTCCCACTGATACCGGTAGCTCTTACCCGGACCCGCGGCGAGCGCGTTGAGCGCACCCGAACCCGACGACGAACCGGTGCCCGGCGGGATGCCCGCGAAACTGCTCGGCGCATTCCAGTCGGCGTAGAAGCTGGACATACCGCCGACCGGCATCACCACATTGATGTTCCAGTCGGTCAGCAGTTGCGCGACGTTGGTGTCGATCTCCCAGCCGCTCAGCGTCTCCGGAGCACGAAGACCGTCGAGGGCGTAGACCACGCGGTTGGTGTTGCCGTCCTTGGCGCGGAAGATGCGCGATTTGATCGGGCCCATCCCGGAATCGACCCAGAAATCGAAACCGGCCGGGTTGAACGCCGCCGAGGCCGGCGCGGCCGGACCCGCTATGGACACCCCCATGGGGACGAGCATCGCCGCGGCGACACCTATCGCCGCCCGCTTCACCCATGAGCCGGACCGAGTGGTTCTACCGGGCCTGCGCGCACTTCGCATTCGACTAGACCTTTCGCCTGAACGGCCGGTCAGCAATCGTATGGCTACGACACCGGCCTCCTCATCGGACACCGGGCGACCGCGTCGAACGATCATGAAACGCGCCCACCTGTGTGCATGTTCCTGATGTATCAATCGACAATGAATGCCTCCATGTTGCTGGATGGTGATCCATCCCACAACTGCGGCGGGCTTCCGTATGCACATTCGTTGCCGCGCGGTGGGCGGACGTGCCCTGAAACGAGACCGGCCGCCCGGCGCGCGATGCGCCGGGCGGCCTGCGATATCGGACCCGCTGCCTAGCCGATGTGGGCCGACAGGTCGGGGATCATCCGGTAGACCTCGGACTCCCAGTTGCGCCAGTTGTGCACACCGACGGGCGGGAAGCTGTAGGTCACGTTGTTCGCGCCCAGCGTCATCATGCGGACCTGGAAGGCCCTGGTGTTGACCAGCGCGAGCGCCTCCAGCGGCATGCCCTGGATGATGTCGAGCGGCGCGGTGGCGTCGGCCGGGCCCGGCAGGCCACTGCCCGCGGCGACCCACAGCCTGGTGTTGTTGGCCTTCAGTCGCGGAGCGAACACGAACGGATCCATCCGCAGCCACTGCGGACCCCACGGCGGCGCCATGGCGTCGATGTTGTAACCACCGGCACTCAGCATGGCCACACGCAGCGCCTCACGCATACCGGGCGCGGAGATGTTCAGGTAACCGGAGTAGGAGCCGGCGAAGCTGAACTGGTCCGGGTGGTAGGCGGCCAGGGTCAGCGCGGCGCTACCGCCCATCGACAGGCCGAAGACGCCGTTGTTGTTCGGGTTGAACCCGAGCCGGTCGCGCAACGCCCAGCGCAGGTGCTTGGTGAGGAAGGTTTCCCACTTGTAGGTGTTGGTCTTGCCCAGGGTCTCGGTCCAGCCGGAGGAACCCGTCGCGGCCGAGCCGGACGACGAGCCCGACGACGAACCCGCCGAACCGGTGTTCAGGCCGAGGAAATCGCTCGGGCCGTTCCAGTCGGCGTAGAAACTCGACGGACCACCCACGGGCATGACCACGTTGATGTTCCACTTGGTCAGCTCGCGGACGACCTCGGTCTCGATCTCCCAGCCGTTCAGGTCGCCACGGGCCCGCATACCGTCCAGGGCGTAGACGACCCGGTTGGTGTTGCCGTCCGCGGCGCGGAAGACGCGGGACTTGATCGGCCCCATCTCCGAATCGACCCAGAAGTCGATTCCGGCGGGGTTGAATGCCGCCGACGCCGTCGCGCCGGGGCCTGCCACCGACGCCCCGAGCGGTAGCAGCACTGCCAGCGACATGAGCATCGATCGCTTCAACCAGGAACCGGCTCTTCGGACTCCCGGTCGGCCACCGTGCGCTCTGCGCGCGATCACGCCTCGCATGTGTTCTCGGCCTTTCGTCATGCGGCGGTCGCCGCGTTCCTCGGTGCCACCGTGCCCCGGCCCACGTTTCGGGCAGGACACGGCGGGGTACCACGGCAGCCTAACCCGTGACCTATGCCAGGGCGTTATCAAAACGAGACAAAGTGAGGCACGCCGCTTTGTTTCCGGCGTGTCGATAACGCGCTAGCGCGGTGGCTGCGGGTAGGGATCGACCAACCCGCAACGCTGGATCTCGTACTTGGGCACCCGTTCGATACGGTACTTCGCGAAGTTCAGCGCGTTGCGGAGGTTGTGCTTGAACCGATCCCATGTCAGCTCGTCGCGGTAGGACAGCAGCAGGGCGTGGGTCTGCGGGCACGACATCGCCACCCGCGCCTGGGTCACCCACTTCTCGTCCAGGTACCAGGGCATCCACGGCTTCTGGTCCACCATGCCGGTATCGACGATGACCCAGTCCGGGAACAGGCTCTTGTCGTGGCCGATGCGGCCGTCCTCGAGCCGTTCGGTGTGCGCGGCCAGCGGGTAGGCCAGGCCCATCGGGTCGATCACCCGCACGTCCAGCGGGACGTTCATGCTGGTCATGCCCAGGTTCAGGAAGTAGACGGTATGGCCGGCGCCGCCCTCGGGGATGGGCTGCGGCGGCGGCGCCACGTACCAGAACATGAACGACGGCGAATTCAGCAGCAGCCCGCCGTTGGGATTGGCCATGATGTCGTTGACCATCGGCCGCATCCGGGCGTAGTCGAGGTAGTCCTCGGCCAGGATGGGATGGTCGTGGCCGGTGTTGAGCACGTAGTAGACGCGCTCGTCGACGATGCCGGACGAGCTGATCTTGGTGCCGGTGGTGATCGCGGTGGTGCCCATGGCCAGCAGCGACCAGACCACCGTGCCGACCAGCGCCAGCGAGGTCAGCACGAACGCGCCGCTGCGCGCCGGGATCGACCGGAATCCGGCTTCGGGCAACCGCACCGGCAGCACCATGACCGGGGCGAGCAGGCAGAACAGCTGCGACAGCAGCATCCGGCCGTGCATGAAGTCGCCGCCGACACGCAGCGCGTAGACGGTCAGGATGACGCCGCTGCCGAGCATCAGCGCGACGACGGCACTCGGCGAACGCAGCCACCGCCGGAACCGGAGCGTCCAGCGGGCCCGTGGCTCATCGGGGTGCTCGGCCTGCTCGGCACCGGCCCGTCCGGCGCGCGCGGCGACGATTCCGGCGATGAGCAGGATCAGCAGCGGGACCCACAGGAAGTACGGTCCGACCAGATCCCACAGGTAGGTGAAACCCTGCTCCCATTTCGCGCCGGCGGCATCCTTGGCCACGGCCGTATTCGGGTACGGCAGACCGTAATAGCCCATCCGCCAGATCTGGTAGCCCAGCGGCAGCAGCCCGGCCACCGCGACGATGATCAGCCGCAGCACGCTCGGCCGCAGCCGGGTCGCAGGCATCGGCGCCAGGAAGATCATCAACAGCGCCAGGCCGCCGACCAGCGTCATCTCCGGACGGATCAGCGGCGCCAGACCGGCGAGGAACACCAGCCCGAGCAGGCCGGGCACCCGCACCCGTTCGGCCTGGCTCCACCGCATCATCAACCAGAACAGCAGGCCGAGCCAGGCGATCACCAGGCCGCTCTCCAGACCGGAGGTCACATAGTCACGAGCAGGCGGCACCGCGATGTAGACCAGCGCACCCGCCGGCAGCAGCAGCGCCGAAGACGATCCGCCCCACAGCCGCGCCGAGCCGAGCATGGCGAACACGATCGCCAGCACCGACAACGTCAACGCGACGCCGAGCACGACGTACTCCAGGCGCGCCTGGGTGAGCCAGCTGAAGAACCAGACGATGTAGGTCCAGGCGGTGCTGGTGTTGGTTTCGACCCGCTCGCCCGCGTTGAACACCGGGCCATTGCCCGCGAGCAGATTGCGCACGGTGCGCAGCACGATCAGGCCGTCGTCGGCGATCCAGCGGCGTTGCCAGCCACCGATCGCGAACAGTGCGGCGGTCAGCACCACCCCACCGACGAATGTGGCCCGGGATAGTCGGGCGATACGCGAAGCCGGGGCGGACTGCTCCTCGGCAGCCGCCCGGTCCGCGTATTCGGTTCCCTCCGCTCCCGCTACCAGCATCTCGTCAGGTGAGATAGACAGCGACACCTACCGCTCCGATCCAGGCGATTGCGAGGAACTGGAGGACCCGGTCCCCCAGCGCGATCTCTTCCGGTTCGCCGGCCTCGCCGCCATCGACGTCGACCGCGTACCGCAGGATTGCGATGGTAAACGGAACCATCGAGATGGCGTACCAGTTCGTGTTATTGGCTTCGCCCTGCTCGAAGGCCCACAGGCCGTAGAACACCACCACCGCGGTCGCGGCCAGCGTCCAGATGAAACGCAGGTAGGTGGGCGTGTAGTACTCGAGCGACTTGCGGATCTTGGCGCCGGTACCCAGCGCGATCTGCAATTCGGCATAGCGCTTGCCGGCCGCCATGAACAGCGAACCGAAGGCCATGATCAGCAGGAACCATTGCGACAGGCCGATATCGGCGGCCGCGCCACCGGCGACGGCGCGCAGCAGGAAGCCCGAGGACACGATGCAGATATCGAGCACGGCCTGGTGCTTGAGCCCGAAGCAGTAGGCGAGCTGGATACCGATGTAGACCGCCATCACGACCGCGAGCTGCCAGGAGGCCAGCAGCGAGCCGAGGATCGAACCGGCCAGCAGCACCACCGCGAGCAGGTAGGCCAGGTTCACCGGCACCACACCGGCAGCGATCGGCCGGTAGCGCTTGGTCGGGTGAGCGCGGTCGGCCTCGACGTCCATCGAGTCGTTGACCAGGTAGATACCCGAGGCCGCCATGCAGAACACGACGAAGGCGATCGCGACATGCGCGAGCACCGAGGCGTCGCCGAGTACGTCGGGGCCCGCGGCGAGAGGCGCGGCCAGCACCAGGACGTTCTTGACCCACTGCCGGGGCCGGACCGCCTTGATCAGGCCACCGGCCAGAGTCTTGGGCGGGCCCTTGACGACGGCTTCGGCCAGATCGGCGCCGGTCGGCTCTTCACTCATCTCAACCAAGGCCTTTTCTTCAGTGGTCATGTTTACGCGCCCGTCGCGAAGCCAATCGCTTCTCGGTACCGATCAACGCGGCAGCCGACGCCGCACCGAGCGCGGAACCGGCGAGCACGTCCGAGGGGTAATGCACCCCGAGCACGACCCGGGACAACACCATCGGCGGGACGAGCACCGCTGGCAAGGGTAGCCCGGTCAATCTGCCGAGCAACACCGCAGCGGCGGCGGTGGAGGTCGCATGCGAGGACGGGAAGCTGAGTTTGCTCGGCGTCGACACGTTGACCTGCACCGATGGGTCGTTCGGGCGCGGACGGCGGACCACCCGCTTGATCACGATGGAGGCCGCGTGCGCGCCGACCGCGCCGACCGCGACCCCGGCCCACTGCCTGCGGCGCGGCTTGTCGACCAGCCAGCCCGCGGCGGCGATGCCGACCCAGCCGAGGGCGTGCTCACCGAAGTGCGACATCGCCCGGGCCGCGGAGACCACGGTGGGGTTGGCGCCGATGGTGCCCTGCACGGCGTTGATGATCGCCACCTCGCGCGGGACCTCGACATATTCGCCGCTGCACGCGCAGGCGCCGCCGCAACCCTCGTCGGCCGGGTCGACCAGGGGCAGGCTCGGATTCATCGCGTTCACTTCTCGGTTCCGTTCTGACTGACACCGAAGGTCTTCTCCCAGGCCGCCGCACTGGTCAGCTCGGCATGGGCGGCGCGGTAGCGCTGCTGCATCTCCGGGAAACGGGCGGTGAGTTCCTTGCGCAGCCGCAGCGCTTCCCTGAGCAGCTCGGCCGCCTTGCGCGGATCGCGCTTGCGGTAGACGACGCCGCGACCGTCGGCCGTGGTCACGGTGACGCCGTCGACCTGCGACAGCAGGAACCAGCGGGCGTCCAGTGTCGGCACGTTCAACTGCGGGGTCTCGTGGTTGGCCGGATCGACCTTGCGGAAGTTGTGCACCACGCCCTTGGCCAGGCGCGCCACCTTGGCCAGCGGATTGCCCGGCTCACCGACCGCGCCCACGCTGTGGTGGCTGGCCATCGGCAGCTCCGTCGACGACGGCAGCACCACCGCGTCCGGGTACTCCTTGCGCATCGCGTGCACCTTGCCCAGCGCGCTCGGCAGCAGATCGAACAGGCCCTCGGGACCGGCGAGGAAATCGCGGATCGCCTCGTTCTGGATCGCGACCGTGGAGTACTCGAGGCACAGCAGATGCTTGAGGGTGGCCTTGATCGTGTTCACCACCATCGGCTTGCCGTCGCCCGGCAGGTGCAGCGAGGCGACCACGAGGCGGTTACGCAGGTGGAAGTAGGCCTGCCAGTCGATGGCGTCGTCCTTGTCGCTCCACGCCATATGCCAGACCGCCGCGCCCGGCAGCGTGACCGTCGGGTAGCCGGCCGCGCGGGCGCGCAGGCCGTACTCGACGTCGTCCCATTTCAGGAACAGCGGCAGCGGCTGACCGAGTTCCTCGGCCACCTGACGCGGGATGACGCAGGTCCACCAGCCGTTGAAATCGACGTCGATGCGCCGGTGCAGCAGCTTGGAGTTGTCCCGGTCGCGCAGCGGGTACTTGGAGAAATCGTGGTCGTATTCGACGTTCGGCGCCGCGGTCCACATGAAGATGCCGCGGTCGACGACCTCGCCCATGGTGTGCAGATGCGAGCGTTCCTGCAGGTTGAGCATCTGCCCGCCGACCAGGATCGGCGATTTCGCGAACCGGGCGAAGGCCAGCGCGCGCAGGATCGAATCGGGTTCGATCTCGATGTCGTCGTCCATGTAGACGATGTACTGCGCGTCGGTGGTCTTCAGCGCCTCGTACATGACCCGGCTGTAACCGCCGGAACCACCGAGGTTGGGCTGATCGTGGATGGCCAGCCGGTCGCCGAGCACCGCGGCGGCCTCGGCGAAGCCCGGTTCGTCGACGACCTTGCGGTTGCCCTGATCGGGGATGATCACGGCCTTCATCTGGTCGAGCACCAGCGGATCCGAGCCGAGCGCCTCGAGGGTCTTCACCGCGTCGGTCGGGCGGTTGAACGTCGGCATGCCGACCGCGATGCTGCCGTCTCCGGGCGCCTCGACCGGGGCGTACCAGCCGCCTGCCAGCAGGGTGACCGCGGTGTCGGTGGTGATGTCGAACCAGATCCAGCCGCCGTCCTCGAACGGGGCCAGCTCGGTCTCGAACTCCACGAACACCGAATCGGTGCCCGGTTCGACCGCGAATTCCCGGCCCTGCACGTGGATGCGGGAACCGTCGGCCTTGGAACGGTAGACGTCGACCCGGCCGTGCCCGGCCAGCTCCAGCCGCAACACCACCGAGCTCAGGATGCTCCAGCGACGCCAATAGCTGGCGGGCAGCGCGTTGAAGTAGGTGCAGAACGACACCTCCGACTCCGCGCCCACCGACAGCGAGGTGCGGGTCGGTGCGTGCGCGCGCCGGGCGTTGGTGGGCGATTCCTCCAGGTAGAGGGTCCGCACGTCCAGCGGTTCGCCCGGCCGCGGCAGGATGATGCGTTGCAGCAGCGCCTTGGCTCGGGTCTCGGTCGTCATCTCTTCCAGAATCGGTTGCGAGGTCATTCGTTCCCTGTGGTCGCGGCGTGGATTCGGGGCCTGCGCACCTACGCCTGCTCGCTGTCGGCCAGCGGCGCGCCCGATTCCAGATGCGGCCTGAGCACATTGTCGAACATGCTCAGCGCGCTCCCGATGGCCATATGCATGTCCAGGTACTGGTAGGTGCCCAGACGGCCGCCGAAAAGCACCTTGGCCGTTGCGGTTTCGTTCTTGGCGCGCTCACGGTAGGCCAGCAGCTTGGCGCGGTCCTCCGGCGTGTTGATCGGGTAGTACGGCTCGTCGCCGGTCTGCGCGAAGCGGGAGAACTCGCGCATGATGACGGTCTTGTCTTCCGGGTAGTCCCGCTCCGGATGGAAGTGGCGTGGCTCGATGATGCGGGTGTAGGGCACGTCCGCGTCGTTGTAGTTCATCACCGAGGTGCCCTGGTAGTCGCCGGTGGGCAGGACCTCGGTCTCGAAGTCGATGGTGCGCCAGCCCAGCTCGCCCTCGGCGTAGTCGAAGTAGCGGTCCAGCGGTCCGGTGTAGACGACCGGCGCGTCCGGGTTCGCCGCCCGGATCTCGTCGCGCACGTCGAACCAGTCGGTGTTCAGCCGCACCTCGATCAGCTCCGAGGCCGCCATGTTCTCCAGCCACTTGGTGTAGCCCTCGGCGGGCAGACCCTCGTAGGTGTCGTTGAAGTAGCGGTTGTCGAAGGTGTAGCGGACCGGCAGCCGGGTGATATTGCCCGCGGGCAGTTCCTTCGGGTCGGTCTGCCACTGCTTGGCGGTGTAGTCACGGATGAACGCCTCGTAGAGCGGGCGTCCGATCAGCGAGATCGCCTTCTCCTCGAGGTTCTGCGCATCGGCGGTGTCGATCTCGGCGGACTGCTCGGCGATCAGCGCCTTGGCCTCGTCCGGGGTGAAGTAGCGTCCGAAGAACTGCGAGATCAGGCCGAGCCCCATCGGGAACTGGTAGGCCTGCCCCTTGTGCATCGCGAATACGCGGTGCTGATAGTTGGTGAACTCGGTGAACTGGGTGACGTAATCCCAGACCCGCTTGTTCGAGGTGTGGAACAGGTGCGCACCGTACTTGTGCACCTCGATCCCGGTCTCCGGATCCGGCTCCGAGTAGGCGTTACCGCCGATGTGGTGACGACGGTCGAGCACCAGCACCCGCTTACCCAGCAGCGTGGCGGTGCGTTCGGCAACGGTCAGCCCGAAGAAGCCGGAGCCGACCACGATCAGGTCGAAGGTGGAATCGGAGGACGCGGAGTTACCGGGGGACGATGCGACGGTCACGGGAGCCCAGAGTATCGGACTTCGCCGTGAGGTCCGGGTCGAGTCACAGCGTGCGGCCCCGGCAGCCGTTCTGCCACCGGTTTCGGGTGCTCGTCACCTGCGCGGAGGCACCGTCCGAGCGGTCGGCGGGGGGCAGCCGCCGGGTTGGGCCCATCGGTTCCGGCCGAGCGCGACTACCGCGAAGACCGCGGTGAAACGCCCCCGATCACGATGGCGGGTGCGATCGCCGGGACGATGCGCTGCGGTCCGGGCGACAGGGCGGGCGGCTCATCGATCTGACCGCGCGATCAGGCTGCACATGGACGGGCGAGGCTGCACCGACACCGCCGAACCGGAGACCGAGGCGCCGGCAAAGCGGTGGCCGACGAATCGGTGGCCGAGGCGCTGGTCGATGCGGCCACGCTGGTAGCCGCACCCTGCCGTTCCGCCGGATGGACGTTCTCGGTTCACCGGACGATGCGCGGCGCCGGCAGGCCGGTCCGGTCTCCGCCGTGCCGGCTCGGCTACCGGTAGGGGTACTGCCCGTACATCGGGGCCGCGGCGACGGCCGGGGTGCGCGGGGCGCGGATCCAGCGGCCGGTAGCGCTGAGGGAAGCGAGGATGAGGACGGCTACCACCAGGGCCAGGTCGAGGAACATCTGGCCGACCATGGTGCCGATGATGCTGATCGCCCAGGCGATGTTGATCAGGGCGAGCACGGCGGCGATGATGACGGTGACGCGGCCGAACTTGGTGCGGCACACCAGCAATAGGCCGCCGAGCAGCATCAGGAAGGCGATGAGGCCGGTCAGCCACAGCATGATGTCGGCGGTGTTCTGGGAGAAATCGAGGTCGATGTCGACGTCGCTGCGGGAGCTGCTGCCGCCACCGCCGCGTCGGCGGGCACCGCTCACCACTGGGGCGCCCAGTTGATTGGACAACTGCACCGCCCGGATGACGCCCCAGACGTAGAGCGCACCGCAGATCATGGCGAGAATGCCGGCGGTGATTCCCGTTCCACCGCTTGCCTGTTGCTGCGGCGGCTGCGGCGGGTGTGGCGGATAGCCGTACCCCGGCGGCTGCGCATAAGCCGGCGGCGCGCCGTAGCCGGGCGGCGGCCCGTAACCGTGCGGCGCTGGGTAACCGGGCTGACCCTGACCCGGGTGACCATAGGGATAGCTCATGGGACTTCCCCCCCTCTCGATGTCGCCGGAACTCTACCGCGCGGTCCCGACAGCGAGCGAGCCGAAGACGCCCGCACGCGGGAGGTTCCCCGTGCGGGCGTCGTCGAAACCGGCGGCACCGGAGCGTATCCGGCCGCCCCGTATCTAGCGGAGGTTACGGTCGGCGTAGATCCGCATGGCGTCGCGGACGAACTCGGCGGTGCCCTCGCCGTGCCGGTCGTAGTTCTGACCGAAACGCGGGTCGGCGACGTACATCTCGCCGAGCCCGGCGAAATGATCCGCGCCGGGGCGCTTGCCCTGGTAGCCGCCGGTCAGCCACTCGTAGTGGCGCTGGGTGATGGCCTGCACCTCGTCGCTTCCGGCGTCCAGACCGGCCGCGTGCGCCCGGCCGAAGTCGGCGGCGATATCGAGCTGGGTCTGCTGGAAGGCCTGCTTGTCGGCCTCGCTCAGCGAACGCCACCATCGGTCACCGCTCTCGTAGGCTTCCTTGCCCCACCGCTCGATGACCTCGTCCTTGTACTGGGTGTGGTCGAACCCGTCGAAAACTTCTGCTGCCACGAGCTTTTCACCTCTTTCCATTTTGCGCAGCGTGGAGTTCACCGACTCGATCCGACGCCGGATCCGATCCTGTTCCTGCCGAAGCAGTTCCAGGTGCGTGTGCAGTGCAGCGGTGGTGTCCTGTTCGCCCGCGAGTACGTCGGCGATGACCGGCAGGCCGAGGCCGAGCTCTCGCAGCAGCAGGATGCGTTGCAGCCGCACGAGGGAGTCCTGGTCGTAATAGCGGTACCCGTTGGTCCCGATCCGGCTCGGCGGCAACAGCCCCAGCTCGCCGTAATGGCGCAGCGTGCGGCTGGTGGTACCGGCTGCCTTGGCCAGATCCTGGATGGACCATTCACCGGTTCGGGTGCCCGCGACCATGACCTGAACTCCTTCCCTGTCGAGGCGGTGCAACCAGCATGCAAGTTGACGTTACGTCAAGGTCAAGCCGCATTGCAGCACGCCTTTCGAGGGCGCCGACGGCGGTCGGAAACCGACCGCGCTGACCGGATCACCGGCACAGCCGTGGTCTCAGGGAACCGGTCCGGCGCTCACCCGGATACGGCCGGACGGGCAGCCGTCACCAGCACGCGGGACCCGTCCAGCACGTCGGGGTAATGGTCAAGCGCCGCCCTGAACTCGGGGAACGCCGAATACATCGGCTTCCGTGGGCAGCTCCGCCCAGACGGCGGCCTCGGGCGGTTGGATTTCGGGGGTCCCAGCGGCCGGGGTTCGCTGGACCTCGGACGGAACCGAAGCGCCCACCGGATCACCTGGCGCGGTGGGCGCTCCGGAAGCCGGCGCGCCCGGCGTTCCCGGAGCCGCCGGGTCTCCTGGCGTCGCTCCAGGCGTGGAGCCGGGAACAGCACCACCGTCCGGCGAACCAGAGGCCTCCGGCTCAGCACTACCTGGCGCGGAGTCGGCCAGGCCGGGAACCAGCTCGAGTAACGTCGTGAAGTCCACCACCTGCGCGCCGAGCGTCGGCGTGTAGATGATGACGCCGTTGCTGTACAGCCGGTACAGTCCCGCGTTCTCCGGCAGAATCATCTCCGGGCCGATGGGCTCGCCCACCGAGCTCTCCGCCCCGCCGATCCTGGCGTATTCGGCGTCGATCGGGGATTCGGTATCGGAGGTCCTGGTCCGCGGCGCCGGGCCGGCCGGGGGTGCACCGACGCTCAATTCGGCAGGCGTCGGCCCGACTTCGAAGGTCTGGATGTCGGCAGGCTGCCCACCATCGGGCGCGGCGGAGTACTCCGACCGCAGGACATGCCCGTCGCGCAGCAACACCATGCCCGCCGTCGAGGCGACGGCTTCTGCGGTGCGCGGATCTTCCTTCACCGTGCCGGGATAGACCTGGCAGTCGGTGGTGTCACAGGTCTGCGCGTACGGGTAGCGGGTCTCGGCCAGGGCGTAGGAGCGGGCGGCGATGGCTTGGGCGCGCAGGGCTTCGGCGGCACCTTTGTCGGCCCAGTTGGCCTGCACTTCGGCCGGGATGACGCCGAGCAGGTAATCCTCCACGTCGACCCGGTTCACCGTGCGCGCCGCGCCGTCCTCGGTGGCCACACCGAGCGAGCCGCGGTACGCACCGCCGCCGCACAAAGTCAGGTGCTCGGTGGCCGGGCGGCCCGGCGCGGGGTCCACCGGGTAGATCCACGGGTCCGCGGTCGAGGTCTGCCACAGCACTTCGCCGTCGCAGCCGGTCGTGACCACGACGTTCGCGCCACCATCGGGTAGAGCGGTGAGGTGGGCGACCTCGCCTGGCCCGATGATCCGGCCCGCCACCCGCGCGCCGGCCTCGGCGTAGGCGTCCAGGGTCGAGTCGTCCTGCGCCATCAACCGGACAGCGAGGGTGGTCGGGCCGACGGCGCCGAGGGCGGCGCCCGGATAGTAGTGCCCGAGGATGCGTTCGGCCGTCCAGCCGTCTTGGGCACTCTTCAGCGCACCGTGCTGGCTCATGCCACGGCCGTGGCCTGGACCGGCAAGCGGTCTATACACGTCGTCGCCGGTCCACAGCACCAGTGGGCCGGCGACGAGCAGGGCGGTCGCGCCGACGACCAGCAACGAGCTCCGCCTGCCGCGGCGCCTGCGCATCGACTGCGGTAAATGCGGCGCTGCCAGCGCGTTCTTTGCGCGTAGCGCGAATTCCGCGCGAGCGCTGTCGTGTCGTTGCGGCATCCGTTCACTCCCCTTGGTTTCCAAGGACCGGACAGGGTTGGAGTGCCTGTCGGCATGTCGTTTAGACCGGCCACGATCCGAGAGCTACATTCGAGCACACATAATCCTCAACAAGAGGTTTAGAGATGTGAAATTTGTGACTAGTGTGATCCTTGGGACATCTCGACGCAAGCACTGATGCACTCGGATCACCGGTTCGACCCGATGGGAGAAGCTCGTGCCCTACCGCAAACCGAAACGTTCCTACGTGCTCCCGGTTGTCACAACACTTGCGGTAGCGGCCCCGCTGGCCGCCCTCGTGCCCAGCGATTCGGACTACCGCACCGCCAACGAAACCCAGCTCGCCGCCGTCCCCGCGCAGCTGGCCGAAGTGGTGCTGAATTCCGCACCCGATATCGTGCTGCCACTGCGCGAATTGACCGGCCTGAACCTGCCCGACCTGCGCCTTTCCGATTTGCGCAAGATTCCACTGCCCGCCTCGGTTCCGGTGCCGCCTGGACTTCCGCTACCGCCCGGCATTCAATTACCCAGCGAAATTCCCTTACCCCAGTTCGACGCCGGCCAACCCTCGGCGCCGCAGATCCGGACCGTCCCCGGACGCATGCCCACCGGTGCGCAATTCATCGCCGACCCCGCCCTCGGCACCGACCCGAACACCCCCGCCCTCGCCCCGGGTGCGGTGCCGCCGGAGCTGATGTCGGAGGTGGGCGCGCAAGTCAAAGAACTTTCCCGCGACACGCCGTTCAGCGTCGTCGCCCTCACCGCCGAGGACCTGCTCAACACCAAGGCGATGATCCGGGCCAAGCAGCCCGACGGCACCTGGGGGCCCTGGTACGAGACCGAGCCGATCGACACCGGAGCCGCCGACAACGCCGCGCCGAGCGGCACCGAAGGAACCGAGCCCATCTACGTCGGCAACACCACCGCCGTACAGGTGCTGGTGACGCGCAAACCCGCACCGGCCCCCGCGCCGCAGGATCACGGTGCCCCGATCCAGCCGACGCCCGCCGCCGCGCCCGTCGACCAGCCCCAACCCGAACTCAAAGCGGTGCTGATCGATCCGGGCCGCGGCGCCATCGACGGCGCGCTCAACGACGTCGCCGCCGCACTGCCCGGCGGCGGGCCGACGGTGATCACCCGGAACCAATGGGGCGCAGACGAATCCATCCGCTGCGACTCCCCCACCTACGACGACGGCCTCGGCGGTGTCACGGTGCATCACACCGCCGGCCGCAACGACTACAGCAAGGCCGAATCCGCGGGCATCGTCCGCGCGATCTACACCTACCACGCCCAGACCCTCGGCTGGTGCGACATCGGCTACCACGCGCTCGTCGACAAATACGGCCAGATCTTCGAGGGCCGTTACGGCGGGCTCGACAAGCCGGTGCAGGGTGCGCACGCGGGCGGGTTCAACGAGAACACCGCCGGCGTGGCGATGATGGGCAACTACGAGTCCGAGACGCCGTCGACGCCGATGATCAATTCGGTCGGGCGGTTCGTCGGCTGGCGCACCAAGATCGCCGGGCTCGACCCGAAGGGCTACACCACCATGTACTCCGAGGGCACCGAGTTCACCCCGTACGCGCAGGGTGAAGAGGTTCGGCTGCCGATCGTGTTCGCCCATCGCGACGTCGGCAACACCAGCTGCCCCGGTGACGCCGCCTACGCGCAGATGGACCGGATCCGCGATATCGCCGCGGGCGCGCCCGGCGCCTCGGGCAGCACACCGCCGACGCGGCAGGTGCAGTCCGATGTGGCCGCGCTGGCCAATCTGACGGCCAAGCTGCTGACGATGGTCAACGACAACATCATCGCCAAATACTGGGCGTCCAAGGGCGGACCGGACGGCCCGCTCGGTCAGGCCGCCTCCGAGCCGCTGCCCGCCGCGCAGGGCCAGCAGTACGCCAAATTCGTCAACGGGTATGTGTATTCGACGCCCGACGGGCAGGCCATCGAGGTGGTCGGCAAGATCCTCGACCGCTTCCTGGAACTCGGTGCCGACGCCGGTGTGCTCGGCCTGCCGCTGGGCAACTCCTACCCCGTCCCGGACGGTCTGCGCGAGGACTTCCAATACGGTTCGCTGATCTTGAACCAGGTCACCGGCATCGTCACCACGGTATGGAAGACCTACAACGACACCTATCAGGAGGAAATGAACCGGCCGGATCAGGTGTCGGCACCGGGTTCCACCGCGCCGACGCCGGGCGATGGGCAGGCTCCGGCGGCCACGCCGGCTCCCGCACCAGCCGGAGGTCAGCTGCCGGCTCCCGCGGATGCGCAGGTCCCGGCACCCGCTCCGGCGGAGGGACAGGCACCGGCTCCCGCACCGACGGACCCGCAAGCACCGGCCCCGGCACCGGCTGACGCCCAAGCACCGGCGCCGGGAACCGCGCCGGGATCCGAAGCACCTGTCCCGGCTCCGGAGGCAGTACCTTCGCCGACTCCACCGGCACCGGCTCCCGTTCCGGAGACGCCGGTCCCGGCTCCGTAGCTCGCAGAACTTGCGCCGGTCCCCGACCGGCGCGGCAGATCCGCTGACCAGAACTCATCGAACCCCGGCGCCACCTTGCCCGACTGCTCCGAGCAGTTCAGGTCGAGACGGCCCGGGGTTCGTCGAGTCAACCCAGCGGGAGCTCACCGCAAGACCATCGACCGGTCCAGCAGCAACGCATGAAGACAGGGCGGGCCGGGACTCGTTCACCACCCCGCCTGCGCCGACGATTCGACGCCTCCCAACAGGGTCTGATGTCACCGGCGCACAGGCTCACCACGGGCCTGCTGCATCCGGCTGCCGCCGCGGCTGAGAGCGCGAACAACGCTCACACCCACCATCGCTCCAACACCCGTGCCACGCCATCCTCGGCGTTCGTCGTGGTCACTTCGTTCGCCGCGGCGAGTGCGTCGGGATGGGCGTTGGCCATGGCGACGCCGCGACCGGCGAGGGTGAGCATCGGGATGTCGTTGGGCATATCGCCGAAGGCGATGGCGGCGGCCGGGTCCACACCGAGCCGTTCGGCGACGGTGACCAGGCCGGAGGCCTTGGTGACGCCCGGTGCGGACAGTTCGATCAGGCCGTGGTCGGTGGAGTAGGTGATATCGGCCCGGTCGCCGACCATCGGGGCGAGCGCGGCGAGCATGTCGCCGCTGCGGGCTCCCGGTAGCCGGATCAGCATCTTGATCGCCGGTGCATCGATCACTTCGTGCCGGGCGACCGCGGTGTCGTCCGGATTGAGCCAGGCGTGTTCGTATTCGGGCGAGCTGACGAATTGCGGCGTCACCGCGTCGTGGGCGCTGGCACCGACCCGCTCGGCCGCCAGGCCACACCCTGGCAGCACCTCCTCGGCGAGGTCGGCGATCCAGCCAAGGGTCTCGATATCGAGGGTCCGGCTGGTGAGCACCCGGTCGGCGGCGCTGTCGTAGATCACCGCGCCATTGCCGCAGACACACAGCGGCGCGAAGCCGAGCCCGTCCACCACCGGGCCGATCCAGCGCGGCGGACGCCCGGTCGCCAGTACGAACGGCACGCCGTCGGCGACCACGGCGCCGACCGCGGCTTTGGTCCGCGCGGTCACCCGCTCCTCGGGGTCGATGAGGGTGCCGTCCACATCGGAGGCGACGAGTTCCGGCTTCGGCAGCTGCACACGGGTCACCCATTCCATTGTGCTGTCTTTCCGCGCGCGCCGCCGCGCCGCCCACCCGGCACGCCGAGGGGTTGCCCGGCAGCCGGTATCCGAGTTTGCCGAAAGATGAACACGCTGGTTGCCCGTCGGGCGCGCGCGGTGGCCGGTGGCTCCCTATGATCGGGGGCTACACCTGGACTCGAGGGGACCGATGACCGGCTTTTTGCTACGACGTGCGCTCAACTATGTCGTGCTGTTGCTGCTGGCGTCATTCCTCACGTTCAGCCTGGCGTCACTGACCTTTCGCCCGCTCGACAGCCTGGAACAGCGCAATCCGCGGCCGCCGCAATCGGTGATCGACGCCAAGGCCGAGGAACTGCACCTGGACGAGCCGATCCCGCAGCGCTATCTCACCTGGATCAAAGGCATCCCGCAAGGAGATTTCGGCACTACCCTCGCCGGGCAGCCGGTGAGCGAGGAATTGCCGCGGCGCGTGGCGGTCTCGCTGCGGCTGCTGATCATCGGGTCGATCGTCGGCACCGTGCTCGGCGTGCTGATCGGTGCCGCCGGGGCGATCCGGCAGTACAAATTCAGCGACTACTTCACCACGATCGTGTCGCTGCTGATTCTGTCCACACCGGTCTTCCTGCTCGCGACGCTGCTGAAATACGGTGCGCTGGAGATCAACTCGATGACCGGCCAGCAGATCTTCCTCTATACCGGCGAAACCTCGGCCGGCACGATCGAAGGGTTCGGCGCGCAGCTGGTCGACCGGCTCCAGCATCTGGTGCTGCCAACGCTGACGCTTGCCCTCGGCGGAATGGCCGGCTACAGCCGCTACCAGCGCAACGCCATGCTCGACGTGCTGCAAAGCGATTTCATCCGCACCGCCCGCGCCAAGGGCCTGACCCGCAGCAAGGCCCTCTACAAACACGGCCTGCGCACCGCGCTGATCCCGATGGCCACGCTGTTCGCCTACAGCCTCGGCGGCCTCATCACCGGCGCCACCTTCACCGAGAAGATCTTCGGCTGGCACGGCGTGGGTGAATGGCTGGTCGATTCGATCAATGCCCAGGACCTGTACGTCGTGGTCACGGTGACGGCGTTCGCGGGCCTGGTGGTGCTGGTGTCGGGATTGCTGTCCGACATCGTGTACGCGATTCTCGATCCCAGGGTGCGTGTGGGATGAGCGTCAGGCCCGAAGGAGGCAGCTTGCGTAACCACGTAGGGCCCGGGAATCCCACCATGGGGGCAGCGTGACCGAAGCCGAGATCATCGTTCAGGGCGCGCCCGAGGTCGCCGCTTCCGGACGTCGCAAGCTGGTATGGCGCCGTTTCCTGCGCAACAAGCCCGCCGTGGCCGGCGCGATCATCCTGGTGCTGCTGTTCATCGTCAGCTTCGCGTTGCCGCCGTTCCTGCCCTACGACTACCAGCAGCTCGATTACACCGCGCTGCTGAAACCGCCGAGCCCGGAGCACCCGTTCGGCACTACCCAGATCGGCCAGGACGTGCTCGCGCAGACGCTGCGCGGGCTCCAGAAATCGCTGATCATCGGTTTCTGCGTGGCGATCATCTCCACCACCATCGCCGCGCTGGCCGGTACCGTCGCCGGACTGCTCGGCGGCTGGACCGACCGGGCCATCATGTGGTTCGTCGATCTGCTGCTCGTGGTGCCCAGCTTCATCATCATCGCCCTGTTCGCACCGCGCACCAAGGGCAGCGGCTCGATCCTGCTGCTGATCCTGCTGCTCGCGCTGTTCGGCTGGATGATCAGCGCGCGGATCGTGCGCGGGCTGACGTTGAGCCTGCGCGAGCGCGAATTCGTCCGCGCCGCACGCTATATGGGCGCACCCACCCGGACGGTGATCCTCAGCCATATCGTGCCGAACATCGCCTCGATCCTGATCATCGACACCACGCTCACCGTCGGCGCCTCGATCATGGCCGAGACCGGGCTCAGCTTCCTCGGTTTCGGTGTGCAGCCGCCGGATGTCTCGCTCGGCTCGCTGATCGCCTCCGGCACCAAGTCCGCGCTGACCTACCCGTGGCTGTTCCTGTTCGCCGGCGGCCTGCTGATCATCACCGTGTTGTGCGCGAATCTGGTGGGCGACGGACTGCGCGACGCGTTCGACCCGAGCGCCAAGCGGGCCCGGTCGCGGAAGGTGAAGGTGAAACCATGAGCACCGATACCACTACTGTCGAGCGGACCCCACCGGAGAAGTCCTCCACCGCACCGCTGCTCGAGGTGACCGACCTGCGGGTCTCCTTCCCCAGCGAGGAGGGCCGAGTCGATGCCGTGCGCGGGGTCAGCTACACCGTCAACGATCGGGAAGTGCTGGCGATCGTCGGCGAGTCCGGTTCGGGCAAGTCGGTGTCGTCACTGGCGGTGATGGGGCTGCTGCCCGAACAGGCCAGGGTCAACGGCTCGATCCGGCTGCGCGGGCGTGAGTTGCTCGGGCTCGGCGACAAACAGCTGTCCAAGCTGCGCGGTAGCTCGATCAGCATGGTCTTCCAAGATCCGCTTTCGGCGTTGACGCCGGTGTACCGGGTGGGCGATCAGATCGCCGAGGCGCTGCTGGCGCACGGCTCGATGAGCAAGGCCGACGCCGCGAAACGGGCCGTCGAACTACTCGATCTGGTGGGTATTCCCGACCCGGAAGTGCGCGCGAAAGCGTTCCCGCACGAGTTCTCCGGCGGTATGCGCCAGCGAGTGGTGATCGCGATGGCGATCGCCAACGATCCGGCGCTGATCATCTGCGACGAACCGACGACCGCGCTCGACGTCACCGTGCAGAAGCAGATCCTGAACCTGCTGCGCAAGGCCCGCGACATCACCGGTGCCGGCGTCATCATGATCACCCACGACATGGGCATCGCGGCCACCCTCGCCGACCGGGTCGCGGTCATGTACGCGGGCAAGATCGTCGAAACCGCCGCCACCACAGCGCTGTTCACCACCCCCCGGATGCCGTACACGGTGGGTCTGCTGGGCTCCATCCCCCGCATGGACGGCCCCGCGCGCGTCCCGCTGATCCCCATCGTCGGCGCACCACCCGCCATGCACGCCCTGCCGCCCGGCTGCTCGTTCGCGCCGCGCTGCCCCATCTCCATCGACGACTGCCGCGCCGCCGAACCACCGCTGGAACGCACCGGCCCCGGGCATTCCGCGGCCTGCATCCGCACCTCGGAAGTGGGTTCGGCGGAGCTGTTCGAGGCCTATCGCCGCGAGATCACCGAACCCGAGCAGGTGGCCGACACCGAACCCGACGTGGTGCTGCGGGTGACCGACCTGGTGAAGACCTTCCCGATCACCTCGGGTGTGGTGTTTCGCCGCCGCAAGGGCGAAGTGCGCGCCGTCGACGGCATCAGCTTCGAAGTCCGCAAGGGCCGCACCCTGGCACTGGTGGGCGAATCCGGTTCCGGGAAATCCACCACGCTCACCCAGATCCTCGACCTGGTGCGCCCCGAAGCAGGCCGCATCGAAATCCTCGGCAACGACGTCGCGTCCCTGACCAAGGCCCGTAAACGCGAGATCCGCCGCAAGATGCAGATCGTCTTCCAGGACCCCACCGCCTCCCTCGATCCGCGCCTGCCCATCCACGACGCCATCGCCGAACCACTGCGCATCGACGGCCGCCCGCGCGCCGAAATCACCCGCCGGGTACCGCAACTGCTCGAGCAGGTCGGCCTGCGCCCCGAACACGCCGACCGCTATCCCGCCGACTTCTCCGGCGGCCAGAAACAACGCATCAGCATCGCCCGCGCGCTCGCCCTCGACCCGGAACTGCTCGTCCTCGACGAACCGGTCTCCTCCCTCGACGTCTCCATCCAGGCCGGCGTCCTCAACCTGCTGCGCGACCTGCAAACCGAACACGGCCTGTCCTACCTATTCGTCTCCCACGACCTGTCGGTGGTCCGCAACCTGGCCCACGACATCGCGGTCATGTACCGCGGC
Source organism: Nocardia cyriacigeorgica NBRC 100375 (assembly GCF_000308555.1). GTDB lineage: Bacteria > Actinomycetota > Actinomycetes > Mycobacteriales > Mycobacteriaceae > Nocardia > Nocardia cyriacigeorgica. The sequence continues at coordinate 9,656 of NZ_BAFY01000011.1, read as the reverse complement.
AAGATCGTCGAATCCGGACCGGCGGAACAGATCTTCGGCAACCCTGAACACGAGTACACCCGGTCACTGATCGACGCGGTGCCCGAGCCCGTCGTGAGCCGTTAGGAGGTTTGCCGTGCGGATCCGCTCCCTCGGTATACGTGTGGTCGTCGCGGCCGTCGCGACCGGTCTGGTCTTGTCCGGATGCTCGAGTGCGGATGATCCGGCGCCCGGCGCAGATGTCGCCGCGCTCGGCACCTCCAACGACATCAACCCACGGGACGTCTCCGAGCTGCGCGAGGGTGGAAATCTGCGGCTGGCGTTGAGTTCGTTTCCTGAGCAGTGGAACGCGCTGCATATCGACTCCGACGGCGAAGTCAGCGCGGTCGAACGTCCCATGATGCCCCGCGCGTTCCACACCAGCGCTTCGGGTGAGCTGTCGGTCAATGCCGACTACTTCACCAGTGTCGAACTCACCGACACCGATCCGCAGCGGGTCGTCTACACCATCAACCCAGAGGCCGTCTGGTCCGACGGGACGCCGATTACCTGGGAGGACATGCGCTCTCAGGCCGCAGCGCTGAGCGGGGCGAACCCGGAATACCTGATCAAGATGACCTTTGGTTTCGACCGGGTCGAGAAGGTGGAGCGCGGTGTCGACGACCGCCAAGCGATCATCACCTTCAAGGAGCACTACGCCGATTGGCAGGGCCAGTTCGCCGGCGAGGCGTTCCTGTTGCCCGCCTCGGTGACCAGCACGCCCGAAGCCTTCAACAAGAGTCAGCTCGACGGTCTCGGCCTTTCCGCAGGCCCGTTCATCATCCAGTCCTTGGACAAGGCCCAGGGCCGGGTCGTGCTCGGCCGTAACCCGAAATGGTGGGGCGCCACACCCAAGCTCGACACCATCACCTTCACCGTGCTGGCGAGCGAAGCGGTGATCCCGGCCTTGCAGAACAATGAGATCGACGCGGTCGGTATCGCCAGTATCGACGATATGCGCACCGCGCAGAGCACTTCTGGGGTGGAGATCCGGCGGGCGCCGGGCAACAGCTGGTCGCATCTGACATTCAACGGCGCACCGGGCTCGATTCTGGAAGACCCGCGAGTGCGCGTCGCGATATCGAAGGCTATCGACCGCAAGGGTATTGCCGTCGCCATGCAGAACGGTCTCGTGGCGAATCCCGAACCACTCAACAACCACGTCTACATCCAGGGGCAGACGGGCTATCAGGACAACAGCCTGCCGTTCGATCCGGAAGCCGCGGCACGAGAACTGGACGCGCTGGGTTGGAAGCTCAACGGTGAGTTCCGGGAGAAGGACGGCAGGCGTCTCACCATTCGCGATGTCATGTACAACGCGCAGAGCTGGGTGCAGATCGCACAGATAATCCAGCAGAACCTCGCGCAGATCGGCGTCGAACTCGTCATCGACACGCGGCCAGGGCAGGGACTGTTCACCGATGTGTTCCAGAAGGGCGACTTCGACGCCGGGCAATGGGTGTGGTCCAGCGATGTCTTCGCGCTGAAGAATCTGCCGCAGGTCTACCGCTACGATCCCAACGATCTTCAAGGCAATTACGGCCGAATCGGTTCACCGGAGATCAACGCCCTCATCGACAAGGCGTTGGCCGAGCTCGATCCCCAGAAGGCCATCCAGATCGCGAACGAGATCGATCGCAAGCTGTTCGAGATCGGATTCTCGCTTCCGCTGGTGCAGTCGGCGGGTAACGTCGCGGTCCGCGCGAACCTCGCCAATTACGGAGCGCCCGGCCTCGCCTCCTACGACTACACGAAGATCGGGTTCTTGAAATGAGGGCACATTCTTCCGGACCACGCACGATCGAGCAGGAAGGTCAGATCATGAGGAATCGGTCGCTGCGCAGACGAGTCGCGGTTCCACTGCTCGCGTTCAGCCTGATCGCGGCGGGTTGCGCATCGAATGACAGCGACGCGCCCGAGGGTGCGGTCGCCGAGGTGGGCACCACCAATGACATCAACCCCCATGATGTGAGTGAACTGCGCCCGGGCGGCAACCTACGACTGTCGGTCAGCGCGTATCCGGCGAATTGGAACTCGCTGTCCAACGACGGCAACGAATACGACATCGGAGCCATCGAACGTCCGATGATGCCGCGGGCTTACAAGATCGATGCCGCCGGTGAGGTATCGATCAATACCGACTACTTCACCGACATTCAGCTGACCAAGACCGACCCGCAGACCGTTGTCTACACCATCAATCCCAAGGCGGTGTGGTCCGACGGCACCCCGATCACCTGGGAAGACATCGCCTCGCAGGCGAACGCTCTCAGTGGCAGGGACAAGTCGTTCCTGATCGCGAGCACCAATGGCTTCGACCGAGTGGAGAAGGTCGAACGCGGAGTCGACGACCGCCAGGCGATCATCACCTTCAACCAGCACTACGCCGATTGGCGTGGGCAGTTCGCCGGCAACTCGTTCTTGTTCCCGAAATCGGTCACCGCAACGCCCGAAGCCTTCAATCACAGCCTCGTCGACGAGATCAAGGTGACCGCAGGCCCGTTCATGGTGCAGTCCACCGATCGGGGCCAGGGCCGGATCGTTCTGGGACACAACCCGAAATGGTGGGGCGACAAGCCCGTCCTCGACAACATCACCTTCTCGGTGCTCGATAGCACCGCTCTCGTGCCCGCCTTGGCGAACAACGAGCTCGACGCCGTGGGCCTGGCGACCCGAGATGATATGGAGACCGCCCGGAATACGCCCGGTGTCGTGATCCGGCGCGCGCCGGGCAACAGCTGGTCCCATATGACTTTCAACGGCGCACCGGGCTCGATTCTCGAGGACCCGCAACTTCGGGTAGCGATCGCCAAAGGAATCGATCGCCAGGGCATCGTGACAGCGGTGCAGAATGGTCTGGTCGAGGACCCGAAGCCACTGAACAACCACATCTACTTGCAAGGCCAGAAGGGCTATCAGGACAACAGCCTGCCGTTCGATCCAGAAGCAGCGGCGCGCGAGCTCGACGAACTCGGGTGGAAGCTCAATGGCGACGTCCGGGAGAAAGACGGACGTAAACTCGAAATCCGCAATGTGATGTACAACGACGACACCTGGGTGCAGATCGCGCAGATCATGCAACAGAATCTCGCCCAGATCGGCGTCAAGATGAATATCGAGACCAAGCCCGGTCGCGGCTACTTCACCGACGTCATTCAGCCCGGCGATTTCGACGTCGCCCTCTGGGTCTGGGTCGGAGACCCATTCCCATTCGGCAGCCTCAACCAGATCTATGCGTACAACCCGGAGGATCTGCAGGGCAATTACGGCCGCATCGGCTCGCCCGAACTGAATGCTCTGATCGAGCAGACCATCTCCGAGCTGGACCCGAACAAAGCTATCGAACTGGCCAACCAGGTCGACCAGCAGATCTGGCAGGAAGGGCACTCGATTCCGCTGTTCCAGTCGGCGGGCAACGTCGGCGTCCGTGCGGATCTGGCCAATTTCGGCGCGGCCGGCCTGGCGTCTCTCGACTACACGAAAATTGGCTTCCTGAAGTGATTCCCGGATCAGGCCGGAGCGAACATCCCCTGGCCTATCCGCTCACCGTCACGTTCGGCGCCCTCGCGGTCATCACCGCGTGGGCGCCGTTCGCCGATGTGGACCAGCTCAGTGCGCTCGCGGCGGTGGCGGTGGGGGTCGTGGGGTATTCGGGAGTGCGCATAGCCCGGGCGCTGGGGTGGCTCGGGAGTGGGATCGGGGCGCGGGAGCGGCTGGCGGTGAAGCGGGTGCGTCAGCAGCATCGGCTGGTGAGCCGATCGTGGCTGGAGTTCACGCAGGGGCGCAGAACCCGCTGGCTGCCGGTGTATTTCGATCCGACGCTGATCACGCTGACCGAGTCGACCGCCGAGCTCGGTGAACGGTCGATCCGGGTGGGCGAGGTTCGGCTCTTCCCGTCCGGCCGGGTACGCGACACCGAACCGCCGGGCCGCCTGATCGACAACCCGTCGCGCCCCGCTCCGGACAGCGACACCCAGGCGCGAGCGGCCTCCTCCCCTCTGCGGCGTCTCCTACTCGACGCACAATCCGTAGTCGCGGCCCCCTTCGCCGGCCTGTTCTGGATCTATATCGACGGCGGCGGCATCCCCGCCTTCACCGCCGCCACCTGCGTCGCCGCCGTCACCGCCACCTGGCTCTCGGCCATCCGCGGGTCCGACCCGAGCTGAGCCTGCGCTGGACAAACAGCGAAGCTCGCCCGGCCTACGCTGCCGCGTTCACAAGCAATCGCAGCGACCACTCGACGGGCATTCCTGTCCTGGTCGCAGGCCTCTCGCCACACTCCGCTGACAAATTGGTCTGACCACTTGACCTCCTGACCTGTGTGGCGCAGAGTGGGGGTATGGCGTTGCAACCGGTGGTGAAGCGGTCGGTGTCGGCGGATGTTTTCGAGCAGATCGCCGACGATGTGCTGAGTGGGGAGTTGGCGCCGGGGACGGCGTTGCCGAGTGAGCGGCAGTTGGCCGAGCGACTGGGGGTGTCGCGGCCTGCGGTGCGGGAGGCGTTGCAGCGGTTGTCGGCGGCGGGGTTGGTCGCGGTGCGGCAGGGGGATGCGACGACGGTGCTGGATTATCGGCGCGGGGCCGGGCTGGAGGTGTTGCCTCGGCTGCTGGTGCGGGCGGGTGCGCTGGATCCGGCGGTGGCGCGCAGCATTCTGGAAGCGCGGCTGCACAATGGGCCGAAAGTGGCCGAGCTTGCGGCCGCCAGGGTCGATCTCGCGCGGCCAACGGATCTGGCGAAAACCCTGTCGGACCTCGTGGATTCGATCGCCGCGGCGGAGTCGGATCCGATCGCGCAGCAGCGGATCGCGTTGGAGTTCTGGGACCACATTGTCGACGCGGCCGATTCGATCGTGTTCCGGCTGATGAACAACATGCTGCGGGCCGCGTATGAGCCTGCGCTCGCGGCGCTCGCCCCGATCATGTCCGCCGAGGTGGGCAATGTCGCGGGGTATCGGGAACTGGCCGACGCCGTCGTAGCGGGCAGGCCGCAGGAGGCCGCCGAGCGGGCGCGAGCACTGCTCGAGCCGGCGACCACCGCTCTGATCAGCGTCCTCGACGGACATCGAGCACTGCTCCGGGAATCATCATGACCACAGCTCAGCCCTCAGAATCGGCATCGGTCGACGCGACCGCGCGCGCGAAGGTCCGCCGTGACGAACGCGCGCTGCGTCGCGGACTCACCCTCGGTGCGGCGGCTCGCGAGTTCGTCCGCCACCCCTCCCCCTGGTTGATCGGCATCACTCTGCTCGCGGCGCTGACCGGGCGGATCATCGTCGGCGATTGGCAGCCGACCGACGCGCTGGTCCCAGCGATCATGCTCGCGGTCTTCCCGGTCTTCGAATGGGTCGTGCACGTGACCGTGCTGCATTGGCGCCCACGCAAGCTCGGCCCGATCCCGATCGACAGCGAGTTGGCGCGCAAACACCGTGAGCACCATGTGGATCCACGCGATATCCCGCTGATCTTCATCCCGACGAAGACGCTTATGGTGCTGGTGGTGGTGCTGGTCGCGCTCGCCGTGCTGGCGTTTCCTCGCCTCGGCCTCGGGCTGACCTTCCTGCTGACCATCACCGCACTCGGCCTCGGCTACGAGTGGACCCACTACCTCATCCACACCGACTACAAGCCGAAACATTCGCTCTACCGGGCGATCTGGCGCAATCACCGCCACCACCACTACAAGAACGAGCACTACTGGTTCACCGTCACCACCTCGGGTACCGCTGACCGGCTCTTCGGTACGGCGCCCGACCCGGCGAACACGCCGACCTCCCCGACCGCGCGGCGCCTGCACTCGACGTGATCGCCTCGGCGCCCGCGCGGACGCCCTCCGCACACGGCTGACCGCGAGTCGATCGACCGCATCGCGCCACCGCCCACCGCGCCATCTCCACCCATCGCGCTGCCGCCACCCACCGCGCCGCCGCCACCCACCGCGCCATCACCACCCATCGGAGGCCGCCACCCACCGCGCTGCCGCCACCGCCGGGTGCCGCCACCCACCGCGCTGCCGCAAACCATTGCACTGCCGCCAACACCGCGCCACCTCCAACCGCGTAACCACCCACCCGTGAAGTCGGAACACGGCCGCCCCCGCACATGCCCCTCGCCCTGAAATAGCCCACCCAACCTGCGGTTTCCACCTCAACAGAACACCTCTACGCCGGCACCTTCCTGGTGCCGGCGTATTTCTTCGCGCTCAGGTCTTGACGGATCAATACCCTAGGGGGGTATGGTACTGCGCAGTCGATACGGCTTCCGGAAGGGAAGGGACTTCTCATGACTACGCAGACCAGATCCACCACGAAACGGTGGTGGGCGCTGGCGGTGATCGCCGCGGCGCAGTTCATGGTCATCATGGACACCTCGATCATCGGTATCGCGCTGCCCAAGATGCAGGCCGAACTCGGGTTCTCCCAGGAAAATCTGACCTGGGTCTTCAACGCCTATGTGATCGCGTTCGGCGGTTTGCTGCTGCTCGGTGGCAGGCTCTCGGATCTACTCGGCGCGCGCCGGGTGTTCGCGGCGGGCTGGGTGGTGTTGCTGGCCGGATCGGTGATCGCCGGTGCCGCGGGCAATGTGGCGACCGAGCTGGCCGGCCGGGCAATCCAGGGCGGCGGCGCGGCGCTCATCGCGCCCTCGGCCCTGACGCTGCTGATGATGCTGTTCGGGTCGACCCCGCAGGAACTCACCAAGGCCCTTGCCGTCTATGGCGCGGCCGCACCGGCAGGCGGAACGGCCGGTGTGTTCCTCGGCGGCGTGATCACTGAATACATCAGCTGGCCTTGGGTTTTCTACATCAATGTGCCGATCGCGATCCTCGCGCTGATTGCCGTTCCGCTGCTCATGCCCGCAGCACCCGCACGTTCGGGTTCGGTGGATGTGCTCGGTGCCGTCACCGTCACCGCGGGTCTGGCCGCGGCGGTCTACGCGATCGTGCAGGCACCGGAGGTCGGCTGGGCCTCGGGACAGACCTGGGGCGTGCTCGCCGCCGCGGCCGCACTGCTGGCCGGCTTCGTCTACCTGCAGTCGCGCAGCAACGAACCGCTGATGCGCTTGGGCATCTTCCGCGCACCGAACCTGGCCGCCGCGAACATCGCCCAGCTCCTGCTCGGCGCCGCGTGGGTGCCGATGTGGTTCTTCCTGAACCTCTACCTGCAGCAGGTGCTCGGCTACAGCGCGTTCCCGTCGGGCGCGGCGCTGCTGCCGATGACGACGCTGATCATGCTCGGCATGGTCGTGATCGCGCCGCGGGCGATGCAGCGCTTCGGCGCCAAGCCGATGATCGTGACCGGTCTGCTGATCCTCGGCATCGGGCTGGCGATCATGTCGCTGGTGCGCCCGACCGGCAACTTCTGGGTCGACGTACTGCCGGCCTCGCTGGTGGCCGCGGGCGGCATGTCGCTGGCGTTCATACCCTCGTTGGGTACCGCCATCTCGGCCGCGCGTCCCGAAGAGGGCGGGCTGGCCTCGGGCATCGTCAACGTCAGCTACCAGGTGGGCTCGGCCATCGGCCTGGCCGCGATGACCGCCGTCGCCGCCGCATCCGGAGCCGATCAGCTCGGTGATCTGCCGGAACTGACCAACGGATTCTCCGCGGCCTTCGTCGGAGCCGCCGTGATCGCCCTGGCCGGCGCAGGGATCGCCGCTGTCACCATGCGCTCGCCGGCGCGCGAGGAGGTCGTCGCCGCGGATTGACAAGTTACCCTAGGGGGGTATGGTAGTAACAGTTCGACGGACAGTCCGTCACCGAGAAGGAGAGCACTCGATGAGCACAACCACCGCGACCGTCACCGGCATGACCTGTGGCTGCTGCGTCAACAAGGTCCGCGACAAGGTCGGCGCCCTGCCCGGCGTCACCGACGTCGCCGTCGACCTGGACAGCGGCACGGTCACCGTCGACGGCGCACCCGTCGAACGGACGGCGCTGGCACAGGCCGTCGCCGCAGCCGGTTTCCAACTGGCCGACTGAATCCATTCACAGCAATCCACAGCACGAACTCACCAGAAAGACGGAGCCTCCCGATGAACACAACCACCAAGTTCGCCGGATTCGCCCTCGGCCTCGCGGCGGTCTTCGGGATCGCTCTCGGCGTCGGCGCCGCGGTCGGTCCGGAACCCTCCGAACCGGCCGGGCACGACGCCCACGCGGCCGGATCCGCCACCACCGGCGGATCCGGGTCCGCGCAGCTGCCGGGCGGGCTGGTCGCCACCGAGGCCGGCTACACGCTGGCCCTGGACAACGCGACGACCACCACGTCCGCCGACGCCAAGCTGCGGTTCCGCATCCTGGACGAGACCGGCGCACCGGTCACCCGCTATGTCCGCTCGCACGACAAGGACCTGCACCTGATCGTGGTCCGCCGCGATATGGCCGCGTTCCAGCACGTGCACCCGGAGCTCGACGCGAACGGCACCTGGAGTGTTCCGCTGAACCTCTCCCGGGCCGGCGACTACCGCGTCTACGCCGACTTCACCCCCGAAGGCGGCCAAGCGTTGACCCTCGGCGCGGACCTTCGGGTCGCGGGTCAGTACGACGTCCAGCCGCTGCCCGCCCCGGCGACCAGCACCACCGTCGGCGACTACACCGTCACGCTGGACGGCGCGATCACCCCGGGCCAGGCCTCGAAGGTCACCCTGTCGGTGAGCCGCGGTGGACAGCCCGTCACCGACCTGCAGCCCTACCTCGGTGCGTATGGTCACCTGGTCGCGCTGCGCGCCTCGGACCTGGCCTACCTGCACGTTCACCCTGAAGGCGAACCCGGCGACGGCGTCACTGCGGCTGGTCCCGGCGTCACCTTCTACGTGACGGCCCCGACCGCCGGCGACTACCGGTTGTTCCTGGACTTCCAGCACGAGGGAGTCGTCCGGACCGCCGAGTTCACCGCGACAGCAGGGCCCGCCTCGACAACTCCTGCACCCGGTGCGGGCCACGGTGCCGAACAGCCCGGCCACGGCCACTGACCCGACCTGACGCGCAGGGAGTCGAACATGAACACCACACCATCCACTCGAATCAACCGGCTCACCGAACCGGCGCTCACCGGGCGGACCACTCGGGCGCGAACCGGCGGGCACCTCCATCCGGCACAGCCCGAACCGGTTTCCGAACCAGTACGAGCCCGGCCCTCTCGCCCGGCCGGAATCGATCGGCAGCCCGCTATGCCGGCGCCTATCGTGTTCCGGCCGCTACCGGCAGCCGAGCTGATCCGCCGATGTCACTGACCCGACCCCCGGACCCACTGATCCCACACCGAGCGACAATTTACTGAGCACCAGAGAAACGGAGCGACCCATGACCACCGCGACACAACCACCCGCCACCGGGCAGGTCGAATTGGTGATCGGTGGCATGACCTGCGCGTCTTGCGCCAACCGCATCGAGAAGAAGCTGAACAAGCTCGACGGCGTCACCGCGACGGTGAACTATGCGACCGAAAAGGCCCGCGTCGACTTCACCGGCGACATCTCCCCCGACGAGCTGATCGCCACCGTCGAGCAGGCCGGCTACACCGCCGCACTGCCCGCGCCGAAGGTGGAGACGGCCGCCGAACCGGCAGCGGAGGAGGATCCGACCGCCTCGCTGCGGACCCGGCTGCTGGTCTCGCTGGTGCTCACCGTCCCGGTGATCGCCATGGC
>NZ_BAFY01000012.1 GCF_000308555.1 Nocardia cyriacigeorgica NBRC 100375 | reverse complement strand
TCAGCTCGACCAGCGCCATATTGCGCACATCGTCATCGCTGATCATCTGCTCGCCCTCGCCCATCAGGCGCGAGCGGGCGCAGATCACGCGCACCGCGTCCTCCAGCGGCAGACCGCCCGAGATGTAGGCGCCGGCGACCTCGCCCATGGAGTGACCGACGACCGCGGCAGGTTCGGCGCCGTGCGCGCGCAGCAGCGCGGCCAGGCCGAGCTGGATGGTGAAGATACCGACCTGCGAGGTGCCGACGTTGTAGTCCTGCGCGTCGTCGAGGATCATCTCGCGAATGGAGTAGCCGGCCTCGTCCTGCACCAGCTCGTCGACCTCGTCGACGGTGCGGCGGAAGATCGAATTCTCCTGGTAGAGCTGCTTACCCATCTTGCGGTGCTGGGCACCGAAACCGGCGAACACCCACATCGGGCCCTTGATCGCGGGGGCGTCGGCGGTGAACACGCCGGTGCCCGGCTTACCCGCCGCGATGGCGCGCAGACCGGCGACGGCCTCCTCGTGGTTCTTGGCCAGCACCACACCGCGCGAGCGCCAATGGCTGCGCTTGGCCAGCGAACGGGCGACGTCGGCGAGCGGAACGTCCTTGCCCGGCCCCTCCAGCCAGTCGGCCAGTTCCGCGGCGGCACGCTTGCGGCGCGAGGGCAGGTAGCCCGACACCGGAAGGATCACCGGCAGCGGTTCGGCGCGGTCGGCCGACCATTCCGGCTCCGCGGCAACGACTTCGGCTTCGGCGACGATGTTCTCGGCCTCGGCCACCACATCGGTGGTCTCGGCGTCGGTCTCTTCGGCAGCCTCGGCCACCGCCTTCTTCGACACGTACTCCTGCAACACCACATGCGCATTGGTGCCGCCGAAACCGAAACCGGAGATACCGACCGTCGCGACGCCGCTGTAGCGCGGGAATTCGGTCGGCTCGTCGACCACCTTCAACCGCGCCTGCTCGAACGGAATGAACGGGCTCGGGGCCGAGTAATTGATGTTGGGCGGCAGCACATTGTGCTGGAACGCCATGACCACCTTGGCCAGCGCGGGCACACCAGCACCGGACTCCAGGTGGCCGAAATTGGTCTTGACCGAACCGAGCAGCACGGGCTTGTCGGCGTCGCGGCCGCGGCCGACCACCCGGCCGAGCGCGTCGGCCTCGATCGGATCGCCCAGCGGGGTCCCGGTGCCGTGCGCCTCGATGTAGTCGACGGCGGAGGGCTTGATACCCGCGTCACGGTAGGCGCGGCGCAGCACATCGGCCTGGGCGTCGGGGTTCGGGGCGAGCAGGCCGTTGGAGCGGCCGTCGTTGTTGACCGCCGAACCCTTGACCACCGCGTAGATGTGGTCGCCGTCGCGTTCGGCGTCGACCAGCCGCTTGAGCACGACCAGGCCCGCGCCCTCGGACCGCACCATGCCGTCGGCGTCGGCGGAGAAGGCCTTGATGTGACCGTCCTTGGCGACGCCGGGCGCGAAACCGAGCGTCGTCATCGGCATCAGCAGCATGTTCACACCGCCGGCCAGCGCCAGATCGGCCTCACCGTCGCGCAGCGCGCGCACCGCTTGGTGCAGGGCGACCAGCGTGGACGAGCACGCGGTGTCGACAGTGACCGACGGGCCGCGGAAATCGTAGAAGTAGGAGACGCGGTTGGCGATGATGCCGTTGGAGCTGCCCATGATCGCGTACGCCTCGGCGGACGCGGGCAGGGTCGGATCCGGGTCGGCGAGACCGAGCGCGGCGATCATCTGGAAATCGCTGGTGGAGGAGCCGATGAACAAGCCGACCGGTGCGCCCTTGAGTTCGCTTGCCGGAATCCTGGCGTGCTCGAGCGCCTCCCAGGTGAGCTCCATCATCAACCGCTGCTGCGGATCGACGCGCTCCACCTCGACCGGCGACATGGCGAAGAACTCGGCGTCGAACCCCTTGACGACGTCCTGATCCAGGTAGCCGCCCAGGGTATTGCCCTCGGCGACGGCCTGGGCCACGGCGGGTTCGCTGAGGAACTCCGACCAGCGGCCCTCGGGCAGTTCCCGGATCGCGTCGCCGCGGTTCATCAGGAATTCCCAGGTGGATTCCGGGGTGTCGCCCGCGCCGGGCAGCCGGGTGGACAGGCCGACGATCGCGATGTCGTGCGCCTCGCCCGGTGCGTAACCGGCGGTGTAGGACAGCTCGTCGGAATCCTCGGCGGGCAGCTCCGGCTCACCGTTGACGATGACGTCGGCCAGCGAGGCGATGGTCGGATGCTGGTAGACCACCGTCGCGTTCAGCACCACGCCGGTGAGCTCCTCGATGTCGCCGCCGAGGGCCATCGCATCGCGCGAGGCCAGCCCGAATTCCTCCATCGGACGGTCGACGGTGATCTGCTCGAGCGGCTGACCGGTCGCGTCGGCGACCCACTTGCGCAGCCATTCGCGCAGCTCGGCGACGGAGATGTCCGGGTTGGCCGGGGCTGCGGCGGTGGCAGCCGAATCGGCCTCCGCGCCGGGATCGACGTGGTGGTTGTCGGTCGTCTCGGGAGCCATGCCCTCGTTCTCAGCCATCAATCCTCAAGCTACCTGTAAGCGCGCTGGGCGCGGCGGCGAATGGGCACCGTCGCCCATCTCTTAGCGACGCCCAGCCGGCGGGCATCGGTTGGTCGAACACGAAGTCTCTCGAACAGCCATATCGGTCGACGACCCGGCCACTGTTTCAGCGTGCCAACCGAAAAAGCGGACAGGGCATTCGGCCCGCCGCGGCATGCACCGCGACGGGCCGGGAAACTCACTCCTCCGGGGCGTCCGGGAAGGCTTGCTGGGTGTAGCCGCCCCGCAAGGTGCCGCCGATGTACTCGGCCTTGCAGGCCCGGCGGGCGATCTTGCCGCTGGAGGTGCGCGGAATGGAACCCGCCGGCACCAGCAGCACATCGCGCACGGTGACGCCGTGCCGCTGCGAGATGGCCGCGCGCACCGCGTCGGCGATCGGCTGCGGATCGGCCTTGCCCGCGCCCGGACCACGCTCGGCGACGATGACGAGCTGTTCGGAGGCGTCGTCGGCGTCGAACTTCAGCCCCGAGTGGCTGCCCTGCTCGAATACCTCGGCCGGCAGCTGATTGGCCGGGACCGAGAACGCGGCGATGAAGCCGGGACGCAGCGCCTTGCTCGCCTCCTGCGCGGAGTACTCGAGGTCCTGCGGGTAGTGGTTGCGGCCGTCGACGATGACCAGGTCCTTGACGCGGCCGGTGATGTAGAGCTCGCCGTCGAAGTAGACGCCGTAGTCGCCGGTGCGCATCCAGTTGCCGTCGGCCGGGGCGCCCTCGGCGTGGCTACCCGATTCCTGACGCTGGGTGAGCTTTTTCTGGAAGGTCGCGGCGGTCTCGTCCGGGCGGCCCCAGTAGCCGATGCCCATGTTGTTGCCGTGCAGCCAGATCTCACCGACCCGGCCGTCGGGCAGTTCGTGCCCGCCGCCGTCGGATTCGACGGTCTCCGGATCCACGATCACAGCCCACTGCGACAGCGCCACATAACCGCAGGACACCTGCGCGATGGCGTTGGGGGCGCTCGGATCCACCTTGACCATGCGGCCCGCGTTGAGCTCGTCGCGGTCGACGTAGGTGACCTTGGCCTCGTCCTCGGCCTTGGTCGCGGAGACGAACAGCGTCGCCTCGGCCATGCCGTAGCAGGGCTTGATCGCGGTCTTGGGCAGACCGTACGGCGCGAAGGCCTCGTTGAACTTCTTCATCGACGAGGTGGTGACCGGCTCGCTGCCGTTGATCAGGCCGATCACGTTCGACAGGTCCAGCGACTCGCCGTTCTTCGGCAGACCACGGGCGGCGGCATGCTCGAAGGCGAAGTTCGGCGCGGCCGCGAAGGTGCCCGCGCCGTCGGAGACCGCGGCCAATTCCTTGATCCAGCGGTACGGGCGGCGCACGAACGCGCTCGGCGACATGATGGTGATGTACTTACCGCCGACCGCGGGCAGGATCACCGTCAGCAGGCCCATGTCGTGGAACAGCGGCAGCCAGGTGACGCCGCGGGAATTCCAGTCCAGGTTGATCGCGTCGACCATCTGCAGCAGGTTGGTGCCGACGGCGCGGTGGGTGATCTCCACACCGGCCGGGACCCGGGTCGAGCCCGAGGTGTACTGCAGGTAGGCGATGTCGTCGACGGCGATGTCCGGGCGGACCCAGCTCTCCCCGACGCTGTCGGGAATGGCGTCGACGGCGATGATGCGCGGGCGCTGAGCGGCGGGCAGCGAGCGGAAGAACTGACGCACCCCGGCCGCGGAGGAGCTCGCGGTGAGGATGGCCGACGGTTCGCAGTCACCGAGCACCGCGTGCAGGCGGTCGGTGTGGCCGGGCTCGTCCGGGTCGAACAGCGGCACCGAGATGGTGCCCGCATAGATGGCGGCGAAGAAGGAAACCACGTAGTCCAGGCCCTGCGGTGCGAGGATCGCGACCCGGTCGCCCGGGTTGGTCACCTGCTGCAGTCGGGCGGCCACCGCGCGCAGGCGCACCCCGAATTGCTGCCACGTCAGCTCGTGCACCTCACCGTCTCGCTCGCGCGAGTAATCGATGTAGCGGTACGCGAGCGTGTTCGCGTCATTGCGTGTGTGCTTCTCGACGTGATCGACCAGGGTGCGACCTTCGGGAATTGTGATGTTCCCGTTTTCGTCCAGGTAATCGTCGAAAGTCTCGTCCATTCCTTCTCCTCCGAGGCACACGCAGCCAGACGACGACATTCGCCGCTGTTACCTGTGAGGCCCCGACTCGCTTTCGCCCGCGGGAGCTCGGGTATCAACCGAGCCGGCCCTGCAGATTTTTGTTGCGGTCTGCGCGGTGACCGCCTATCGGCTAGATGTTCTCAAACCAGAGACATGTTACAGAGAAGAGCCACTCACTCGTCCCGCAGCAACGGAATCACTGGGGCGAACGCGTCCATCTGGGTGGGGAACACGCCCACGTAGGACATCCCTGTGAGTTGGCGCACCCGGCGGATCTGTTCGGCGATTTCCTCGAACGAACCGATGGCCACGTAGGGCGAGTTCAAGATCTCCTCGACCGTGAGCTTCACATCGACCTCGAGATCGGGGTGCAGGCCGCGGTCGATCGCCGACAGCGCCATCTCCGCGGTCTTCTCACGGTCATCGGTGATGACGATCGCGGTGATCGCCCAGTTCAGCTCGATCTGGTCGAAGCGCTCACCGGCGGCTTCCTTGATCAGGTTCACCTTCTCGATGGTCTTCTCCATGGTGATACCGGAGAGCAGACCCTTGCCGTTCTTGGTGGTGACCGGAACGACGGAGATGATGTCGGCGTGCTTGGCGGCCAGGCGCAGCATCTTCGGACCGCCACCGCCGGTGCACAGCGGCGGACGCGGGCCCTGCCGCGGACGCGGGGTCCCCTTGATGCCGTTGACCTGGTAGTACTTGCCCTGGAAGGTGCATTCCTGACCGCGCAGCAGCACGTCGAGGATGGTCAGCGCCTCGTCCAGCTTGGCAAGGCGGATGCCCGGCGAATCGTATTCGAGCCCGGCGGCGAGGAACTCGTCCTGCTTCCAGCCAGCGCCCAGTCCCACCTCGAGCCTGCCCTTGGACAGCACATCGATGGTGGCAAGGTCCTTGGCCAGCACCACCGGGTTGCGGAAACCGTTCGCCAGCACCGAGGTGCCGAGCCGGATCCGTTCGGTGGCCTGGGTCAACGCGCCCAGCGCGGCGATCGGGCCGATCTGGTCACCGAGGTGGTCGGGCACGACGAAGGTGTCGAAGCCGTATTCCTCGGCCTGCTGCGCCGTCTGAATGAACTTGCGGGCACCGCCCTCTTGCTTGTTTCCCTCACCCGCAGCCGCGAAGCGGAACGGACGCAGTGGCGAACCCAGCGCGCTCAACTCACCAGCCGGTGCGGCGGCTTCAGTCATGAACTCATGCTCCTGGCTATCGGAAATTGCCTGCGCGCACCCGCCGCCTGGAACGGGGCGGGCTCGCGATCATCAGCGCACTTTACAGCGTGACGGTGGGGTCGGACCGCGCCGTCCGGAGTTCTGCCGACCTCACGAATGCGGCGGCCGCGGAGCCGCCTCGATCAGGCCACTTGCCCAGTTGGCGGTCCACTGGGTAGCGGTGGTGCCATTGGGATCGACCACAAATCCGTTGTAGAGCGCGTGCACCGGATTGCCCACCGCGCCGATGAGGGTTGTGAGGCTGCCGACGATGTTCGTCGGACGCAGTGCGTCTCGCGGCGCATCGCAGATCAGGTCGGTCGGCGCGCAGATCGTGTACGTGCGGTCGGCGACCGAGCCGAACCCGCCCGGCCGCGGCCCGGTCATGGTGATACCGGGAACGTTGAGACCGGCGAGGGCGACCTCGGCACCCACCCCTGGTGGGACGGGTCCGACCGGAATCGCATGACCGGGCCCGGTCTCCCCGGTGCGGCGACCGTCGGCGATCAGGGTGACGCCGAGCAGCAGATCCTCGGGAATCGGGCCGTTACCCGCGCCGACCTGAGCCGCGATATCGCCGGCGATCACCGCACCTTGCGAGAAACCGGCGAACACATATGAGGTCAGCGGGCATTCGGCGTGCCGCTCGGTGAGCGCGTCCACCATCTTGCGGGTGCCTTCGGAACGGCTGTTGTTATAGGACTGCTGGCCGTCCGGCGGGAACGCGATCGGGTTCGAGAACTGCGCGACGTACGGCACGGTGTAGATATCGAGCCGCTGGGCCGGGAACTGCTCTCGCAACGGCCCGGTGACGTTCAGCATCAGCGAGGCCGGATTCGCGGTCGGATTGTGCGGATCGTCGTTGCTGGCCGACTCCCAGGTGCCCGGCACCGCGATCATCTGCACATCGGGGCAGCTCGCGGGCTGGCTGGTCGGCCGCTCTTCGGGCGGCTTGGGACCAGGCTCCGGTTCCCGCAACCGCCCGGCGAGCAGATACCAGGCCAGTACCACCACGATGACCACCAGCACCGCGAGTGCGAGCAGCACCAGGCAGCCCACCGGCCTCGACCGGCGGGATCTCGAACCGCGACGCGCGCTCACTGACAGTACGTCTGCTTCGCGACGTCGATGTAGATCTTGCCTGCCTGCTCGACGGGCATCTTGGACGGATCGAACGCCGGATCGGCGCCGGCCATGGCGTTGGCGTAGATCGCGATCTGATCGTCGGGCTGACCCGCGGCGACCGCACCGCAGACGTAGTTACCGATGGTGATGGCGTCCTGCGGGTTCGACGGGTTGACGCCCTGCTTGTTCAACTCGGCGAGGAACTTCTTCTCTTTGTCACCGAGATCGCCGGTCTCGGCGGGCGGGAGGTCCTCGGCGGGCACCGGAGCCGGGCGTTCCTGCGGCGCGGGCGCCGGGCTGTCCTCCGGGCTCGGCTGCGCGGGCGGCGCGGTCTCACCCTCGGGCGCGGGCGCGGCAGAGGCGGATCCGGGCGCCGACGTGGCCGCCGACGTGGAGGGGGTCAGCGTCGGCGTGCTCGACGCCGTCGAATCGTTGTCGCCGCAAGCGGCGAGCAACGCGGATGCGGCGATGGCCACCGCAACGCCGACTACCTTGCCACGGGTCCGATACATGAAAGTCCTTTGTCTTTGGCCGCTGGCGCGGCGGGGTTTGCGGCCCCTGGTGTCTCGTGTTTCCGCGGCCGCTGCTTACCTTCGGCGTGCGCAACGACCGCGGAAACACGAGACGGGCCGCAAACCTCTCAGGTTTTCCGGGGGGCGAACACCGAGGGTAATACCCAGTCGGGGATACGGCTGCTCGGCTCGGAAGTGTGGCACATGACACAGTCGTTGGTTCGACCCGTCCGGACTTCCCGACCGGCGCTGACCTGGCCAAAGCTCAGGGATGCACTTGGGCCTTGCCGTCGCGGATGGTGATGAAGCCGGCCTGGAAGTTCTGCTGGACGCCGCCGGGGATGGCGAACTCGTCGCTGATCGGATAGCCGAGGCGGCCGTTCTCGTAGCCCGCGTCGCGCCAGGCGTCCATGATCGGGCCGTTGCGCACCGCCCAGGCGCCCGACAGCGGGCTCCAATAGATGTTGCCGCCCTCGAAGCGGCTGTAGCGGCCGAGGTCCTTCAGCGGCTGTTCCGGCGAGGCCGGGAAGCCGAGCCAGCTGTTCTCGAAACCCATCTCGGCGTACTTGCCGAGGATCAGGCCCTCCACCCGGTGCACACCGGTGGCCGGGCTGAAATACATCGGCCCGCCCTCGAATCCCTGCACCGCGCCGTCGCGATTGGGGGTCTTGATCTCCGGTCCGGTCGGATAGCCGGCGGGACCGCCCTCGAAGCCCTGCCTGCCCCACTCCTCGAGGATCGCGCCGCGCACCACCTGTGCGCCGGTCTGCGGAGTCCAGTACAGCGAACCATGCTGGAAGGTCTGCAATCTGCCGCGCCCGTCGGGCAATCCGCGTTCCGGGCCGGTCGGCAGGCCGAGCGCACCGGCCGGTCCCGCGGCCGCCTGGTAGCCGCCGCCGATCATGCCCGCGACCGGATGTGCGCCACCGTCTTTCGAGAAGAACACCCGGCCGTGCCGGAAGTCCTGGGCCACACCGCCGTTCACCGGGTACTCGCCGGTCAGGCAGTCGCCGAGCCAGCCGTTGGCGGCGACCACCGGGCCGATCGCCCCACCCACCTCGCAGGGCGGCTTATCGGCTTCCACGCCGAGCGCGGCGGCGGCCTGCGGCCAGGACTGGCGCATCTCGAAATCCCAGTACGGCCACGAATGTGTTCCGGAGGCACGGTAGTTCACCTGCACCGGGATGCTCAGGTCGCCGAGCTTGGTGACGAAATTCTGCGACGTCATCCTGGACAGGATCTCCAGGCCCATGCCCGCCAGGTTGGTGCTCACCCCTGGCACCACACCGCTCGGCGCGTCGTGCGGGCCGGTCGCGCCGGAACCGCTGGAGACGTAGAGGCTGATCCCCTTCAGCTTCTCGGCCAGCAGATACGGGTCGTGCTCCTCCCACAGCGGGCTGGTCGGCGGGCCCCACATCGCGGTGGAATCGAACCCGCCGGCATCTCGCATGGCGAACTGGATCGCCTGCGGCATGCCGAGCGTCGTGGTGGTGAGGAAACCGGAATAGGAGGCGGCGTACTTGACGAAATCCTTGTTGCGGGCCGCCAGGAACATCGCGGCCGTGCCGCCCATCGACAGCCCTTCCATGCCACGCACATTCGTGGCCCGCCACTGACCCTCGAGCAGCGGCGGGAGCTCCTTGGTCAGGAAGGTCTCCCACTTGTAGTTCTTGCCGTTGTTCGGCTCGAGCCAGTCGGAGTAGAAGCTGGACTGCCCGCCCACCGGAAGCACCACAGTGACGTTCTTGTCGGCGAAGAAATCCACCGCGCCCGCATCCTTGATCCAGCCGCTGACCTCCTCGGTGGCGCGCAGGCCGTCGAGCATGTACAGCACCGGGAACTTCGCGTCGGGGCGGGTGTTCCAATCCCTGGCCAGCAGCAACCGGACCTGGATCGGTGCGCCCATGGCGGGCGAGTTCACCCACAGCTCGACATGCCGGTCGGTGTGCCAGATGACATTGCGTATCGAGGCCGGTGCGGCGGCGGTGACCGCGGGCTGGGCATCGGCGGCGGGCACTCCCATCACGCCGAGACCTGCCGCGAAGGGCAGCACGAGCCCCGTGGCGAGCGCGGGCAGGATCATGCGCGGCTGCCGGCGCAACCGTGCGCCGCCACCCTGCCTACCGCGCGACATACCTACCACAGGGATGTTTGTACCCCGGTCGGGCCGCGGTTCCGTGGACGACGCGCCCACAGCAAACCATTTGGTTCGCCGCGGGATATTCACCGTCGGCTCCGGCCACACCGGCAAAAGAGCCGTATTCGCTTACCGCGCAACCGAACACGGGTCACCCCACAGCAAACGGCGCCGCTCGCTTCCGGAGAAACGAACGGCGCCGTCGAGCGCGTCAGCGACCGATGGTCACCAGCCGCCGGTGGCGTCCAGGAACATCTTGCGGGAGGCGAACAGCTGCCCCTCCCAGTACTTCCAGCTGTGCGTACCGACCGCCGGGAAGTCGAAGTGCGCCGGGATGCCCAGCGACTTCAGGCGAGCCTGGAAGGCGCGGGTGTTCACCAGCGACAGCGCCTCGAGGGCCATCGCGTTACCGGTGTTGAACACGCCGATCGCCGAGTTCGGGTGATCGTGCGGGCCGGGCAGGCCGCTGGCCGCCGAGATGTACATCGGCAGGCCCTTCAGCTGCGGCGCGAACACGAACGGGTCCATCCGCAGCCAGGCCGGGCTCCACGGCGCGGCCATCGAGTCGACGTTGTAGCGGCCGGCGTCGAGCATCGCGATGCGGATGGCCTCACGCATACCGGGCGCGGAGATGTTCAGGTAGCCGGAGTAGGACGCGGCGGCCTTGAACTGATCGCGGTGGTAGGCGGCCAGCGCCAGGGCGGCGCTACCACCCATGGACAGGCCGGCGACCACGTTGTTGGTGCGGGAGACGCCGTAACCCTCGAGGAAGGTCGGCAGCTCCTTGGTCAGGAAGGTCTCCCACTTGTAGGTGGTCTTCTGACCGTTGGTGTTGGACGGGGCGTACCAGTCGGCGTAGAAGCTGGACTGGCCGCCGACCGGCATCACCAGAGTGATGTTGTCATTGGCGAACTGCTGCATCGCGTTGGTCTCGAACGACCAGGCGTTGCGGTCGTCGCGGGCCCGCAGGCCGTCGAGCAGGTAGAGCGCGGCGTTGCCGCCACGGGCGGCCCACTGCACCTGAACCTTGATCGGACCCATGCTCGACGGAACCATCAGTTCCTCGTAGCCGCCGGCGGGCGCCCGCAGCGCGGGGCCGTGCACCGGAGCCGCGATGGCGGCGGTCGGAGCAGCCACACCCGCGGCGATCGGCAGCGCTAGCGCCGCAGCGCCGACGGCCAGAATCCGGTTACGCCAACTGCGAGGCGCGCCTCGCCGTCCCGTGGTCCTCTTCGGGGCGGC
>NZ_BAFY01000013.1 GCF_000308555.1 Nocardia cyriacigeorgica NBRC 100375 | reverse complement strand
CCACCGGCTGACCCGTGTCGGTGGTCAGCCCGTTGAAGATCGCGTGCGTGCGGTCGATATCGGAGGTGATGGTGATGTCGGTGCAGCCGGCCAGCTCATCGCGCTGGGCGGAGGCAACCACGGCGTTGCGGTCGACGACGTCGACCGAGGTATCCGAGACCCGGACGAACAGCGCCTCCAGCGCCGCCCGGTCGCCCTGCGGCGGCGCGGTGGCCAGCAGCATGCCGCCCTGCGCGGGCAACTGCGCGACCGCCGCGCACGGGATGGTGGCGCGCAACTCGATCGGCACCTGCGACATCAGCGGGGCCTGCACGTTGTCGAGCCGGCCGTTCTGCGGCCAGCTCAGCGTCGCGGTCGTCTGCGTCACCGGTAAGAACGGCGTGGCCAGTGCGAACAGGGCACCGAGCACTCCCGCCACCAGCGCGATGAGCCGCGCGGTCCGGAAATCGCGCGGAGCGACCTGCGGTGCGGGCGGCGTCTCCGGCAAAACTGCGACTGCATCTGACACGGTTGGGAAGTCTAGAGCGCGGTGCGGGACGGGGCGTGGTCAGTAGGACATTGCTGTGAGCGGTTCGAATTCCACCGAACAGAACCACCCGGTCCAACACCGGACGGGCGAGCTCGAGGAGCCCGGTTCGCGGCCGTCTCGCGTTTCCGCGGCCGCTGCGTACGCGACGAAGGAGCAAGCAGCGGTCGCGGAAACGCGAGACACACAGGGCCGCGAACCCCGCCGCGCCAGCGGCAATCAAACACAGCATGGAAAGCTGTGGGGTATGACAAAGGTGAATCTCGAGACGAACTACGGAACCATCGGGCTGGAGCTGGACGACGCCAAGGCGCCGAACACGGTGAAGAACTTCCTGGAGTACGTGAACACCGGGCACTACGACGGCACCATCTTCCACCGCGTCATCCCCGGCTTCATGATCCAGGGCGGTGGCTTCGACGGCGATATGAAGCAGAAGCCGACCAACCCCCCGATCCAGAACGAGGCGGGCAACGGCCTCAAGAACGACCGCTACACCGTCGCCATGGCGCGCACCAACGATCCGCATTCGGCGACCGCGCAGTTCTTCATCAACGTCGCCGACAACGACTTCCTCAACCACACCCAGCCGGCCGGCCAGGGCTGGGGCTACGCGGTGTTCGGCACCGTCACCGAGGGCACCGAGGTGGTCGACAAGATCGCCGCTGTGTCGACCTCTTCGCACGGCGTCCACCAGGACGTTCCCTCGGAGAACGTCGTGATCGAATCCGCGAAAGTTGCCTGATCACAGCTGACCCGACAACGCGACGCGGGCCGCATCCCATCCGGATGCGGCCCGATCGCTGTCACGAGTCCTACAGCGGCAGCAGGTGATGCTTGCGCGGGCTGCGCAGGATGGTCTTGTCGCGCAGCAACTGCAACGCCTTACGCAGTTCCAGCCGGGTGGCCGACGGCTCGATGACGGCGTCGATGTAGCCGCGTTCGGCCGCCACCCACGGCGTGGCGACGGTGGCGTTGTAGAAGTCGATCATCTGCTGCCGGATCGCCGGGCGCTGCTCCTCGGGCGCGGCCGCGATCTGCTTGCCGCCGATCAGGCTGACGGCGCTCTCGGCGCCCATCACCGCGATCCGCGCGGTCGGCCAGGCCAGGTTGACGTCCGCGCCGAGCTGCTTGGACCCCATCACCGCGTACCCGCCGCCGTAGGACTTGCGGATCACCACGGTCACCTTGGGCACCGTCGCCTCGACGAAGGAGAACAGGAATCGGCCACCGCGCTTGATGACGCCGATCTTCTCCTGCTCCACACCGGGCAGGAAGCCGGGGGTGTCCACCACGAACACCAGCGGGATCTCGAACGCGTCGCACATGCGCACGAAATGTGCGGCCTTGTCCGAGGCGCGGGCATCCAGCGCACCGGCGTAGACCATCGGCTGGTTGGCCACCACACCGACGCTGCGTCCGTCGACGCGGGCGAAGCCGGTGATGATATTGCGGCCCGCGGTTTCGCCGACCTCATGGAACGCGCCGTCGTCGAAGATGCGCACCAGGATCTCGTGCATGTCGTAGCCGGCGTTGTCGGAATCGGGCACGATGCCGTTCAGTTCCAGGTCGGTCTCGGTGGTCTCCGGTTCCAGGCCCGGATTGACGATCGGCGGCTCCTCCTGGCACGAGGTGGGCAGGTAGCCGAGATAGTCACGCACCCACTGGAACGCCGCCTTCTCGTCTTCGGCGACATGGTGGATATTGCCGTACTGGGCCTGGCTGTTGGCGCCGCCGAGCTCCTCGAGGCTGACGTCCTCGCCGGTGACCTCGCGGATCACCTTGGGACCGGTGACGAACATGTACGCCTCGCGAGTCGCCACCACCACATCGGTGTTGATCGGGGCGTACACCGCGCCACCGGCGCATTTGCCGAGGATCATGGAGATCTGCGGCACCAGACCCGACAGCGGTTCCTGACGACGGCCGAGTTCGGCGTACCAGGCCAGCGAGGTCACCGCCTCCTGCACCCGCGCGCCGCCGGAGTCGTTGATGCCGACCACCGGGCAGCCGACCTTGTGGGCGTACTCCATGATGCCGGCGACCTTGCGGCCGAACATCTCGCCGACCGAACCCCCGTAGACGGTCTGATCGTGGGAGAACACCGCGACCGGACGTCCGTCGACCAGGCCGTGCCCGGTGACCACACCGTCACCGTAGAGAGCTTCCGGGTCGCCCGGTTTACGCACCAGCGCACCGACTTCCACGAAGGTGCCGGGATCGAGCAGCATGTTGATCCGGTCGCGGGCGCTGGGAATCCCCTTCTTCGCCCGCTTGGCCACCCCCGCTTCACCCGCTGGTTCCTGCGCCAGCTCGAGGCGTTTACGCAGGTCCGCGAGTTTCTCGGCAGTCGTGCTCACTTGGCCCCTTTCGCCTCGATTTCCGCGAGTTTCGCGGACAGGTCCGCGCCGATCTTGCCGATGCGCGGCTCGTCGATGATCTGCAGATGATCGCCGGGGATGTGGATGACCTCGAGGTTGGGCACGTACTCGTCCCAGCCGCCGTTGGGCAGCCGGTCGGCGTAGCGCGGCTCGAGCTCGAGCATGCCGTCGTGGTAGCGGTCGGCGAGGTAGAGCACCACATCACCGTCATAGCGAGTCGGGCGGACCTTCTGCAGCGCGCGGTTTTCGATCCACGAGGTGCGCTGGTGTTCGAGCACACCGCCCGGGATCTTCGCGCCGGTCATCTTGACCAGGTCGGAGACCATCTTGAACTGCTCTTCATCCGATGCGTTGGCCAGCTTGAGCAGCTGGTCGCGATCGAGTTCGCCCTGCACACCGTAGGTCTTCTGCGCGAACGCCTGGTAGCGCTCCATCCGCCGCACCCGCTCCTCGGGGCTGTTGTCCTCCCCCTCGGCGGGAATGGCCAGGTCGATCAGGCCGACGATGCGCACATCGGCGCCCTCGGCACGCAGGATCTGCGCGACCGCCATGGCCAGCACCGCACCAAGCGACCAGCCGTAGAGCACGTACGGGCCGTCGCCCTGGATCTTGCGCAGTTCCGGAACGTACTGGCGAGCGCGTTCATCGATATCGCCGTCGACGCGCTCGAGACCGTACATCGGCGTGCTCTCGGGCAGCTTGCGCAGCAGGGGCTCGTACACCAGCGTGTTGCCGCCGGAGGGATGGAAGACGAACACCGGCACGGCATTCGAGCCTTCGGCGCGCGGACGCAGCGGGCGGATGAACCCGTCCACGTCGGCACCGCTGTCCTGCAACCTACGCACCACATCGGCCAGCTCTTCGATGGTCTCGGAATCGAGCACATCGTCGACGGTGACCTCGGCCCCGACCCGATCGGTCAGGCGAGCGGCCAGCTTCTCCGCCGTGTCCTCGTCGAGGATCGGCAGGGTGTTGAAGATGCCCTTGGCGGACTTGCCGGTGACGACGGCCCAGGTGGCGAAGGTGAGGCGCTCGGCGGCGTCACGCGGGGGGACGTCGTCTTCGGTGTCGGCATTGCCGCCGCCGAAAAGCGCAGCGGGCGCGGCGTCAGCCTTCGCGGCGGGTGCTGCCTCGGCCTTCGCGGCGGGTGCGGCCTCGGCCTTCGCGGTGGGCGCAACCTTCGCCGCCGACTCCGCCTCGGCCACAATCTTTTCCGCCTCGGCCTCGACCGTCGTGTCCTCGGCATCGGTCTTCGCCGGCTCACCGGCGGCCTTCGACTCACCGGCGGCGGCCTTCACGACGGCGGCCGGGTCCTCGCCCGCCTCCAGTGCGGCCCGCGCGGCGGCGACGAAACCTTCATCCACGCTGACATCTTCGCCCGCGGCCTGGCGCTCGGCGATCGCCTGCACCTCGTCGCGGTGCTCGATGGCATAGCGCAGCACCTTGCCGACCTCGTGCAGGCTGGCATCCCGCACGGCCTGGATCTGCAACTGCGGGATATCGAATTCGTATTCGACGCGGTTCTTGATCCGCATGGCCATCAGCGAGTCGAGGCCGAGTTCCATCAGCGGGATCTCCATCGGCAGATCCTCGACGGCGTAACCCATCGACTCGGCGACGATCAGCGCCAGCCGCTCCTCGACGGTCTGCGAGCCGTTGGGATCCCAACGGTCGCCGAAGGATTCGGTGACCTCCAGGTCGGTGCTCGCGACGGCTTCCGCCGGTGCGGCCACGGCAGCCGGAGCCGCGACGGGTTCGGGCAGCGCGGCACCGGAGGTGACGACGGCGTCGAACAGCAGCCGGAACCCGGCACCCTCGCGGGCATGCACCTGCACCGACGCCCCGCCGGGATGCGGGGTGAGGGTAGTGGTCAGCGTGCCGGAGGCCGGTGGCGCGCTGTGCGCGATGGTGGCGCCAAGCGCAACCTCACCGAGCACCTGCGCGGCCGAGGCCTGCACCAGGGCGGCCAGATCGGTGACG
The DNA here is from genome assembly GCF_000308555.1 of Nocardia cyriacigeorgica NBRC 100375. Taxonomy (GTDB): domain Bacteria; phylum Actinomycetota; class Actinomycetes; order Mycobacteriales; family Mycobacteriaceae; genus Nocardia; species Nocardia cyriacigeorgica. The sequence goes on along the minus strand of NZ_BAFY01000013.1, from coordinate 739 downwards.
GCGCCGGCCTGCACCTCCCACACATGCCTGCCATCGGGCAGCGCGACATGCGAGCCGGGCACACGCCCGCTGCCGCCGGTGGACATGGTGGCCTTGGGCCAGTACTCCTTGCGCACGAACGCGGTGCGCGGGATGTCGGCGTAGTCGCCCGCGGGCAGCAGCGAGGGCAGGTCGACGGCGTGGCCGTGCACATACAACTGCGCCAGCGCCGAGATCACACCCGCCGACTCGTCTTCCTTGCGCTTGAGCGTCGGAATCAGCTGCGCGTCGTGCAGCCCGGCCGCGAACGTGGTGCCGAGCACCTGCATCAACGCCACCGAGTTCGGCGCCAGCTCCAGGAAGGTGGTGTGGCCGGAATCCACCGCGAGCTTCACCGCATTGGTGAAGTACACGCTGTGGCGCATGTTCTTGACCCAGTAGTCCTCGGTGTGGATCGGGTCGTGGCCGGGAGCGTAGAACTGCTCCTTGTCGACGGTCGAGTACAGGCCGACCTTCATCTTGGTCGGTTCGATACCGGCCAGCTCCGCGGCCAGCTCGCCGAGCAGCGGATCCATCTGCGAGGTGTGGCCGGCGCCGCGGGTCTGCAGCACCCGGGCGAACTTGCCGGACTCCTCCACCCGCGCCACGATCTGGGCGACCTGCGCCTGCGGACCACCGATGACGGTATTGGTCGGCGCGGCGTAGACGGCAACCTCGACGTCGGGGAACTCGGTGAGCAGCTCGGCGACATCGTCGGCGC
>NZ_BAFY01000014.1 GCF_000308555.1 Nocardia cyriacigeorgica NBRC 100375 | reverse complement strand
GCGGGCCGCGCAGGAAGTCCTCGATGCCCTGCAAGGTGGTGTGTGCGAGGCCGTACTGCATGGCCACCAGATGTTCGGCCAGGTTGCGGAACAGCTGGCGGGTGATCGCCTTGCCGTCGAGATCGGTATGCATGGCGCACACGATCAGCGAGTTGCGGGTGCTGAAGTAGCGGGCCCAGTCGTCGAAGTCCTTCCAGTAGAAGTCGGCGTGCCATACCGCGGCATTGGGCAGCGTCACCGTGACGAAGCCGTGCTCGCGAGCCCGGACGCCGTATTCGACGTCGTCCCACTGGAAGAAGATCGGGATCGGCAGCCCGATCTTCTTGACCACCTCGGCCGGGATCAGGCAGGTCCACCAGGCGTTGTAGCCGGCGTCCACGCGACGTTCCTGGTTCTTCTTCAGCATGCTGGTGTTGCGCAGCGCCTTGGGCACCTTCTGCCCGTGCATCAGCTTGTCCAGATGCACTTCCTCGGCGCCGACATTGAGGTAGTCGGGGTTGAGCAGGAACAGCATCTGCGCGCCGACCAGCGTCGGCTCCACCGTCAGGTTCGCGAAAGCGTTGAGCCGCAACACCGTTTCCGGTTCGCAGAGGATGTCGTCGTCCATCAGGATGACGTCGGCGTGCTCGTTGGCGCCGGACACCTCGTAGAGCCCGCGGGTGAAGCCGCCTGCCCCGCCCAGGTTGGGCTGGCGGATGTAACGCAATTTGTCGCCGAGGACGGGCAGCGTCTGCTGGAACAGCGGCCGGTCCTGCACCAGATCGGTGCCCTGGTCGACCACGTAGACCGCGTCGATGGCGGCGAGCACGACAGGATCGGAGGCCAGTGCGGCAACGGTGTGCGCGCAGTCCTCGGCCCGGTTGAAGGTGCAGATCGCGATCGCGACCGGGCGCACCCGTTCCGGCGCGGCGGTGGTCCAGGTGAGCTCGGAGATGCCGAGTTCGGCGCCGACGGCGTCGAACTCCAGCCACAGCGCCCCGCCGTCGACGTACTGGTCCAGCGGCGCGGACAGGGTCAGCGGGCCGCTGGCGTCGACGTCGGCACTGGCGATGATGCGGCGATGCCCGGCGATATCGGAGGCGACCAGCCGCACCCGCGCCTTGTTCGCCACCTCCAGCGTCATCGTCGCCTCGACCGCCGTGACGGTGGTCCAGCGCTGCCAGTAGCTGGCCGCGAACCGCCCGAAGTAGGTGTTGGTGTGCGCGAGCGCGCCCTTCTCCAGCCGCAGCGTCTGCCGCTCCCGCGTCGAGCGGCCCTTGACCACGGCGTAGAGCTCATCGCTGACCTTCGGCGACGGGCCGGTGAAGATCCCTCGTTGCAGCACCAGTCGATCCGGCGCCGGGTGGGAGGCGACACGCAACGCGTCCGGAGCGATCTCCGCGCGATCGTTCGTTTCGGTAACGGCCTGGGTAGCCGACTGGTCCATGAAGTCCTCGAAATTCCTCATTGTGCCGACGGGACAGACATGTCCCTGGATACGGTTCGCGGCGGGAGCGAGGATATCAATCGCACACGCCGTAAGCCCGCCGAGTCGATACCCGGCGCTCCGGTCGGATAACCCCGCTCATTCGGCGCCGACCCGTTCCGGAGCGGGGGCGCTCTTGCCGACGAAGACGAACTTGTCGTAGGCCCAGTAGCGGAAAACCACGGCCACGATCTGGCCGATCAGCGTGCCGGAGATGTTGTCCGACAGAGCGCTGGACAGATCCAGCACATAGCGGGAAAAGCCCAGGCAGCCCAGCTGCAAGCCGATCGCGATGACGTTGAACACCGCGTACAGCAGGTACTCGCGCCCTGGATTGTCGGTCTTCTTGTGCGAGAAGGTCCACCACTTGTTGCCGAAGTAGGTGACCACCGTCGCGACCGCGATCGCGATGATCTTGGCGGGCAGCGGTGCGTGATAGAGCACACCCTCCCCGCCCCAGAACACCAGCAGGTTGTAGGTGCCTGCGTCGACCAGGAAACCGATGGCTCCGACCACGAGGAACGCGCTGCCCTGACGCAGTGCGGTGAACACTTTGCCGCTCAACGACGCGGGCGCCGCGGGGGCTGACTGCGGTGCGGGACTGGTCGGCTCACTGGGTGACACTCGGGCGACGGTACCGCAGGCACCTCGCTGGGGCGTTTGCCCGCGCGCACCTGTAATCTCCCGGTGTTCCCATTCACAGCCGACCTCGAGGATTGACCCGGGTGGATCCCACCGAGCTTCGCATTGCCGCCGTGGTCCCTTGCCACAACGAAGAGGCTTCGGTCGCCAAGGTCGTCACCGACCTGCAGGCCGCCGTGCCGGGCATCGTCGTCTACGTCTACGACAACCTGAGCACCGACGCCACGGCCGAACGCGCCCGCGAAGCCGGTGCGATCGTGCGGGCCGAGCACACCAAGGGCAAGGGCAATGTGGTGCGCCGCGCCTTCGCCGACATCGAGGCCGACGTGTATCTGATGATCGACGGCGACGACACCTACGAGGCGTCGGCCGCGCCGCTGATGATCAAGACCCTGCTCGACGGCCCCTACGACCATGTGCTCGGTGTGCGCAAGCAGGACGAGGGCACCTCGGCGTACCGGGCGGGCCACGAGACCGGCAACAAGGTGCTCAACGGCGTCGTCGGCAAGGTGTTCGGCGAGAATGTCGAGGACATGCTGAGCGGGTTCCGGGTGTTCTCCCGCCGCTTCGTCAAGAGCTTCCCGGCCGTCTCGCGCGAGTTCGAGATCGAGACCGAGCTGACGGTCCACTCGCTGCATCTGCGGGTGCCGCAGACCGCCGTCCCGGTCGGATTCCGTGACCGCCCGGCCGGTAGCGAGAGCAAGCTGCGCACCTACCACGACGGTTTCAAGATCCTCGCGCTCATCATCGGGCTGGCCAGACATGAGCGCCCGGTCGCCTTCTACGGCCTGTTCGGCACGCTGAGCTGGCTGGTGTCGGTGATCCTGACCATTCCGATCGTCATCGAGTTCTACGATTCGCACACCGTGCCGCGTTTCCCGACGCTGTTCCTCGCCTTCACTCTGCTGCTGCTGGGCAGCCTGGCCTGGACCGCCGGCATGATCCTCGACGGCATCCGCCGGTCCAGGCATGAGACGGCGCGGCTGGTCTACCTGCGCTATTCGGCTCCCGGGGAGGACCCGCGTCCCGGCGAGGCCGGGCGTTGACGACCTCGGCCGACCGGAAATCCGCGGACCGCGAAGAGCCGGTCGACCCCGAGAGCACAGCGACGGACCAGGCGGCCCCGGCGGCGGCCGAGCAAGCAACCGCACCCCCGGCCGACGAGCCGACAACCGCGGATGACGCTGCCGAGCGCGCACCCGGCGCCGAGTCCGGCACCGGCGATGCCGCCGCAACCGATGGCACGCCACCCACCTCCGGCGACAACTCGACCGCGGCCGCGTCGCGCACCGAGAAGCCCTTGTCGGCCGCGAACCCCGTGCGCCGCACCGCCGACACGCTGATCGCCAGGTTCGGTGCCGCCACCCTCGCCTTCACCATCCTCGCGACCCTGTTCGGTGCCGTGTTCGCGGTGATCACCCCGCCGTTCTGGGGCCACGACGAGATCACCCAGTTCGGCCGCGCCTACCAGGTGGCGCACGGTGGCTTCCTGCCGCAGGAAATCGATGACGATCGCGGCGTCGCCTACGGCGGCCAGGCCCCCGCGGCCATCGATGCGCTGATGGGCTACGCCTTCCGCGACTACAACGACAACCCTGAAGAGCCGGGTCCGATGGTCGGCGATCCGGGCGGGTACGACCGCGTCGGCGGCGCCGAGGTGACCGTCGAGCACAAGACGATCTGGTTCACCAATACCGCTGCCTACTCCCCGGTGCCCTATGTGCCCGCCGCGATCGGTATCCGGCTGGCCACCGTGCTCAACCTCGACGCCGCCGACATGGTGCTGCTCACCCGACTCGCTGGGCTGCTGGCCTACCTCGTGGTAGTCGGCTTCGCGCTGTGGTCGTTGCGCAACTACCGCGTCCAGTGGCTGGCGTTCAGCGTGGCGCTGCTGCCGATCGCGGTGTTCCAGGCAGGGACCGTCACTGCCGACACGATGACCAACGCCCTGGCCATCATGGTGTCGGCACTGCTGGTCAAGGCGCTGTTCCTGGGCCGAGGGCTGGGCCGGGTGGAGACCACGGCGCTGCTCGTCGCGACGGTGCTGCTGCCGTTGAGCAAGCCGACCTACGTGTTGCTGGCCATGTTGGTCGTGCTGGTCCCGGCCAAGCGCTTCGGATTCTCCGGCCCGCTGCGGTGGCTGCCGTTGCTGTGCGCGGGCATCGGTGCGGCCGGGTTCGCGGTGTGGATGAAGATCGCCGCGCCGACCGGTGACGGCATGAGCCTGATGCGGCCGCGGCACCAGTGGTACACGGTGAATCCGGGCGAACAGCTCAGCGGCATCCTGCGCGACCCGATCGGTTTCCTCGGCGTCTTCGGCGAGAGCATCGCCCGCCGCGATCAGGAGTGGTTCACCGAGTTCTTCGGCGAGCTCGGCTTCGGTTACGTGGACGTGCCCGCGATGTCGATCGTGACCTGTCTGCTGGCGTTCGCGGTCGGGCTCGGGATCGCCGAGCGGATGACGACCCCGGATCTCCGTCGCACCTTGATCATGGCGCTGACGTTGGCGGCGAGCGTCGCGATGATCTACGTGACGCTCTACATGTCGTTCACACCGGTCGACTTCTACATCATCGACGGCGTGCAGGGCCGCTACTTCGTGCCGCTGGCCATCCTCACCTTCGCGGTGCTGCTGCGCTGGATGCCGTTGCGGCTCACCGGTCCCGGCGGTAAAGCTCCGGGCCGGGCGGCGCCGATCACCATCATGGCCGCCACCACCATCGCGCTGGCCGCGGCGGCCATCAAGTACTACGTGGTCGTCTGGGGCTGAGTTCGCCCGCCCCTGACCCAGCCGGATTGCTGGGTCAGGGATGCTCGGCGATCAGGCCGTAGTAGCTGTCCGCGCGCGGGCTCAGTTCGGGCTGATCGTGGTCTCGCCCGCCGCCGCGTAGGCGCGTTCGGTGCTCTCCTTGTGCGGGCGCCACCAGTCCTCGTTCGCGCGGTACCAGGCGATGGTGTCGGCGAGGCCGGCCCGGAAATCGGCGTAGCGCGGCCGCCAGCCGAGCTCGGTGCGCAGCAGGCTCGCGTCGATGGCGTAGCGCTGATCGTGGCCGGGCCGGTCGGTGACGTGATCGAAATCGTCCGGGTCGCGGCCGAACGCTTCGAGGATCAGCCGCACAACGGTCTTGTTGTCGAGTTCGCCGTCGGCGCCGATGAGGTAGGTCTGCCCGATCCGGCCGCGTTCGAGCACATCCCAGACCGCGCGGTTGTGGTCGTCGACGTGGATCCAATCCCGGATCTGATGACCCGCGCCGTACAGCCGCGGGCGCACCCCGTCGATGAGATTGGTGATCTGGCGCGGGATGAACTTCTCCACGTGCTGGTACGGGCCGTAGTTGTTGGAGCAGTTGGACAGCGTGGCGCGCACCCCGAACGAGCGTGTCCAGGCCCGCACCAGCAGATCGCTGGCGGCCTTGGTCGCCGAATAGGGGCTGGACGGGTTGTAGGCGGTCTGCTCGGTGAAAGCGGGGTCGGCGGCGTCCAGATCGCCGTACACCTCGTCGGTGGAGACGTGGTGGTAGCGCACGTCGTGCCTGCGCACCGCTTGCAGCAGCGAGTACGTGCCGACGATATTGGTCTGCACGAACGGCCACGGCTCGGTCAGCGAGTTGTCGTTGTGCGATTCGGCGGCGAAGTGGACCACCGCGTCGACCCCGCTGACCAGTTCGTCGACCAGATCGAGGTCGGAGATGTCGCCGTGCACGAAGTCGATGCGGTCGGCGACCGGCTCGAGTGAGGCTCTGTTCCCAGCGTAGGTAAGCGCGTCGAGCACGGTTACTGTGACTTCGGGCCGTTCGGTCACGGTCTGTTGGACGAAATTCGCCCCGATGAACCCGGCACCGCCGGTTACCAGCAATCGCACCCTACTCACCTTACGTCGCCGCGGGCGGGCTCCCGGCACCGCGGGCATGGGCGAATTGCGAAGATAGCGGAAATAGATGGATGTGGCCTTGGTCGCTTTGAATGCCGATTCAGTGAAATCCGGCATCGGCGAAACCGCTGGAAACTCCGCCTAGAAGTACATATTTCCGGATCCGCACCGCGCCAAACGTGTCTACGGTGAACAGAATTTGAACGAACGGACACAGCCGGTTCACCCATCGTTAGCTGAATTCGATTTCGATCATTTCGTCCCCTCCGAACGCTTTACATCGAGGTTCCAGAAATGCTGATGAGGAAATTCGCCGCGACTTCGGCGCTCGTGATCGCCGCGCTCGGCGTCACGGCCGGCACCGTCAACGCCGCGCCCGCCCCCGAGACCGCCGTCAACTTCACCGCCGAGAGCACCGAGTCGTCGACGATCATCACCACCGATGCCGGCTCGCTCGTCGTCGAGGACAACACCTTCAAGGTGAAGGCGAGCAACGGCACCGTGCTGGCCGGAACCCCGCTGTCGTTCCGGGTGGACGATTTCGAGTTCCCGATCGCCGCCGACATCTCCGGCCGCACCGCCACCCTGACCCCGCAGCTGGACATGGCCAAGGCCGTCTACAAGCCGGTGGCCCTGCCGTTCGAGGACCAGGCCAACTGGAAGTCCCCCTATGACCGGGAGAAGGACGCCTTCAACCGGATGAAGGACACCATCAGCACCGGCGCCACCATCGCCACCCTGGTCGGCGGCATCGGCGGCGCGGCCGTCGGTTGCGTGCTCGGCGGTATCGCGGGCGCCACCGTCGCCTCGGCCACCATCATCGGCCTGTTCGGTCCGTTCATCCCGGCCGCCGCGGTCGGCTGCATCGGCGGCATCCTGGCCGTCGGCGCGCTCGGCACCCTGGCCGGCCAGATCCTGATCACCGCGCCCGTCGCGATCGGCGCCGCGATCCAGTACTTCACCACCATCAACCAGCCGTTCAACCCGCCGGCCAAGTAATTCACCGACGGTTCCCTACAGCAGGTAACCCCGTCCGGTTCCGACCGGGCGGGGTTTCTGCCGTGATCGCCGAATATTTGCCCCGAAATTATGGGACGTATTTCGGATCACATTTTCCGCAGTATTCCTATCCGGCAGATTCACCGCGTGTGTGCGGGTTTGTTTACATACGGTTCACGCGGTGCGCACGTGCTCGTCCTGCTCGATTCTTGCCCGGATGAATCGTGAGGCGCGGGCCAGGGCGGCCCGGCCCTCGGGCAGATTCGGCGCGATGCTCATGAAATCGTGCACGGTCCCGCGCCAGAGCTCGAGCGAGTTCGGCACCCCGGCCGCGGTGAGCCGCCGGGCCATGAGCTCGCTGTCGAAGCGCAGCAGCTCCTGCTCGGCCGCGATCAGCAATACCGGAGGCAACCCGGCCAGGGGCGCGTTGACCGGGGACAGCTTCGGGTCGAGGACGCCTGCGACCTCACCGCCGAGCCGCACCACCGCGGTCAGCGCCGCCAGCGGGATATAGGCGTCGCGCGCGGTCTTCTCGTACTCGCTTTTCGCGGCGTAATCGAGATCCAGCAGCGGGCTGAGGCCGAGAATCCCCGCCGGTGCCGGTAGCCCGGCCTGTAGCGCGGCGAGCACGGTCGAGAAGGCCAGCAGGCCGCCCGCCGAATCGCCGGCGATGACGATGCGCGCGGGATCGACCCGGTGCCGCAGCAGCCAGCGGTAGGCCTCCAGACAGTCGGCCAGCGATTCGGTGATGCGGGTACCGGGCAGCTGCCGGTACTCGACGTTCACCACCGGTAGCCCGGTCCGGCGGGCCAAGCCGGCCACGACAGGCCGGTGTGTGCGCAGGCCGCAGATCGCGAAGCCGCCGCCGTGGAAGTACAGCACCGCACCGTGCCGCAGCGCCCGGGAAGCCCCCGCGGGGCGCACGATCTCCATCCGGAAGCCCTTCAGCCGGACCTGCTCACGGTCGATGCCCGCGGGTTCCGGGCGCAGCATCGACAGGCCGTCGATCAGGGCCGCACCGACGGGCAGCGTCAGCCGATTGATCGGGAAAGTGCGCAGGACCGGTCGCACCACACCGCGGAAGGCCGCCTCGAAGACGCGTCCCGGCGCACTCGGACCACCGGGGTTGACCACGATGCCTGGTTCTTTCATCGCACTCATCGCGCACCTGCCTCCACTGGGGCGTCGAGCCCCGGCCGGACAGCAGCCCGGATGAGCGTCGACGCTGACGTTCCCGATCACACCCGGCGACGAGTCAGAAGCGAGTACGTTTCACAACTCGCGGCCCCGGCACACCGTGTGACCGTTATATGTGCAACAACAGTGCCCGAATCCGCTGTTCCCTATACCTGTTACCCGCACGCCGTAACCGTTTCGAACAGCACTCGGAATCTCCCCGAAGCCTGGACCGAGTGGCGGCGCACTCGGACAACCGGTTCGTTGCCGCAGGCAGGCCCATCCGTCGCCCTCATCCCCCGGTGGACGTACCCGTTGATCCCCGATGGCCGGTCGCCCTTGTCCCCGTAAGTCCTGGCAGACTGTGCAGACATGCGCGGAATCATCTTGGCCGGCGGCACCGGGACCCGGTTGCACCCGATCACGCGCGGTGTCAGCAAGCAGCTGGTCCCGGTCTACGACAAGCCGATGGTCTACTACCCGCTCTCCACGCTGATGCTGGCCGGGATCCGCGAGATCCTGGTGATCACCACCCCGGAGGACGCGGACTCGTTCCGTCGCCTGCTCGGCGACGGCACCCAGTTCGGCATCACCATCGACTACGTCGTCCAGCCCGAACCCGACGGCCTGGCCAGGGCCTTCGTCCTCGGCGCCGACCATATCGGCACCGAGTGCGCGGCTCTGGTGCTCGGCGACAACATCTTCCACGGGCCGGGCCTCGGCACCAGCCTCAACCGCTTCGCCGGCCTGGACGGCGGCGCGGTGTTCGCCTACCGGGTCTCCGATCCCGGCGCGTACGGCGTCGTCGAATTCGCCGACGGCCGAGCGATATCCATCGAGGAGAAGCCGAAGGTCCCGCGCTCGAACTACGCGATCCCCGGCCTGTACTTCTACGACAACGATGTGGTGGAGATCGCCCGCGGCCTGCGCCCGTCCGCGCGCGGCGAATACGAGATCACCGATATCAACCGGGCCTATCTGGAGGCGGGCAAGCTGCGCGTCGACGTGCTCGCGCGCGGCACCGCGTGGCTGGACACCGGCACCTTCGACTCGCTGCTGGACGCCGCCAATTACGTGCGCACCATCGAAGAACGCCAGGGCCTCAAGATCGGTGTGCCCGAAGAGGTCGCCTGGCGGATGGGCTATATCGACGACGAACAGCTGTGCGCGCTGGCCGATCCGCTGGTGCGGTCCGGGTACGGCAGCTATCTGCTCGATCTGCTCGAGCGCGGACGAGGTTGGTGAGGATGCAGATCAGGGAGATGTCGATCCCGGGCGCGTGGGTGTTCACCCCGCGGCTGCACAGCGACGAGCGCGGGACCTTCGCCGAGACGTTCAAGGCGTCGGAGTTCGAGAAGGCCACCGGCCGCCGCTTCGATCTGCTCCAGGTCAACACCTCGGTGTCGGCCGCCGGGGTGCTGCGCGGCATCCACTACACCGAAAACCCGCCCGGCCAGGCCAAATACGTGAGCTGCGTGCGCGGGGCGTTCCTCGACGTGGTGGTGGATCTGCGCGCGGGCTCGCCGACCTTCGGGCGCTGGGACAGCGTCGTGCTCGACGATGTGGAGCGCCGTTCGGTGTTCCTGTCCGAGGGACTCGGCCACGCGATCCTGTCGCTGGCCGACGATTCCACCGTCACCTATCTGTGCTCGCTGGAGTACTCCCCCGAATTCGACCATGATCTGGACGCTTTCGACCCGGAGCTGGCCATCGACTGGCCGCGCACCGATCGCGAGGGCCGCTCGATCACCTACCTGCGTTCACCGAAGGACGCCGCCGCACCCCGGCTGGCCGATCGCTGACCCGAAACCCGACCGCTTGTGCACGACGAGCGCTGGACGGCAAGGGCTTCGACCGGCAGGAACGTGAAACCGGTGCGCTCAGCGGCAGTTCGCGCGGGCCTCGTCGATCGCCGTGCGCGCGTCGACCGCCACGGATCGGATGCTGTCGAAAGCCGCCCGGTACCGGTCGACTTCGGGTGTTTTGTCCAGGTACACCGGCCCGGTGAACGCCTCCACATAGACCACCGGTGGTTCCGGTGCCCCCGCCGCCGGGTCGGGCGCCGGGAATTCGAGCAGCACGAACGTCCCCGATTCGATGCCGAGGTGATATTCGGCGTCCGAGGGCACCACCTGGATGCGCACATTCGGCAGTTCACACATCAGCCGCAGGTGGTCGAGCTGGCCGGCGGTGACCGAGCGATCGCCCAGCGGCCGCCACAGCGCCGCCTCCCCGATCAGCACATCCAGCCGCAGTGGTGATTCGTCCCTGGTCAGCAGGGGCTGGCGGGCCATCCGCAACCGCACCCGGCGCTCGATATCGGAATCGGAGAGCTCCGGGCGCGCGGCCCGGAGCAGCGCGCGGGCGTAGGCCTCGGTTTGCAACAGGCCGGGAATCAGCTGGTCCTCGTAGGCGAACAGCCGCGAGGCGGCCTCTTCCAGCCCGATATAGACCTCGAACCCCTCACCGATGACATCGCTGTAACCGGTCCACCAGCCGCGCGCCTTGGTCTCCTTGGCCAGGGCGGTGAGCGGCGCGACGGCCTCCGGTGGCGCACCGTACACCTTGCACATGGCCTCTACATCCAGGCCGCGCAGCGAGGTCTGTCCGGTTTCGATGCGCCAGATCTTGGCCTCCGACCACTCCAATTGCTGCGCCGCGGCGCGCGTGGTCATCCTCGCCCGGTTGCGCAGATCGCGCAGCTGCCTGCCGAGGCGCCGCCTCGGCATGGTCGAGCCGGTGGTCCCCTGTGCTGCCAATGTTCCCCCTTGTTAGACGAACGGCATTGTTCCACAACGAAACCGGACGGCAATACCAGGGATGTCACAGGTAGGCCGCGTGTCACTTCCAGGCCACTCACTTGCGCGAGCCGCCGCGGCGGAACCTCCAGAACTGCACCGCGCGAACGTCTTCGGAAAGCTGGTTGACCGGCTCGGCCACATCGGAGAGCGCCTGGAACAGATCGTCGGCCAGATCGCTGATGTGCTCGACGCGCGTGGCCAGCCGGGAGGCATTCACCAGAAACTCCAGCACCAGCCGCACCGAGGCCGCGATACTCAGCCCCAACGGCACCGCGATCAATGCGGCGACGATGCCGAGCAGCGCCGAGGCCTGCCACATCAGCACCGTCAGCGCGATCGGGATGCCGAAGGCGAACAGCAACCCGAGCAGATAGGCCAGCGGCAGCAGGGTCCGGGTGACGGGTCTGCGGAACTGCACATCGAGCAGGCCGCGCACGGCGTCGGCGCACCACTGCCGGAACGCGCGCCTGCTGACGAACGGCTCGGGCGAGGTCTCCTCGTCGGCCGCCGCGTCCGGGAAGCGGCGGGCCGCGGCCGAGCGCCAGGTGATCCAGCGCGACTCGGCCTCCGGGTCGTCCGGTTGCGGCGACTCGGTGCGGTCGGACTCATCACTCATGCCGGAAATCCTCCCCGCTCCCGGCTGCGGAAACCAGCCCCGGCCTCGTCACATCTGCCCCGGTCGGGGCCGGGAAACCGGACTGGCACCGCCCTAGCACCGATCGCTATTACTCGCCGGTAAATGAGACGAATCCGACAGTTGTGAAAAATTCTCCGAATCTCGTAACGCTTCGGGCACCTGCCCTCGATACGAACCATGAATGCAGGACCTGATCTGTAACGGGGAATGGAGAAGACAGTGCGCACGACGTTTCCGACTTCCGTCTCGGCGGACGCCATGTCCGCAGCCGCGCAGGACTACACCCAGCGCGGTTGGACGGTCGCCGAAACGGCCAACGGTCTGTGCCTGATCACCGATGACGACCTGTCCGCCATCGAGGTCAGTGGGGAACTGGCCGCGGAGGTCCGTCGCTTCCTGCGTGCCAACAACCTGTCCGGACCGGTGATCGAGATCCCCGGTACCGAGCGTCGCGAGATCCACCTGGTCACCGGTGCCCGCAAGGCCGCCATGGCGATCGAGGCGCTGCGTGAGGCCGGGGCCACCGTCCACACCGACGGTGCGAGCATCCCGCTGCCGCCGACGCAGCTCTCGGCCGGGTCGGCCTGCTGGGGCATCGCCCCCGGCGAGGCCCGCTGGGTGCCGCCGGTGGTCGCGATCAGCGCCGCCGCGCGGGCCGCGGCGGCTCGCAAGCGTGGACAGCTCACCAGCGTCGCCTGCTGAGCCGGCACCGCAGACACGGACCAGACCGTCCGAGTAGACAACCGCACACACGGCTACCGACCCCGTCGTTCACCGACGGGGTCTTTGCCGTGCGCCGAAAAGCCTTGGGCGCGCATGGGTTCGCCGCGCGGTAACCCGGCACCCAGAATCGAACGAACCAGTCTGTTTTGTCGCTGCCCGGAAAACCTTGGGCGAGCTCGGGATTCACCGATCCGGACTGGACGCATTCCGCTCCGCAACCGAGTGTTTGCCGGATAAAATTGACCAGCTTTCGTTTTAAGTCGCTGGTTCGACGACGAGCCTCGACGGTCTCGAATCCGGCTATCTCAGGGGGCGCGCATGCGCGGCAGCGACGGCGAGCACGAACTACAGGAACGTCACGGCACCCAGGACCGGGCCCGGCGCTTCTACGACGACCAGGTCCGCGATCGGCTCAACGAGCAGATGATCGACTTCGTCGGCCGGATGGATATGGCGTTCATCGCCACCGCCGACGCCAACGGCGAATGCGATGCCAGCTTCCGGGCGGGCGAACCGGGATTCCTGCACGTCATCGACGCGCAGACGATCGCCTACCCGGAATATCGGGGCAACGGCGTACTGGCCAGCCTCGGCAATATCCACACCAACCCGCACATCGGCATCCTGCTGATCGACTTCGTGCGCGATCTGATCGGCCTGCACATCAACGGCTCGGCCCGCATCGTCGACGATCTCGCGCTGCGCACCTGGGTACCCGGCCTGCCCTCGAGCCGTCGCGGACGCGAGGCCCAGCTGTGGGTGGTTGTCGACGTCGAAGAGGCCTACATCCACTGCCGCAAACACATCCCGCATCTGGTGCAGGCCACCCGTGAGCAGCGGGAATGGGGTACCGACAGCGTGCGGGCCAAGGGCGGTGACTATTTCGGCGTGAAAACGGATTCGCTGGTGGAGAGCTGACCCCTAGTCGATCTTGAAGATGACCATCCGCTGCACGACGAAGTTGATCACGGTGGCGGTGCCCTGCGCGACGACGAACGCCAGCGGCAGCCGCCACCACGTGTCGTCGAGTGCCTGGTACATCACCCAGTTGAGACCGACCTGCACCGCGAAGGTCAGCGCGTACAGCGCCACCACCGCCATGAACCGGGTCCGGCTCGGCGGAGCCTGGAACGTCCAGCGCCGATTGATCACATAAGCGGTGGTGGTGCCCGCGATGAAGCCGATGGCCTTGGCCAGGCTGACCTGCAGGCCGACCGCGTACAGCAGGGAATACAGGCCGAAGTCGACGATCGCCGACAACCCACCGGTCACGCCGAACCGGATGACCTGCGTCTTCAGATCGACATCAGTGCTCTGCCCATCACGGTGCTCCCGGGTCGCTGCGTGGTTACGCAAGCTGCCTCCTTCGCTCCCGTCGGTCGCACCGGCCGGCTCGTCGACCAGCGGAAGCTCGACCGGAAGCGGCAGATGGGGTTCGGCACTCACGCGCACGAGACTAATGGACGCCGCCGCGGCCCACCGTGCACCCGAGCCCATCCACCGGCCCACATCACGCGCGCGTGGCCGACGCCATACCGGCGGGTACGGCGACCCCGGCCGCCCCATCGGCGATACCTGTAGCCTCTATGCCGATGTCCACGAAAGCTACGACCCCCACCACGACGACCGGTGATGACAGCGTTTCCGCCGCCACCAACGGCGCGGGCCGCGCGTTCGATCTACCGACGCGCACCCGGACGCTCACCGGGTGGGGTCGCACCGCACCTACATCCGCCGAAGTGCTCTCGACCAGCGATCCGGAACTGATCGCCAAGGCCGTGGCCATGGTCGCCGAGGACAACGACGGCAAGCCCGCTCACCTGCGCCGCGGCATCATCGCGCGCGGGCTCGGCCGCTCCTACGGCGACCACGCGCAGAACGGCGGCGGCCTCGTCGTCGACATGACCGCGCTCAACCGCATCCACCGCATCGACGGCGACACCCACATGGTCGACGTCGACGGTGGCGTGAGCCTGGACCAGCTGATGAAGGCGGCGCTGCCGTTCGGCCTGTGGGTTCCGGTGCTGCCCGGCACCAGGCAGGTCACCATCGGCGGCGCCATCGCCTCCGATATCCACGGCAAGAACCATCACTCCGAAGGCAGCTTCGGCAACCACGTCCGCTCCATCGACCTGCTCACCGCCGACGGCCAGGTGCAGACCATCTCGCCGAAGAAGAACGCGAAACTGTTCTGGGCGACCGTCGGCGGCAACGGCCTGACCGGCATCATCCTGCGCGCGACGATCGAGATGATCCCGACCGAGACCGCGTACTTCCTCAACGACGGCGTCAAGACCAGGACGCTGGACGAGACCATCGCGGTGCACAGCGATGGAAGCGAGGCGAACTACACGTATTCGAGTGCGTGGTTCGACGTGATCAGCCCGCCGCCGGCGCTGGGCCGCTGCACGCTCACTCGCGGTCGGCTGGCGAAGGTGGACGAGCTGCCCAAGAAACTGCGCAAACGCCCGCTCAAGTTCGACGCACCACAGCTGATGACCGTCCCGGACATCTTCCCGAACTGGACGATGAACAAGCTGACGATGAATGCCATCGGCCAGGCGTATTACGCGATGGGCGGCAACTACACCGGCAAGGTGCAGAACCTGACGCAGTTCTATCACCCGCTCGACATGATCGCCGAGTGGAACCGCGGCTATGGCTCCAACGGCTTCCTGCAGTACCAGTTCGTGGTGCCGACCGAGGCGGTCGATGCGTTCAAGAGCATCATCGTCGACATCCAGCGCTCCGGGCACTACTCCGCGCTGAACGTCTTCAAGCTGTTCGGCCCCGGCAACCAGGCACCGCTGAGCTTCCCGATGCCCGGTTGGAACATCTGCGTCGACTTCCCGATCCGGCCCGGACTCAACGAGCTGGTCACCGAACTCGACAAGCGCGTCCTGGAATTCGGCGGACGGCTCTACACCGCGAAGGATTCGCGCACCACCGCCGAAACCTTCCACAAGATGTACCCGCGCATCGACGAGTGGATCCAGATCCGCCGAAGTGTCGACCCCACAGGCGTTTTCATGTCCGATATGGCCAGGAGGCTGGAGCTCCAGTGATCAACGCAGTAGGCAACCCGCAGACCATCCTGCTGCTCGGCGGAACGTCGGAGATCGGGCTGGCGATCTGTGCCGAGTACCTGAAGAAGGGCGCCGCCCGGATCATCCTGGCCACCCTGCCGGGCGATCCGCTGCGCGACACCGCGGTGGCGCAGATGAAGGCGTCCGGGGCCGAGCAGGTCGATGTCATCGATTTCGACGCGCTCGACACCGACAGCCACCCCAAGGTGATCGAACAGGCCTGGGACGGCGGCGATGTGGACGTCGCCATCGTCGCCTTCGGCATCCTCGGTGACGCCGAGGAGCTGTGGCAGAACCAGCGCAAGGCGGTGCAGATCGTCGGCATCAACTACACCGCCGCGGTGTCGGTCGGTGTGCTGGTCGGCGAGAAGATGAAGGCGCAGGGCTACGGCCGCATCATCGCCATGTCCTCGGTGGCCGGTGAGCGGGTGCGCCGCTCCAACTTCGTCTACGGCTCCACCAAGGCCGGTCTCGACGGCTTCTACCTCGGCCTCGGCGAGGCGCTGCGCCCCTACGGCCCGCGCGTGCTCGTCATCCGGCCGGGCCAGGTGCGCACCACCACCACGCTCGAGCACTGGAAGGCGACCGGCGCCAAGGAAGCGCCGTTCACCGTCGACAAGGAAGAGGTCGCCGCACTCGCGGTCGAGGCCTCGCAGAAGGGCAAGGAGCTCATCTGGGCTCCGGGCCAGGTGCGTTACCTGATGTCGGTGCTGCGCCACATCCCGCGCCCGATCTTCCGCAAATTGCCCATGTGAGCAGCTGTCCGCAGCCGGGATCGACGGCGGCCCCGGCTGCGGTGCCGCCCGGTTTCACCGTCCGAATGATCCGTGGTCTCGGCCCGCCTGGCGGGCCTGCGCTTTCGACTGACTGCGCACTGGATATCGGCGGGGCGAGGCTGCGCCTTTCCAGTGATGCTGGATGCTCCGCGCGACGATCGCGTAACCCGGCGTACCGACTCGAGGCATATCGGACGACGGCGCCGGCTCCACTAGGCTGGCCCGGACGTGCGGGCGGACGAGTAGGAGCCGGAGGTTGGGCGCGCCGATGACAACGAACGACGAAGTGCGGTCGGGGCAGTTGGTGCGCCGGATCGGAGGCGCGCTGGGACAGGCAGCTGCGGCCGCGCTGGTCGCGGCAGCTGTGTCGGCCATCGGGTTGTACGCGTTTTCGCTGGTGCAGTGGCCCGCGTTCAACTCCTCCAATGTGACTCGGGCGTTGACGACGGTCGGCCAGGTCGCTTCGGCCGTGCTGCTGGTCGCCTCGATTGTGCTGATCCGGCGCAAGAGCAAGCTGTGGCTGGCGAAACTGCTGTCCTGGACCGGGATTTCGGCGTTCGTCACGGTGACGCTGGGGATGCCGCTGGCCGCGACCAAGTTGTACCTGTTCGGCGTCTCGGTCGATCAGGAGTTCCGCACCGAATACCTGACCCGGCTCACCGACAGCGCCGCGCTGCGCGATATGACCTACGCGGACCTGCCGCCGTTCTATCCGGCCGGATGGTTCTGGATCGGCGGCCGGGTGGCGAATGTGCTCGGCATGGACGGGTGGGAGGTCTTCAAGCCCTACGCCATCGCTTCGATCGCGGTGGCGGCGGTGATCTCGCTGGTGCTGTGGTCGGAGCTGATCCGCGCGGACTGGGCGGTCGCGGTGACTGCGGCGGTGACGGCGTTCGGCGTCGCCTATGCCTCGCCGGAGGCCTACGGCGCCGTCATCGCGGTTCTGCTGCCGCCGGTGCTGGTGCTGGCCTGGGGTGCGCTGCACCGGCCCGCCGACCAGCGGGGAACCGCCGGAGGCTGGGGCGCGGTGATCGGCACCGGACTGTTCCTGGGGGTCGCGGCGACCTTCTACACGCTGTACCTGGCCTTCGCGGCGTTCGCGGTGACGTTGATGGCGCTGGTCGCGGCAGGGTATGCGGTGTGGGCGCGGCGGGCGCAGGGGCACTCACGGCGGCGTGCCGCTGTCGTCGCGCGGACCAGCTCTGATTCCAGTGTCGAGGTCGACCGGTCGGCGCCGAAGGGTGGCGCCTGGCGAGCGGCGATCTCCCCGATCACGCGACTGATCGTCATCGGCGCGATCGCCGGGCTCATCGCACTCACGGTCTACCTGCCATTCCTGCTGGAACTGCTCGGCGGTACCTGGCCCAGCGGCGGCACCGCCTTCCACTATCTGCCGGAAGCCGGCGCCGAGCTGCCGTTCCCGATGATGGAGTTCTCGCTGCGCGGCGGATTCTGTCTGATCGGCACGATCTGGCTGGTGCTGCGGGCCGGGTCGTCGCGGCGAGCGCAGGCGCTCGGGATCGGTGTGCTCGCGGTGTATCTGTGGTCGCTGCTGTCGATGCTGGCGACCGTGGCGGGGACGACGCTGCTGTCGTTCCGGTTGGAGCCGATTCTGCTGGTGCTGCTGGCGGCGGCCGGGGCGTTCGGTTTCGTGGAAGGGGCGCGGGCGGCGTATCAGGGGTTCAACGAACCCGAGCGGTTCCGGATCGTGGCCGTCGTGGTGGCGCTGGTCGGCGCACTCGCCTTCACCCAGGACATTCCCCGGGTGCTTGCGCCGGAGATCACCACCGCCTACACCGACACCGATGGCGTCGGCGTCCGCGCCGATCAGCGCGACCCGTCGGCGGTGGCCTACTACCGCGAGATCGACGCCGCCCTCACTGCGCAGACCGGGCGTCCTCGGTCGGAGACGGTGCTGCTCACCGCCGACACCACCTTCCTCGCCTACTACCCGTACTTCGGATTCCAGGGCCTGACCTCGCATTACGCCAACCCGCTCGCCGAATTCGGCGAACGCGCGGCAGAGATCGAAGCCTGGAGCGAGCTGGAATCCCCGCAGGAGCTGCTGGACGCGATGGCGTCGGCGCCGTGGCGAGCACCGGATGCGTTCCTGTTCCGGCGCAGCGGCGAGGACTACACCCTGAGGCTTGCAAAGGACGTCTACCCGAACGATCCGAATGTGAGCCGGTACACCGTCGCTTTCCCGGCTTCGCTGTTCGACGATCCGCGCTTCACCAGCACCGATATCGGTCCGTTCACGCTGGTCACCGTCGCGCGGTGAGCTCGGCCGGCCCGGACCGGCTTGTCACCTCCGGCTCAGGATGGTTGGGTACGGTGGGCTGCTGATCCGGCCGGTACGAGGAGTGGTTGTACGTTTTGAGTGGGGAACCTGACGTCGAGCGGGGCGGATCGACGGCGGTGGACGTCGCGGCGGATGGGACGACGGTCCAGCGGCTCACCCCCGAACGAACCCGCGCACGCCTGCGCATACCGCGCGCCGATCTACTGATCGGCGCGGGTTACCTGCTGCTCGCCGCGACCGTCCTGTCCGGGCAGTGGCGCGATACCAGCGGCTCGTACCTGATCAAGAGCGGTCAGGACCAGACCATGTGGGAGTGGTTCTTCGCCGTCACCGCGCACTCGGTGGCCAACCTGCAGAACCCGCTCGGCACGCATCTGCAGAACTTCCCTGCCGGGGTGAACATGATGGCCAATACGGCCATGTTCGGCGTCGGCATCCCGCTGACGCCGGTCACCCTGCTGTTCGGACCGACGGTCACCTTCGTGCTCGTCCTCACCCTCGGGCTGAGCGGCACCGCCTTCGCCTGGTACTGGCTGTTTTCCCGGGAGCTGGTGCGCTCGCGCACCGCCGCCGTGATCGGTGGGCTGTTCTGCGGGTTCGCGCCCGCCATGATCTCGCACGCCAACGCGCACCCGAATTTCGTGGTGCTGGTGCTGCTGCCGCTGATCGCCGGGCAGGTGATCCGGATGGCGCGGCGGGCGAGCGTGCCCGGCCGGCCGCGCCCGCGCCGACGGGTGCGTGACGCGGTGATTCTCGGGCTGCTGGTGGCCATGCAGATCGCGCTCGGCGAGGAACCGCTGCTGATCTTCGCGCTGGCCTTCGCCGTCTTCGCGATCGGCTACTACCTGCGTGAACCGCGTGCCGGACTGCGGATCCTGCGCCGGATCACGCCGACGGTGGCGCTGGCCGCGGTGATCACGCTGGTGCTCACCGAGATTCCGCTGTGGTGGCAGTTCTTCGGGCCGCAGAGCTACCGGTCCATCGACCACGGCCAGATGGGCAACGACCTCAAAGCCATCACCCAATTCCCCTCCGAATCGCTCGGCGGGATGTTCTCCCCCGGTCAGAGCGTCGCGATCAACCCGACCGAACAGAACGCCTACTTCGGCTGGCCGCTGCTGTTGCTGCTGGTGGCGACCGTCGCGCTGCTGTGGCGCGAACGCCTGGTGCGGGCCGCGGCGGGCGTCATCGTGGTGTTCGGGGTGCTGTCGCTGGGTTCGGAGGCGAAGTTCGGCAAGGAATCCACCGGCATCGCGCTGCCGTGGCGGCTGCTGGAATCGGTGCCGCTGGTCAATTCCATGCTGGAATCCCGGCTGACCATGGCCGCGATCCCGGCCATCGCGGTGATCCTCGCCCTGGCCACCGAACGGGCCGTCGCGCTGTGGAAGGAGTCGGCGGTCGACCCCAAGCCGCTGGGCTGGTTCGCAGCGCTGGCCTTCGCGCTGCTGCCGTTGGTGCCGACGATCCTTCCGGTGGCCGAGCGCCACGAGACGCCGCAGTTCTTCGCCGAGGGCACCGTCGACCAGTACGTCGACCACGGCTCGGTGGTGGTGGTACCGCCGCCGCGCCCACCCGACGCGCGAGCGCTGCGCTGGCAGGCCGACGCGCGCTTCACCTTCCCGCTCGCGGGCGGCTACTTCGTCGGCCCCACCGGCGCGGACAAGAAGGGCATCTACGGCCCCGCCGCCCGGGCAACGGCATCGCTACTGGTCAAGGCGCAGGACACCGGTCAGGTTCCAGAGATCGACGCCGACGATCGCGCGGCGGCGCTGGCCGATCTGCGGTACTGGCAGGCCGATGTGGTGGTGTTGCCGCGCACCACCAACGCCACGACCTTGCGCCAGACGATGACCGAGCTGCTCGGCACCGGACCGATCCGGGTCCAGGACGTCTGGGTGTGGGACGTGCGGACGCTGCGCTAGTTTCGGCTCCCGGGCGAGCAGGGCGCGGTCGGCTGCGTACCGGCGCATCGGGAAGTCGAATGATCGCCCTCCCCCGCCCCGGGCAGGGCGTGGGCCGGCTCCGGCGCCGCCGGTTAGAGTCGAGTCCCGTGCGACCGGACCGATCTCCCAGAGCGTTCAACCGTCTCCGCCTGATCGCCCTCGTCTCCGGATTTCTCGGATTCGTGCTGGCGTTGCTGACCCCGTTGCTGCCGGTGCGTCAGGACCGGGCGGTGCTCGACTGGCCGCAGGCCGGGCAGACGAGCGTGGAAGCGCCACTGGTGAGTTACGAGCCGCTGCGCCTCGATCTCACGGTGCCGTGCCCGGTGCTGCGCGACGCGACGGGCACGCTGGTATCCACCATCCCGATGGAATCGGATCAGGCCTCGGCCAAGGGGCTGATCGTCGCGGTGCGCGAGGGCTCGCTGACGGTGCTGCTACGTGACGTACCGCTGCTGTCGGCGCCGGTGGCGGAGATCGGCGACTGCGACACCGTGCGGGTCACCTCGGAAGCCACGGCCACCAGCGCGGAGATCGTCGGGGTGAATCGCGCGGACGGAACACCGTTCCGCGCCACCGTCACTCGTGATATCCGGCCGCAGATGGTCGGCGTGTTCACCGAATTGGCGCAGGACCGGCTCGACGGCATCCGGTTGCACGCCGAGATCGATTCACGCTTCAGTTCCTCGCCGAGCGTGTTGAAGCTCGCCGCGATGATCGTCGCGGTGCTGAGCACCATCGTCGCGCTGATCGCGCTGCATCTGCTCGACACCTCCGACGGCCGCCGCGCACGCCGCTTCCTGCCCGCACACTGGTGGCGGTTCACCCTCGCCGACGGGGCGGTGCTCGGCACGCTCGCGCTCTGGCACGTCATCGGGGCCAACACCTCCGACGACGGCTACATCCTGAACATGGCGCGCGCCTCCGAGCACGCCGGCTACATGGCCAACTACTACCGCTGGTTCGGGGTGCCGGAGGCGCCGTTCGGCTGGTCGTACGAGGTGCTGTCGTGGATGACGCGCATCTCCGACGCCAGCCCGTGGATGCGGCTGCCTGCGCTGCTGGCCGGGGTGGTGTGCTGGCTGGTGATCAGCCGTGAGGTGTTGCCTCGGCTGGGTGCGCGGGTGCGCCGCAACAAGGTGGCGTTGTGGACGGCCGGACTGGTGTTCCTGGCCTTCTGGCTGCCCTACGACAATGGGCTGCGGCCCGAACCGCTGATCGCGGCCGGTGCGCTGCTCACCTGGTGCTCGATCGAGCGAGCCATCGCCACCTCGCGGCTGCTGCCCGCGGCGATCGGCATTCTCATCGCGGCGTTCTCGCTGGCAGCCGGGCCGACCGGGTTGATCTGCATCGCGGCGTTGATCGCGGGATCGCGGCCGGTGTTGCAGGTGATCGTGAAGCGGGCGCGTGGGGAAGCTGCGACGCAGTCGGTGCCGGCCGAGGCGCGGGCGCGAGTTCGGAGTACCGGCGAGGCCGGCCCGGATGGCGCGCTGCGCCCGCGCGGTTCGCTCGCCAGCGGGCTCTTCCGTTACGCGTCACTGCTCGCACCGGGCCTCGCCGCCGGAACTCTGGTGCTGGTCGTCATCTTCGCCGACCAAACACTCGCCACGGTCATGGAGGCCACCCGGGTGCGCACCATCGTCGGGCCGAATGTCGCCTGGTTCGACGAACGCACGCGCTGGGATTCACTGCTCATGCTGGCGCCCGATGGTTCGCTGTCGCGCCGGTTCGGTGTGCTGCTGATGCTGCTGTGCCTGCTGGTCTGCGTGCTGCAAGTGCTGCGCAAGGGCCGCATTCCCGGTACCTCGCGGGGGCCGTCGGTGCGCATTCTCGGCATCGTGTTCGCCTCACTGCTACTGATGATGTGGACGCCGACCAAGTGGACCCATCACTTCGGCGTGTACGCGGGCCTGGCCGGTTCGCTGGCCGCGCTCGCGGCGGTCGCGGTGGGCGTCAACGGGATTCGCTCGGCGCGCAACCGGGCGCTGTTCGCGGCAGCGGTGCTGTTCCTGCTCGCCATCACCTTCACCGGGTCCAACGGTTGGTGGTATGTCTCCAGTTACGGTGTCCCGTGGTGGGACAAGGCGCCGCTGGTGGCGGGCAAGGGCGTGTCGACGCTGTTCCTTGGGCTCAGCGTGATCGCGCTGCTGGTCGCGCTGTGGCTGCACTACCGGCAGCCGTATCGGCGGGCCGGCGCTTCCCGGTGGGGCCGATACGCCTCGGCCCCGTTGACGATCGCCGCCGCGCTGATGGTGATCTTCGAGGTGGCATCGCTGGCCAAGGCCGCGGTCTCCCAGTACCCGGCATACTCGGTCGCGAAATCGAATGTGCGCTCGCTGGCCGGTGAGCCGTGCGCGCTGGCCGATTCGGTGCTGGTGGAAACGAATACCGCCGACTCCCTGCTGGTTCCGTACGAAGGTGATCCCGCCGACGGCCTCGTTTCCAGTGAATCCGGCGTGGAGACAGTCGGTTTCACCCCGGACGGGGTGGCCGACGATCTCACCGCCGACGCCGAGGAAGTCGCCGGCGGCGGCGCCAACACCGTCGAATCCGACAACGACAACAAGACCAGCGACACCACCGGCGCGGGCACCGGCGGCGGCACCACCGCGCAGGCCGGGATCAACGGCTCGACCGTGGCGCTGCCGTTCGGCCTCGATCCCGCCCGCACACCGGTGCTCGGCAGTTACCAGGAAGATGACCAGAAGCAGGCCAAGCTCACCACTCAGTGGTACCGCCTGGACCTGTCCGACTCCATGCGCGACGACCCCGCCTACCGGGTGCTGGCCATCACCGCGGCCGGCCGCATCCGCTCCGTCGACGCCGACGGCGTGCTCACCTACGGCCAGGACCTGGTGCTGGAGTACGGAACCCGCGCCGCCGACGGCACCATGACCGTCCTCGGTGCGATCACCCCGACCGATATCGGACCGGCGCCGTCCTGGCGCAACCTGCGGGTGCCGCTGGATCAGCTGCCCGCCGAGGTGAACGCGGTGCGCCTGGTCGCCACCGACAACGACATCACCCAGCGCCAATGGCTGGCCATCACCCCACCCCGCCTGCCGCGTCTGGCCACCCTCGATTCGGTCGTCGGCCACACCGACCCGGTCCTGCTGGACTGGCATGTCGGCCTCGCCTTCCCCTGCCAGCGCCCCTTCGACCACCGCTACGGCGTGGCCGAGGTCCCGCGCTGGCGCATCCTGCCCGACCGCGTCGGCTCCGACGCCTCCAACGCCTGGCAGGACGACATCGGCGGCGGTCCGTTGGGCTGGACCGAGCTCCTCCTGCAAGCCGAGACCATCCCGACGTATCTGAACGACGATTGGGGCCGGGACTGGGGTTCGCTGGAACAGTTCACCCCCTATGATCCGAACGCGGCCCCGGCCGAACTGAATGTCACCACGGCGACCCGCTCCGGGCTGGCCGAGGACTCCCCGATCCGGATCAGATAACCCGAGGAAGTTCCTCACGCCCCACGGCATTGCCGTAGTAGTGGTTGTCGAAGGCAGCACAGCACGGCACTACCACGCATTTCGCGTGTCAATCAGGCCGCGGTGGGTGTCGGCGAAGCGTGCTCACACGTCCGATGCCTGCGACGGTCGCGGGATCGCTCATTGCGCAGGTGGATTCGTGAGAGTACTTCGGCGAGTAGTTCGTTGGCGTGGTGCCGGTGATTGATGCGCGGCTTCTGTTGCGGGTCGATGTGGGGTGGTGCGATCCAGGCGGTGCGGCCGGCGTGGGGTGAGCGGGGGCCTTCGGTGCGGGTTTTCCATCCTCCAGGGCCGTCGTGAATGAGGGCGTGGCAGTTGTCGCAGGCGAGGGTGAGGTTGTTGATGTCGGTGGTGCCGCCCTTGCGGTAGTCGAGGACGTGGTGGACCGCGCACAGGCTGGCGGGTGCGTCGCATCCGGGCCGTGAGCAGCCGTGCAGCGCGGCGATCAATGCAAGCCGTTGCGCGCGGGAGGCGAGGCGTTTGCTGCGACCCAGGTGCAGCGGCAGCCCGGCGTGGTCGAACACCGCTAGAAACGGCAGCGACCGCTGCGCCATGACCAGCGCGTCACGCATGGGGACGGTGCCGCCCGTGGCGGTTGTGGCGACCCCGGATGCGGTCTCGATGTCGTCGACGGTGAGGGTCAGCACGGTGGTGACCGGTACGCCCCGGTGGGAACCGAGCCGCTCGGCGATAATCCCGGATTCCAGCAATGCCCGGACCGCGTCGTGATTGCGTTGCGCAGTCGAGCGGTGATCGCGGCCCGCTGCGTCGGCCAGCACAGCCGGATCCACGTGATCTCCATCGGCGACCGGGCTCTCCGGATCATCCGGGTTACACATGCCCGGGCGGGCGAACTTGGCCAGCAACGGATCGAGCAATGCCCGCAGTACCGGATCAATGTCACCACGAATGGGGCTCATCCCGTCGGCGCGTTGACGCCCGATCGTAATGCCCCGCATCCGGGCCCGGTCATTATCGGTGGTGAGGCGCCCATCGGGATCGAGGTGGGCCAGAATGCGGTCACCGACCTTGCCGATGTCATCCGGAGAACCGGCGCGGGCGAAGTCGGTCAAGATCTGCTCGGCGGCCTCACGTTCATCTCGCGAAACCCCGTTCGGAACCTTGTGCAGTACGTTCGCAATGCCACGAGCGTGGTCGGCGGAGATGTCTCCTGATATCAAAGCCTGTGCGGTGTGCGGCATCCGGGGGTCGACCGGGTCGCCGCCCATGTCGTGGAATGTCGCCACCTGCACCGCTTGATGCACCCGGGCACCCGCGTCTGCGCTGGCCAGCCGCAGGGTCTCCATCAGGAACCGCTTCAACGACTTCGACCCCGCCCGCGCCGGTAATGACCGTTCCCCGGCCTCGACCAGCAGCCGATGCTGCACCGCGGTCAGCATCCGCGCGCACCGCTCCACCTGCCGCATCACGGCGACGACCCCGTCATCGGATAACGGGGTGAGCGGCGACTCGAGCAGCGAGACCACCGCAGCATGCAATGCCGCTACACCAGCCTCGGTTTCCCCCTCGCTCGAAAGCATGTTCGAATACTATCGCACATCAGCGCCCACCACTAGGGAAAACAGGATCTGAACTGCACGCATTCACACTGGACAAGCGACCGGAACGAGGGAGGTGTACCCGCCTCAGCGCTGCCCGAGCCCCGCCCTCCGAGCCAGCGCCCCAGCTGTCGCATCCACGGTCGCGGCTTTGAGCTTGGTGTCGTGATGATTGATATCGATCAAGTACCGACCAGCTGCCGGATGATCGTCGCGGACATCGATCCAGCTCAGGTAGATCGGCGGCTGTGGTCGGCTTGTTTGCAGGTGAGTCATCACCTTGAGATAGCCTTCGGCGCTACGTGGCGCCCGGAGCAGAGCACGTATGCGCTCCTCGACGGGCAGTTCGTCATTGCGGGATCGCCCCCAGGAGCTCGGCGGCTCCTCACCACGGACGCGCGGCGTGTAGCCGACCATGTCGCCTGCCGCACCGGGCTGCGCCGGCGGCAGCGTCACGGCGAACTGCTTCGGTAGGCCCTCGCGGCTGGTAACGACGAGCTGGATGTCACCACCGAACTCTGGTGACGCGCCCGACTTCTGGAAAAGGATGACACCGAGCTCGCCGGATAGCGCACCGACTGAACGCGCACGCTTGTTCGAACGGTGCGAATGGCCCGCACAGATGATCCGGAGCTCGGGATCCGCCAGGACGCGCAAGGGTCCTGTGAGGTCCGGGTCGCCAAACCGTGGGTAGCGGGCTTTGATCGGCTCGACGATCCGGGCGTATTCGTCTTCGGTCGTGGCGGATTCGATGATGCTGATCGGGTCCGGGTACTCGTCGTGCCCGGTTTCACCCCACACCCAGGCAAATTCGTCGGGAGTGAATATCCACTTCGTTCTCGTCACGGTCGGCCGGTGTCCTCGGTTGGTTCGTCCATCATCGGACCAACCCCCGAAACGGTGAAGATCTCAGGCTCAGCGGCTGCTTCCCCGCGCGCAGGATCGGAGTCGTCCATCATCGGGCCGACACCGGACACATTGAATGGTGTGTCCGCGTCGGTATTCGCTGCCGACGGAGGATCATCCATCATCGGACCAGTCCCGGAGACGGTGAAAATCTCCGGCTCTTCCGGAGGCGGCGTTGCGGCTGGTTCGTCCATCATCGGCCCGGCACCGGTGACCGTGAACATCTCAGAAACCCCTGTCGCGCTCGCCGGCGCGGTACTAGCAATGTGCGTCGCAGCGGCCTGACCAGGTGTATCGCTCAGCGCGGGAATATAGCTATCGGTGGAGTCGTCCGAGCCGAAGCCGAGATCCCAATCAGCCTCTGGAGCAGTAGTTCCCGATCCAGGCGCGCCGCCGGTCTGCGAAACGGGCACGTTCGTCTCAGGCAATTGCCAGGACGCGGACTGGGTGGACGGCACTTCTTGCGGGCGGTAATCGGCCGCACCGTGCGTTGGCGAGTCGAACTCTGGCTCGAGACCTTCGCCGATAACCCCTACCGGGCTGCCGAGACCTTCTGTCCACTCGTCGGATACGCCGCGCAGGTAGTCCGGAGCGGTGTGTTCGGATTCGTTATCGCTGCTGCTGTCGCGGCGCCCGCCCGGGGCCATCGGGGCCATCGGCATTCCCCGCGCGCCGGAGCCCGGACGCGAACCAGCACCCGCAGCTCCCGGCGCGAGGCCGGTACCCGCGCCCGGCGCGCCTGGTCGAGAGGAACCAGGTCCCCCGCCGTCCGGAAGTGAGCGACCCGCCCGATCCGATCCATCCACGCCTGGTCCCGATCCGACCGGTCCCGAGCTGCCCAAACCGCCCGAATTCGGCGACGACGCCGCATTGGGACCGAGGCCGGCAGCGGTGGTCGACGCCGGTGTCGTGCTGTCGGTACCCGGCAGCAAGCCCTCCGGGAGTCCTAGCCCCTCCGGTAGGCCCAGGCCCTCCAAGCCGGTCTTTGGCGGCCCCTGGCCAGGTTCCGGAGACGTCTGTCCAGGCGGAGCACCGGCGCCGGGTTGACCGGCGTCTCCACCAAGCGGCGTACCACCCGGGCCGCCGAGGCCATTCGTACCGCCGCTGGTCGGATACCCGCTGGATGAGCCATCTCCACCGCCGATCTGGGGGACCTCGACGTAGGTGGGCACGCCGGACCCTGCCGGCGGAAAATTCGGTTTGTACAGGGTGTTCATCACTCGGACGGCCTCTTGTCGAGCGAGTTCCCGTGCCGCACGGTCGCTGTCGGCGTACTCGGGGTTGATCAGGCCCGGTGCCGACGACTGCTCAGGGTTGTCAGGGTCGGCCACCGGATAAGGCGATGCTGCGGGTGGCTGGATCGCGGTCCGTACCGCCTCGGCCGCCCATGCCAACGCGTCGAGCCGCGCATTCACCGAACTGAACACTTGGCCGATCTGGTTCGCAGCGTTGCCGAATTGCATCGCCGCGGCCTCCGCAGCGTTGGCGCTCTCCCCCTGCCAATCACCAGAACCAAAAATCCGATTCAGACCCATCAGGTTGAACA
Source organism: Nocardia cyriacigeorgica NBRC 100375 (assembly GCF_000308555.1). GTDB lineage: Bacteria > Actinomycetota > Actinomycetes > Mycobacteriales > Mycobacteriaceae > Nocardia > Nocardia cyriacigeorgica. The sequence continues at coordinate 11,683 of NZ_BAFY01000014.1, read as the reverse complement.
TGGACAGATTCAGTAGGTCAGAGGAGCACTCCTGCCATACCCGCTGAAGAGTCCGCATGCCAGCTGCATCGATGCCCCCGGGTCCGTGCACGGCCTGGTACATCGCCGCGTGAGTCATGCCCTCGAAGTGCTCGATTGTGCTCACGTAGTCCGGGTCGGCGCCTGCACCCAGGTCAGCGAGATTTGAGTCGTAGTACGCCGCGCGATCCATCGAGGTGGCGACACGACCGGCAGCGTTCTGGGACTCCTTCGAGACGATCAGTTCCTGGAACCCCGGAATCGGGATCGAACTCGCTGGTGGTAGCTGCGCCCCCGCGCCATCCTGCCCGCCCATCGCGGCCCCCTTCGCATCCCCTTCACACACTGCCCGGCCAACTGCGCTCCGTCCCGGCACATTAACACGCGGACGACTATCGCCGCGGCCGACCGGCGCCGTCTGGCACCCGTTGCCCGGTCTCCGATATTGTTCCGGCGCAGCTGAACATTCACGGCACGCCGGTCCGACGGCTCGAGCCGAGGAGGGGGACGTCACATGATTCAAGCCGATATCGACCAGCTCAAGAAGCTGGCGACAACCCTGGACACCGTCGGCCAGGAAATCGACAAGATCGACGTACGCACTGCGGGCGACCAGATCGGCGCCGCCCTGCCCGGCTGCTCGCTCGGACAAGTCTGCGCACAGACCGGCGAGTTCACCGAAGGGGCCTGGCTCCGCGTCGCCCAGCGCATCCAGGCCCTGTCCACACTCGTCAAAGAGTGCGCGGACAACATGCAGATGACCGACGAAGACTTCAAAAAGAAGCTCGACACCATGGACTTCAAGGGCCGGGGGTAGCCTGCGATGCCGACTCGCAACGACATCAACAACTGGAAGCCCGAAAAACTCTCCGAGTGGGCGACCGAGCTCGAGACCGACACCCAGTTCTACGAGACCCAGCTCGGCCAGATCCTCACCCACTTCACGGGGACCTCATGGTCGGGCAAGGCGCACGACGCGGCGTCCGACCGCTTCACCGAGGAACACGACCAGGGACGCAAGCTGTCCCAGGAGATCCGCGATGTGGCTGCGGCGCTCCGTGCTGCGGATCAGCGGCTGGCCAACGAGAAGCGATTGCTGCTCGGGAAGGTGAGTGATGCGGAGAATGACCTGGAGTCTCCGATCCCGCTGACGGTGAGCGACAAGTGGGTGGTGGCGTGCACTGGGATCGGTGCACATCTTTCAGCCGACGACCGCAAGAAGGCTACCGACAAAGTCCACGCACACCAGGCGCTGATCAACACCGCCTACCACAGCTTGGTCAATGCGGTGAGCGAGGTCAGCACCGCGATTACTACTGCGACCCAGGAGATTCGGGTCCGAGGCGACCAATTGGGCGATGGCATTGACGCTCCGACCGCAGCACCGGCAGATTCGGGGGCGCTCGGCAAGGAAGACGGCCAGGCAGTAGCCGCTGCGATCCGTCCCGATGGCACCGTCGATCCGGCTGTCCTCGACCAAATCGCCAGCAGACTGCCGCAGGGCATTCTCACCGAGAATGACATGCAGATCCTCGCAAACGGGGGCGAGCTGTCCACCGTGCCCGCATCGACCCAGCAGTACTACCGGGAATTCTTCCAGGGTGCAGGCAAAGACGGCGTGCTGGCACTGAGTGAGCACCTGAAGACACAAGAGACCGCTGGTAACCCGGTCGCGGCGGCACGTAGGGACGCGCTGGCCAACGGCCTCCTGGTTGTCTCGAACGAGAAGATCGGCACCGGCCGAGATTCCAACGGCAAGCTTCAGTCGCCGGGTGGTTATGAGGCCCTCCCGCAGGATATGCGCGACCTAGTGTCCGGCCGTTGGAACGAGTACGCCGATCTCTCAACGACTGGTGATCAGCCGAAGAAGTTCGCGGAGCTGACCCAGCTCGGAGATCTCGTCGCTCAGGCCGACCCGGATATCCCGCCCGGCAAGACCATGGGTGTCGAGATGTCCCGTCAGGCCGCCAGCATGGTCGGCTACTTCGACAGTTTCGGCGATCGTTGGCCTCCCGGCTACACCGAAGACGACGAGAAGGCCATCGAAAACGGCGCGAGCAACCTGTTGTCTGTCGGAGCACGCAACTTCGAAGCCAACGCCGCGCTGCTCAGCGGCGAAGGCTTACCGGAGGTCGCCGGTCCTTCTCCGGCAGCAGGCGAGTACAAGCCGCAACCATTCAACCGCGATGAGTTCGCGGCGACGGTGTTCGGGCGCGAGTGGTCTGACGACGGTAAAGCCGCGGCGCAGCTGTTCGACTGGACCGCGACCGAAAGTCATGAAACCGGGCCTGACGGTAAGCTCACCGAGCAAGCGATCCTGGCGAGGCGGACGATCGCAGAACTGCCCGAGGTCTTTACTCCCATGCATGATCCGGATTCGCCTGATGGCGCCCCGAGCGTCCACCGAGGCGGTCTCCAGATCGATGCGGACTCATTCGAGAACAATGCCAAGATGTTCGCAGCGAATCCCGAGATGTCGAATGCGCTTGCTCAGGTGATGGGCTCCAACATCGATACGTACGCGAGATCTTTCGGAAATACAGCCTTCCTCGAAGGCTCCAACGAAACCCAACTAGAAACAACCGAAGCGAACCGCCTACTATTTCTGGCCAGCCAATCCGACCAGGGACGAATGACCCTCGAGGTCTCGCGTCAGCTGTATGAGAGCAATCTATTGACAGAGGCCCTACGAACTGGCGATGGAAAAGTTCCATCAGACTTTTCCCAGCAGTTCAATGCGGTCGCCCACCTCGACGGACGTATAACAAATGCGGCAGAGAACGCAATGACGTTCCAGGACCAAAATGCAATCAAAACTTACAACGACCATCAGGTGAGCATCTACGAAACCAGGAAGGCGGCTGCCCAGTTCGTAGCCGACTCGACCATCGGTCTAATCGAGGTGCCCGCGACCGCGCCCGGCGGACCGGTAGCAGGCCAGGTTGCCGACGTACTGAAGGACAAGGCAACCGAAGCTGCAATAGACAGCTTTGTCCCCAAACCTGAACTGATGGAAGTCCAATACCCGAACATCACCGAGATAAATGCGCAGGCAGCACGCGACTTCAAGCAAGAAATTCTGAATTCAGCATTCAATGCCGGCCACCCGATCCCGCCTGAACTTATGAACCCTTACACAGGAAAGCCCATCAACGTAACCGAGGAAGGAATAGATTCCTCCCTTCCCACCGCCACACACGATGCTCTTGACGATTTCATCAGCAACGTTGGCTTGGGGCAGGTAACGACAGATTATGACCAGACCCACGGTATCGAAGTTCTACAAGGCGCCGGTAAAGATCGCACAAGCCTCGACATAATCCTAACCGGGCGGAAGGCCGAAGAATGAGCGGAGTCATAAAATAAAGTCCATGATCGGCCGCATCGCATCCGCCGGCGCCGTCGCAGTGGGCTCAATTCCAGTGACATCGTGTGGAATCTTCAACGAAGAAACGGTGGCCTATCCACCTCCGTCGAGCACATGGGAAGTCATCCAAGGACTGCCGGGCTAGAAAAATATATCGCGGAATTGTTGCTGAATCACTGAATATCGGCATCGCTGCAAATTCCGACCATCATGGGCTAACAGAGTGGCAGAATCGAGTTCCACTCTTAACTACAGATGATCGAGGCCATCTCCAGGTTCGCCCAACGATTAGGTGTTGTCGGTGATAAGGTAATTGACGCAGGGGGCAGGGCCGAGGAGACGGGCGCCTCCCGGTCAGCATGATGGAACACCACACACCCTCCGTCCGCTCGACCGAAAATTAGGTCAGCCATTCTATCTAATTCGGCAGAGAATCGGCGAGAATTTTTGCCACCTCCTCGATCCGGACGCAAGCTTCGCCCTCGCCAGCCGCTGGCGAACTCGCAGTCTTCCCGATATCAAGAACGCCGTCGGAGGACTCCAGCGCGACGTGGCACTCCTCATCCGACCCTTGGTAAACTGTGTATTTGAAACCCGAACGTCCGCTGAGCTCGATCTCGGTGGAGCTACCCACATACCTTTCACGAAGTTTCAGCAGCTGGATATTTGACGACATTACTGTCACTCCGCGATTATAATGTTGACCAGTCCCATTTTCTTCCTTGAATTGAAAATGGCAGCCAATGAAAGAGTATGGGGAGTTTGGTTCAAGGACAGAATCACGCCGCCGTCGCGTCCCGGGGTCGAAGCCTGCACGATCAACGATTTTATCGCTGAGTTGTAGGCAGGGGTCGATTTCTATGCCTCGCTCAACCTGTTCGTACACAGACGGAGCCGTCCCAACAGGGACTGCGACCTTGGGCATATCAGAAGCAACACCTGAAGCCGAGGCCTCGCTGGACGCCTCATCATGTGCGCACGATGTGCAGGTCAGAGCGACCAGAAGTGTATACAAAATTCGCTTCAATTCGGCGAGCTCCAGTTCTCCAAGAATGTCGGACGGCATGCAGAGCCGCGACATAATGCCAATGGGGCATGCTCACTGCGGAAGTGCTGACGAGATCGTCTCTGCGATCTCTTGAATCCCATCACATCGGCCTTCGTCTGTGAATGCCGCTCGTGTGCCTTTTGAAAGATCGAGCACCCCGTCACCGAACGCGATTGCAATGTTGCAATCCCCACCATGAATCTCGGGATTGTCGTACCTAAGAGCTGGACGGCCACCCACTACTACGTCAGTCGAAGTGTCACGGTATCTTTCTCGAAATTCATCGAGTGTAATGTTCGAAGAAGTTATCAACAGCGTCCGGACCGTCCGCTTCTGCCCGCCGACCATCTCTTTGTCACCGAACCTGCAGCCGATGAATGAGTAGGTATCGAAGGTCATGTCGCTACGCTCACGCGATTCTGGATCGAAACCTGCCTTGGCGACTACATCATCCCCCACGCCCACACACGGGTCGAACTTGACCAGAGGCCTACCGGAATCGTTTCGTTGAGTCGGCGCCGGGCTCACGGAGACTGCGACCTTGGGTGTCGCCGAGGGGAGAGCAGGTGTGGTCGAATCGGATGGACTACCATTATCCGTGCTGCTGTCACATGCGGCGAGGAAGAGCAGTGCAGAGACGCTGATCGCCAACGGCATTAGTCGATTCACGACTGCGCACCACCCGTCGAATTTACATCTGCAACAAACCGTGTTGTTGCTGCATTCTGTGCATCAGCGTCAAGGATGAGGTTTCCCGCTCGAAGATACGCTTCTTTCAGACGCATAGCACCTTCGATCAATTTGTCGATTACATCTATTCCGTCAGCAGCCTTCGCGGCAAACCCCTGTTGCAGTTGCTTTGCTGACTCGAGCCCGCCGAAGCTCGTATGGTTCGTTGCCTGACGCATCTTGTCTCGGACCGCGAACAGTCCATCAATCATGTTGTCGTACTGCGCCGCCGCATCCCGCGCCACGCCCTCTTCATACCGAATCGTTCCGGTTGCTGCGGCCGCGTTGAACGCGGCGATCTGCGTCTGCCCGTAGTCGATGCCACCCTCGGCCACTCGCCAACCCCCAATCCCAGTGGTTTGCGCCGACGCTATCAGAACCTGCGGGCTGTGTGTCCGGCAGGAGCGGACGGGTGCGGTTGATCAGTATGGGTCGTTGTGGGCGAGTCTTATGCGGCGGCGGGGCGACTCGGTTGCACCTACACTTGCGGTCATCCAGGCCCGCCTCCGAGAAAGCACGCCGTCGGCATGAGTGATCAGGCAAACCGCGCCTTTCCTGCGGCGATGCCCAGTTCCACAGCTGATCCGGCCATCATCCACGCCAACGATTGGGCTGCGTTTTCCGGGCTCGAAAGCCTCCAGAGTCACTGGGAACTGAAGGCATGGCCTACGGGGCATCGCGCCTATTACTGGTACCTGACCTTCGACGACGCGAGGCTGGCGGCGCTCGCGCGGAAGTGCCAGGAGTTTCTCAGCGATGACGGTCTGGATCCGGTTCCCCATGACGGGTTGCACATCACCCTGCTGGGGATTGGCGAGGCCGCGGATGTGTCCGAGCGCCGACTGAGAGAAGTGGTGGCTGCGGCCGAGGAACGGCTTGCTGGGTTCGCGTCCTTCGAGCTCCTTGTCGGGCCGCTGGCCGGATCGCGAAGCGCTGTGCGGTTCTCGGTAGCTCCCTGGGATCCTCTGCTCGAACTTCACCGTCGCCTGTTCGACGGCGCAGCCCGCATTCTTCCCGACATAAAGCCCAGACCGACACACTTTCGTCCGCATCTGGGCATCGGCTACCTGAATGCCCCACAGCCGGCCAGTGGCTTGGTCGAAAGGGTCGCGGCGCTGCATGATCTGCCGCCGGTGCAAGTCAGCGTCGACACAGTCGATCTGGTCGAACTCCGGCGCGAAGAACATGCATACCGATGGGATACCCGCGCCGCGATCAGCCTGACTGGATAGACACCTCTGGGCCTGAGATCTCACGCGCTGCTGCCGACCATCCCCGAAGGTAGTCGAGGTATTCGCTCGACGCGGCCGACGGCACCGATCGCACTGCCGCGCCCAGTTCTTGGGCGCGCTGCCACACCGATCGGATCGGACGGTCGGAGGTCACCGACAGCGCCTTGATCCCCAGGTGCACAGCCTGTTCCAGATCTGGGTCGGCCTTGCGGCTGAGGGCGGTCGCGACATCGAGGCTGACCAAGGATCGGCTCCAAGTCGAGTCCGATTCCTCGATGTGTTCCTCGATCTGGTGCCCGTATGCGAATGTCTTGTCGTACTGGCCCGCCGAGAGGTAGGCCGTCGCCGCATTGGCCATCATTCGGGCGCGCCCGTATGGCGCAAACGTCAGCGCGGGTGTGAGTCGTGGTCCGGTGCCGTGGATTTCGGCGAGGGCAGCCGCCTGATCGACGGCGCGGTCGACCCCTGCGACATCGCCGAGCTTGCCGAGGGCACGTGCAAGTCCGTTGGAGTACAGCCGGATCGATTGCGGACCGGCTCCCGCCAGCTCGATACCTTCGCCTGCCAGTGACGCGGAGCTGCGGAAGTCGCCCATGTAGTAGGCGCAGAAGCTTTCGGTTCCCTTGATCCAGGCAAGTAGCTCACGGTCGTCGATATGTGCGGCGAGGATGTACGCCTCACGGCAATACAGTTTCGCCAGTCCGAACCTGCCGCGGTTGACGGCCATGTACCCGAGGACGCCGGATAGGCGCGCGGCCAGCGCGTTCAGGCGTCGAAGGTGATGCGGGTGCCGACGACGGTGCAGCGCTGCGTCAACTCGCTGGCGCAGCGCCACCGCCTCGGGCGCCAACCGTTGCGGACCCTCGGATTCGTAGCGGTCGAGCAGATCCATCATCGCCAGCTCCACCGTGTCGGCAAAGTGGTCGTCGGCATCCAACTCGGCCAATCGCTGGGTTCGCTCCACGATCGCCGCAACCGGCTCGAACAATTCGCCACGTGCCTCGGATGGGCTGGTCGGCGCAGAAGTGCCATGCAGGGCAGCGGTGAAACGGCTGCGCTGGTCGTCATCGAGGCGACGCAGCAGCGTGTCCATTGCCTCTGCGTACTGCTGGCCGAGCGTGATGGACGCGCCGCGCCTCTCCCACTTGCTCACCACCGCTTCGGTGAACCCGAGTAGCTCGGCCATGGCTTGCTGGGAGAGGCGCAACGCTGCGATACGCATCGCCCGTACCTCGACTCCGGTCCATTCGGTAACGATCACGATCCACCCACCCTTAGCTCGCTCGATCCCGTGCGCACAGCGTAGAGGCTACGTAGCGGTCGTGTGCCTTAAATCTCCACTGGCCTGGAGAGATGGTTTCCTCACCGCCCGGAAAGCCGGGCATCTGGAATCCACATCGCACCGCCGGAGCCTCTCATGCCAAAGGAAACATCACACGAGGAGACGCAGGACCCTGATTGTTCTTCCGCACCAATGCACATGGATTGGACGCAGGCCACATCCGTACTCACTGCGCACGCCGCCCATGGACCGGACTGCCCTCGGTACCTCGCCGCGCTTCAAACACTGTCGACCGTGCTCGGCTGAGCGCTGTCAATCCCATAAGTCAGGAACACAATGATCACCCTGCCGTCGAAAGACCTTGTCCTCGCCGCCTGCGCAGGCTCTGTCCGCCAGCCGCATCCAGTTCTGGAGGCTGCGCACGAGCTTGCCGCTCTGCACGCGGCGCAGACCGAAGCATCTCCCGTTGCTATGGCCGAATCCGATTCTCACCGAGCGATCCTGAGGCAGCGGATCGACCGCTGGGTGTCGAGTTCGATGCCTCCCCCACTCGGGGCGGCTTACATGCACACCGAGACGATGGGCTGCGTGATCGACCGCCTGGCTCGCTTCTCGGTGCTCGCTCGCGCGGAGCTCGCCAACGGCTGCAGGCCATGGGAGCTCCACTTCGCATGGCATCGCCTCTCCGAGGTCGCGCTCGGCTACGGTGACCTGTCGCATGAGCTCAGGCTCGGTACGCGCCGCTTGCCGGACTTCTCAGGGCACCCTGATTGATCCGTTCGGACCTGCCGACGGTCTGGACAGCAAGCGGGTCCCCTTCCCTCTCGTGGGTAATCACGCCCGCGGAAGGATAGATTTTCCGGCGACCGGCGATACCGGGCAGTAACTCACCGGTCACTCAGTGTCGGCCCGGGAAACGTTGCGCTACTGCTTGTTTCGATCTCAGGATTTACCCAGCGTCGAGTCGTACAGTTGAACCTATGACTCCGGCCTTCGAAGATATGCCCCTGCGCGATCTCGTCGGACTGCTCACCGACGAGGAGCAACGAGAACTGCGCCCGTCGGTGCTACGGGTGCTCAACCGCCTACCCGACCAAGAGGTGTTACGCCGCGAACTCGGCAGGCGCCTCACCAACGTGTAGCCAGCGAACACCCCACCAGCCACCGGAAAAAGGGCGGCGTTCGTCATAGAGACGAGCGCCGCCCTTCGTCAATCGCGGGTCCTGCTCAGAAGACCCGGAGCTTGCCCGGCTGCCACAGACCCGAGCGCGTTTCGGTGCCGGTTTCCAACTCGGCCGGGACGGCCTCGTAGTACTGGTCGTAGCGCTCCAGGGAACCCCAGTCGCGGGCCCAGTCGTCCTTCAGGTAGGTGGGGACGGCGACCGACTTCGCAAGCATCTGGGAGAAGCCGAGCGGGCCACCGAACTCTTCGGCCTGCCAGGTGTCGGTGGAGCTGACGGCCAGCGGGCGGTCGGGCAGGATGCGGTAGCGCGGGACCTCGGCGACACCGTTGTGGTGGGCGAAGGGGCGCTGGCAGGGGAACTGGAGGCCGACCGCCCAGTCCAGCAGGATCGGCTGCTCGGAACCGAGGAAGCTGTTGGCCGATTCCAGGGTCGGCACCCGCGGCGGGGTGAAGGCCAGCCACTGGTCGCCGATCAGGATCGGGTCGTTGGCGACGATGCGGACCGCGTCGGCCTCGGGGGCGATCTCGTCCAGCGGCACCCGCAGGTTGCGCCAGGACGGGAACGGGCCGATATCGCGGGGCAGGTAGGTGCCCAGCGGGGTGACGCTGCCATCGGGCTGACGCTTGCCGTAATCCACGGTCAGCGACTGGCCGTACTGCATGGCGCCGGTGTCGTCGTAGGACAGGATGCGCCCGGCCGCCGAGATGACGATCAGCGGCTTGTCCTCGGACCGCTCCGGCAGCCCGTACCAGCTCGACGTCACGAAGGCCGGCTTCTGCACACCGTTCTGGTAGCTACCGAGCACGGGCGTGGTCGCCGGGTCGAGCCCGAACGGCAGCGCGACGGTGCTGCCGTTGACGCCGAGCGCGCCCTGACCGCCGCCGGTGCCCGCGCTCTGCCCCTCGGCGAACGCGGCGCCCACCGACTGGGTGGAGGTGTTGCCGGTGCCCGGCTTCACCTCGACGGCGTCGGCGGACAGATCGTCGGGCACACCGTTGGGATCGAAGCCCACCGGGTCGACGCCGGCCAGCGGATCGTTCGGGTTGGTCGGCGGGTTCGCCGGATCGATGATCGGGGTCAGCCGTCCACCGTTGGGATCGGCCTCGACCAGCACGTCATTGGCCAGACCGCAGCTCGAACCGGTGATCGCGTCGAAGTTCGAACGCGCCAGCGAATAGCCGGGGTACTGCGAGTACGCGCCCTTGACCAGCGAGAGCACCTCGAACAGCACCATCGCGGCGGCGACCAGCGTCAACGGGATGGCGGCGAACTTGCGGATGCGCCGCCCGCGCGCCGACCGCGGCGAGCTCGGCGGTTTCGCGTACCCCTCGCGCAGCGCGTGCCAGGCCACCAGCGCCAGTGCCAGCCCGAACAGGATCAGGATGACGGTGTTGGACTGGATGCCGCTGACCGAGACCCGCTTGTCGAACCACGGCACCCCGAAGCTGGAGACGTACCAGTAGCCGTTGATCCCGGAGAACGCCACCGCGAGCACGAACAGCAGACCGGCCAGGAAGATCGCCCGGTTCTTGCGCGCGCGCAGCGCACTGGCCGACACCGCGACCGCCGTCACCGCCGCCAGGGAACCGGCGATGCCGGCGTAGGCGCCGAAGTGGTGGGTCCACTTGGTCGGGTTGAACATCATGAAGAAGATCGTTCCGAACACGATGCCCATCAACCGCCAGGTCGGAGCGCTGGCGATACCGGGAACCCGGCGCCGGCGCAGCAGCACCAGCATGGTGGTGAACAGGCACAGCAGCATCACCAGGAAGGCGAACCGGCGCGAAACCGAACCGTCGACGGTCTCCACGAACAGGTAGTAGTAGCGCAGGTAGTCCTCGTACCAGGCCAGGTTGGGGCCGGTCGCCTGGCGGACCCGGTTGGCTTCCTGGATGCCTGCGAAGGTCTGATCGCTGTAGACGACGGTCAACACCAGCAATCCGGCGGCGGCGATGGGCGCGAGCAACGGCAGCGTCCCGTGTTCGCGCCGCTTGCGCACCACGATCTTGACCATCGGACGGATACCGGCCAGCAACGCGGCCACACACATCAGGCCGGTCGGCGCGGCGGCGAGGGTGAACGCGGCGATCAGCACCGCGGCCGCGGCGGGCAGCAGCCGTCCGGTGGCGATGGCCCGCTCGATCGAGACCCAGGTCAGCAGCGCACCGAGCGCGACGATCGGCTCCGAGCGCAGGCCGTTGTCGAACGGCAGCCAGAAGGCCAGGAACACCAGGCCACCGGTCCACAGCGCCACCCGGCTGTTGCGCACCCCGCGACCCAGCCGGGGCACCACCTCGCGGCTGATCACCATCCAGCACAGGATCGCGCAGGCCAGCGCGGGCAGACGCACCCACGGGCTGGCCGTCGACACCTCGGCGAAGAGCTGGATGACGTAGTAGTACCAGCCGAACGGGGCCTCGGGGACGCCGTACCAGCGGAAGTAGTTGGCCATGTAGCCGGCGTCCGGCGCGACCCGGACCATGCTCAGGATGTAGCCGTCGTCGGAGGTGTTGGCGCCGACGAAATGCCAGACCAGCAGCGTGCCGATGACGGCGCCGTCGGCCCAGGTCGGCTTGAACCAGTGTGCGGGCAGGAACCGGCGGTGACCGCGGCCGTCGCTGGTGTCCAGGCGGGCCAGCGCCGCCAGCGCGATCAACGTGCACAGCACCGCCGCGATCATCGCGATCATCTTGATCGCGGTCGGCGTGGAGCTGTAGCGGGTGTCGATGGTGGTGTCGAAGGCCAGGCCGGCCGGCACCTCGCCCTGGAGATCGGTGAAGACACCGACCACCTGCGGCCGCAGATCGCCGAGCAACTGACCCT
>NZ_BAFY01000015.1 GCF_000308555.1 Nocardia cyriacigeorgica NBRC 100375 | reverse complement strand
CGAGTGGATGGCGGCGCGCAGCGATAAGCGCCTGCGCGCCGAGCGCGAAAAGGTGTGGCGGGATATCTCCAAGCAACATCGCCGGATGTTCCGGGAGAAGAACTCGCGGCGCTGAACCGTGTCGGCGGGGCCATCGAGTGATCGGTGGTCCCGTCGCCGCGCGCACCGGACATTGCGGGCAGGTCCGCGACGGCGATGTCTTCGCCCTCGCCTGGACGTGGGTCCGACCACCCGACAACTCGCTCTGATAGGCCGCGCCCGACCCCGGCATTAACGCACGCTGCCGACCAGCGCAAACGTCAACCGAGGACAGGCGCCGGCGAAAGTGAGCCAGACCACCACCGCGCCCTATGCAACTTGTTGCATAGGGCGCGGGGCTACGCTTACTGTCGAGAAGCGGATGGCCTCGGCGTCGCAGCCGTGGCAGAGACGACAGGAGCAGTCAATGACCGAATCGAAGCCGCTCGCGGGTAAGACGCTGATCATGTCCGGCGGTAGCCGCGGCATCGGGCTGGAGATCGCCAAGCGGGCCGCGGCCGACGGCGCCAACATCACCCTGATCGCCAAGACCGACAAGCCGCATCCCAAACTGCCCGGCACCATCCACACCGCCGCCGCCGAACTCGAGGCCGCGGGCGGCAAGGTGCTGCCGTTCGTCGGTGACGTGCGCATCGACGAGTCGGTCGCCGAGGCCGTGCGCCAGACGATCGAGCAGTTCGGCGGCATCGACATCGTGGTCAACAACGCCTCGGCCATCGACCTCTCGCCTACCGACGCGCTGCCGATGAAGAAGTACGACCTCATGCAGGACATCAACTGCCGCGGCAGTTTCCTGCTGTCGAAGCTGTGCATCCCCGCACTGCGCGAATCCGCCGCGGCCGGGCGCAATCCGCACATCCTCACCCTGTCGCCGCCGCTGAACCTCGACCCCAAGTGGGCCGGCTCCTCACTCGGCTACACCATCGCCAAGTACGGCATGTCGCTGACCACCCTCGGCCTGGCCGAAGAGCTGAAGTCCGACGGCATCGCCGTCAACTCGCTGTGGCCGCGCACCACCATCGCCACCGCTGCGGTCAAGAACCTGCTCGGCGGCGAGGAAATGGTCGCCACCTCCCGCACCCCCGACATCTACGCCGACGCCGCCTACCTGGTCCTGACCTCCCCGTCGACCGAGACCACCGGCAACTTCTTCATCGACGACGACGTCCTCGCCGCCCACGGCATCACCGACCTGGACAAGTACCGCGTCACCCCGGGCGACGGCCCCCTGACCACCGACCTGTTCCTCTGATCGAGGGCTCGGCGGGAATTCACCGAACGCCACGGCTTCGCAGCAGGCGGACCGTGGCGTTCGGCTGTCAGGGAGCCTCCCACGCCGGCGGAGCCGCGTAACCCACGGCACACACTGGGTTTGTGCGGCAGTATTTCGGTATGGGGAGGATCAAGGTTGCGGCGTGGGTGTCAACTGTTGTCGCGATGGTGTTCGTTGCTGCTGGGTGCACCGGATTGCCTGGGCGGCCGACGCAGGTGAAGCAGTTGGATGCCGAGATCAGTGCCATGCCCGGGGTCGAATTGTTCTCCGCGTCGTACTCCAACAACATCACGCACGGGTCGGTGCTGGACCTATCGATCCGGATGCTTGCGGCGACCGAGGGGCAGGTCACCGCAGTTGCTCGGCGGATCGCTGAGATCAAGGGCGACTATTTCGACGGGTACGACCAGTCGGCCGAGTTCACGGTGGGCAAGACGGTCACGCTTACGCGCGGGGAGCGGCTGGATCCGGACCGGCTCGGAACCGACACCCGCCTGATCAGGCAGCTCGGCGGGGCGCTGCCGGGGGCAGATATCAACTGGTTTCGCGACAGTGGCAGCTCGATCGACATCCGTGACGCGCCGCCGGTGGCGCATTCGCTGGCCGCGGCGCGGGCGGTGCTGGGGGACGAACCGACGAGAGTCGAGGTGATGCCCGCCGGTGATGAGCCCATGTGGCGGGTCGATTTCCCATTCAGCGCCGAGCGTGAGCGCCAGATCAGCGGTCGACTCGCCACCCTGCCGGTGAGCGTAGCCGCGCTGACCATCGAGCGCGGGCAGCTGTCCTACATGTCGGTCGGAGTGCGCGACGCGGCATCGGCCTATGCCGACATCGCCGCGGTGATCGAGGCCGTCGGACCGACACCCGAGCACCCGCTGTATCTGTGGTGGCACCTTCCCGATACATCCGCCGGAAGCGTGCATGTCGCGGGCTGCGAGTACGCCGGCACCGCAGGCGAGAGGGATCCGGAGAACCCGGAAGCTCTCGACCTGCAGCGGCGGGTGCGGGCGGAGTTCGACGGGTGCCGCTAGCGCCGGCAACCGGCTAGATGAACAGCAGCGGCAGGATGCTGAGCAGGATGAGCAGCGCGGCGCAGGCCCAGGAGATGTAGATGAAGACCATGCCCGGGGTCTTCTGTGGGGCGGGGCCGATGGCGCCGTTGAGGAAGATCAGGGCGGGGGCGCGGTAGTAGAGGCGGGCGGCCTGGCCTTCGGCGACAGGGACGGTGGTGGTGGCCGGGCCCATGTCGAACAGCCAGGGGGTGCTCACCTTGACGTGGTGCTGGCCGGGGCCGACGGGGATGTGGTTGGCGCCCCAGCGGGTGTTGGGGACCTGGTGGCCGTTGACGATGATCTTCGGCTTGGTGATGGCGAGCAGGAACGCCATCGGGGTGTAGGACGCGTCGACGGTGAGGCCGGGCGGATCACCGGGCATACCCTGACCGGCGGGAGCGTGCGCACCCGGGGCGCCGTAGGGCATGGGCGGTTGACCGCCGGGCATCGGTGGGCGGCCCTGTGGCGGCATGCCCTGCGGCGGTTGTCCATACGGTCCGCCCTGCGGGAACTGCGGCGCCCCATTCGGCGCCGGCGGCATCGGCGGACGGCCGGGCATCGGCTGCCCCGGCATCGGCTGACCCGGCGCCTGCTGACCCGGCATAGGCTGCCCCATCGGCGGCTGACCGTACGGCGGAGCCCCGGGCGGCGCGTACTGCGGCGCACCCCCGAACTGTGGCTGACCTGGCACAGGCTGCGCCTGCGGCGCCCCCGGATAACTCATCGATTCCTCCCGAGATCGGTAACGTGCACGCGCACCCTACCGAGGTTTCGCCGGTGCCTCATGTCGAGCTGCGGGCCGGCTTCGTCTATTGATGCCGCGGCCGCCGTCCAGGCGACGCGGGCTCACTGGTACCTACCCATCTCGGGCGCGCTCGAACCGTGCGACGGCCGCGCATCCGCCGCGGCAGATCACTGAAATCGACGACGACGAATCGCAGCGAGAGGTGCGGCGACCGGCATCGTGCTGTGCCCGCACGTGCGTCCGACCGGCACGTGTCCGATCACGGCCGTCGCCGAGCCACCACATCCGCGCATACCGCAGACGCCGAATCACCTTCGGCGACAAGTGTTGTCATCCGCCCCTCGCCGACGAGCCCGGCGCTCAGCGCGACTCGGAACCCCCGTCGATCCCGTACAACCGCTCCCAGTTCGCGCGGCTGGTGAGTTCCGGCATCGCGGCCCGGTACTGCTGTTGCAGGGCGGGCAGTTCGCGACGCAGGCGACGCAGCACCCGGATGGTGCGCAGCAGCAGCTTGCGCGCGGTCGCCTTGTCGCGGCGGCGAACTCGCACACCGGACTGGGATGCGTCGGTGACGACCACGTGGTCGAACAGCGACACATGCCACCAGTGCGCGTCCTCGCGGGTGACGCCGACGATGCCGTGCTGGGTGCGCCCGGTCCACTGCGTGATAGCGCGTTTGACCAGCACCGCGAGCAGTCGGCTCGGCTCACCGCCCGCGCGCCGGATCTGGATCTCGGCCGAGGACACCGGCGGAGTGGCGGCCGGATGCTTCATCGTCTCGGCGTATTCGCCGCGGCTGGTGCGGGCCGCGGCCAGCGCCTCGATGCCGCCGTCGCGCAGCACCT
>NZ_BAFY01000016.1 GCF_000308555.1 Nocardia cyriacigeorgica NBRC 100375 | reverse complement strand
TGGTTCCATCTGCGCAGCCTGGGACGGCACGAGCAGTTCGGGAAGCCGGAGCCGGATTAATTCGGTTGCGCGGACCGGGACCGCGTGTGAAAGTGGGACAGACTTCGAGGTGAATGAGGAGGTGGAGTTCGTGGTGAACGTCGCGCGGATTGTCGTGTCCGGATCGGCTGCGCAGGCCGGCGGACCGAACTCCATCTCGTACTCAACCCGCTGAGCCCCCGTCGTGGGCTCGGCGCCCCCACGGAGGTTCTCTCATCATGGTCGATTACGACCTGCTGATTCCCTATGGCTGGACCGACAGCGTCCGGCTCGACTACGCCGCGCTCCTCGAAACCGAGTGCGTACCCGCACGGGTGATCCGGATGGATCGCGGCGAATGCGACGTCGCCACACCCACCGGACTGCGCCGGGCGATCTGCCCGCGTTCGGACTCCGAGGTCAGCGGCCTGTGCACCGGTGACTGGGTGCTCATCGACGCGGCGATGATGGTGCGACGGCTGCTGCCACGGCGCTCGGCGATCGTGCGCACCACGGCGTCACGGGATTCGCGCGCTCAGGTGCTCGCCGCCAACGTCGACACGGTGCTGATCTGCACCGCCGCCGACGGTGACGTCGACCTGGGCCGGATCGAGCGCATGCTCGCGCTGGCCTGGGAGTCGCAGGCGCAGCCCGTCGTGGTGCTCACCAAAGCCGATGCGGCCGAATACCTTCCGCTCGACGAGGTGCGGGCCGTCGCGCCGGGCGCCACCGTCGTCGCGGTCAGCGCCACCAGCGAATACGGGCTCGATGTGCTGACCGCCGTGCTCGACGGCACGGTCGCGCTGATCGGGCCGTCCGGTGCGGGCAAGTCCACCCTCGCCAACGCCCTGCTCGGCGCGGATGTGTTCGCCACCAACGACGTTCGCGCCGTCGACAAGAAGGGCAAGCACACCACGGTGCACCGTGAACTGCGTCCACTGCCCGGTGGTGGCACGCTGATCGACACCCCCGGCCTGCGTGGTGTCGGTCTCTGGGAGGCGTCCGAGGGTCTCGAACGCACCTTCAGCGATATCGAAGCGCTGGCCGCCGACTGCCGGTTCAGCGACTGCGCGCACGACGCCGAACCCGGCTGTGCGGTGCGGGCGGCCATCGACAGCGGTGCGATCACCGAGCGGCGCTTGGACAGCTACCGAAAGCTCGCCCGGGAAAA
>NZ_BAFY01000017.1 GCF_000308555.1 Nocardia cyriacigeorgica NBRC 100375 | reverse complement strand
TTGTCGAGGGTGTCCATCAGATGCTCGAACAGCTGGTCGTGGTAGTCCTGCAACGAGGTGATGGAGACTTCCAGCCGCTCGCGTCTGCTGCCGGTGGCGCGCTCGTCGAGCCCGGCGAGGTAGTCGATCGACGTGGTGAGCCCGGCCAGCAGCGAGTACTGGTGGCCGCCCACCTCGAGCCGTTCGGCCCCCTTGGCATACGGGTTGAGCGACATCGACGGAATGCGGTCCAGAAACGCCGGATCCCGGAACACCAGCGCACCGATCTGCGGTCCACCCCAGGACGGTGCGCTCAGCGCGACCACGTCGGCGTTGAGTTCCTCGATATCGATCAGCGCGTACGGCGCGGCGCCGAACGCGTCGGCCACCAGCAGGCCGCCCACCTCGTGCACCCGGTCGGCGGCCACCCGGACCGCGGGCGCGGAGCCGACGATCGGCGAGGCCGCGGTCAGCGCGACCAGGCGCGCGGTCGGCCCGATCAGCTCCTCGAACTGCCAGGCGGGCATCTCGCAGGTCTCGATCTCCACCTCGGCCCAGCGCACATGCGCGCCGTAGCGGTTGGCGATGCGGAGCCAGGGGGCGACGTTGGCCTCGTCATCCAGGCGCGACAGCACGATCCCGGTACCGAGCCCCAGGCGCGAGCTCAGCGATTCGGCCAGCCAGGCCAGCAGTACCGCACGATCGGGTCCGAGCACGACGCCGGCGGGGTCACCGCCGACCAGGTCCGCGACGGCCTCACGCGCCGCGTCCAGAATGGCGGCGCTGCGCTTGGCTGCGTGATGGCGGCCCACGTGGGAAAACGACGACGTACGGAAACCTGTTGACACGGCCCGGGATACCGAATCCGGAACCAGCATGCCCGCTTGCGGGTCGAGATGGATCCAGCCGTCGCCCAGGGACGGTATCAGGCCCCGAACCCGTGCGACGTCGTAAGTCATGCTGGCCACTCTAAGGGCAGCGGGTGAGGCCGCGTAACCCTCCCCACAGGCACCGTCTTTAGCACGTCGGCGCCCGACGCGACATGATGGAGACCATGACGCACTCGGATGACGCATCGGATCCCGTCGTCGTGATCGGACCGGAAGGACGCCCCCTGCTGCTACCGAGCGGCAAGGAATCGGAGGCGGCCTACACCGCGCAGGTGGTCTCGAATGGCGACGAGAAGAGCAACGACTCCGACGAGCGCGATGACTCCGGCGAATCGCTGGCCGACATGGTCGAGCAGCCCGCGAAGGTCATGCGTATCGGCACCATGATCAAGCAGCTGCTCGAGGAGGTCAGGGCGGCACCGCTGGACGACGCCAGCCGGGCCAGGCTGCGCGAGATCCACAAGTCCTCGATCCGCGAACTCGAGCAGGGTCTGGCCCCTGAGTTGCGCGAGGAGCTGGAGCGGCTGACGCTGCCGTTCACCGACGAGTCGGTGCCATCGGACGCCGAGCTGCGCATCGCCCAGGCCCAGCTGGTCGGCTGGCTGGAGGGCCTGTTCCACGGCATCCAGACCGCGCTGTTCGCCCAGCAGATGGCGGCGCGGGCGCAGCTGGAGCAGATGCGTCAGGGGGCATTGCCGCCGGGCGTGCACGCGGGCGACCAGCGGTCGGCCCAGCACGGTCACACCATGGGCGGCACCGGCCAGTACCTGTAACCCCTGGACAGTGTTCAATTGTGCCCGACCGGGAGGCCCTGCGTGGTTACGCTCCGCTGCCTCCTCCGGGCCTCGACCCGGCCGGGCGGCAATGGTGGCGGGGCCCGGTACGGCTCGGCCGAGTAGTGTCGACCACCGTGCCCGCCGCTGCCGCTCGCCCCGACTCGGTTTCCGATGTGAGTAACGAACAGACCTCAGAACCCACCGTCACCGCGCCCGTCGAGCCCGCCGAACCGCTGGTCTCGGACTCGCAATCGTTCGCCCGCGCGTTCAAGGACATGCGCGACGGCTTCGGCCAGCGTGAACTGTGGCTATCGCTGGGCTGGCAGGACATCAAACAGCGCTACCGGCGCTCGGTGCTCGGCCCGTTCTGGATCACCATCGCCACCGGCGTGCAGGCCACCGCCATCGGCATCCTGTACGCGGCGCTGCTCGGGCAGCCGCTGCGCGAGTACCTGCCGTATGTGGCGGTCGGGTTGATCGTGTGGAACGTCATCCAGGCCAGCATCCTCGAGGGCTCGGATGTGTTCATCGCCAACGAGGGCCTGATCAAACAGTTGCCCTCGGCGTTGAGCGTGCACGTCTATCGGCTGGTGTGGCGGCAGTTCTTGTTCTTCGCGCACAATTTCGCGATCTATTTCGTGGTGCTGCTCGCCTTCGGGGTGTGGCAGAACCTGCATTGGACGGTGGTCTTCGCGATACCGGCGCTGCTGCTGATCTTCGCCAATTCCATGTGGGTGTCGATCCTGTTCGGCATCTTCAGCACCCGCTACCGCGATATCGCGCCGATCCTCGGCAGCATGACGCTGATGCTGTTCGTGCTGACTCCGGTCATGTGGAACACCAAGAGCCTGCAGGAACAGGGCGGCGATGTGGCCGATCGGGCCAAGCTGGCCGAAATCGTGCCGACCTTCCACTACCTGGAAATCGTGCGGGCGCCGCTGCTCGGCGATGATCAGCGGCTCTATCACTGGGGCATCGTCGGCGCGATCACCGTGGTCGGCTGGATCGCGGCCGTGTTCGCCCTGAAGAAATTCCGTTCGCGCGTGCCGTACTGGGTATAGGAGCCGATGCAGCGATGACAGATCATGTGAGCATCGAAACCCGCAACGCGTGGGTGGAGTTCCCCATCTTCGACGCGAAATCGCGGTCGTTGAAGAAGGCGTTCCTCGGCAAGGCCGGCGGCGCCATCGGGCGCAATCAGTCCGACGTCGTCGTGGTCGAGGCGCTGCGCGACATCACCCTGTCGCTGAAAGAGGGCGACCGGATCGGCCTGGTCGGGCACAACGGCGCGGGCAAATCCACGCTGCTGCGGCTGCTGTCGGGGATCTATGAACCCTCGCGCGGCAGTGCCCGCATTCGCGGCCGGGTCGCGCCGGTGTTCGATCTCGGTGTCGGCATGGACCCGGAGATCTCCGGGTACGAGAACATCATCATTCGCGGGCTGTTCCTCGGCCAGACGCGCAAGCAGATGATGGCCAAGATCGACGAGATCGCCGATTTCACCGAACTCGGCGAATACCTGTCGATGCCGCTGCGCACCTACTCCACCGGTATGCGGGTCCGGCTGGCGATGGGCGTGGTCACCTCGATCGACCCGGAAATCCTGCTGCTGGACGAAGGCATCGGCGCCGTCGACGCGGAATTCATGAAAAAAGCCCGGCTGCGCCTCCAGAAATTGGTGGCCCGATCCGGCATCCTGGTCTTCGCCAGCCATTCCAACGAATTCCTCGCCCAGCTCTGCGATTCGGCCCTCTGGATCGATCACGGCCAGGTCCGGCTGCACGGCGGTATCGAAGAAGTGGTGCGGGCCTACGAAGGCCCGGAGGCGGGTAATCACGTCGCGACCGTCCTTGCCGAATTGGAAGCCGAGCAGGCCGCCGACGAGGCCGAACGAGAACTGGAGCCGAACCAGACATGAGTGAGCCGACCGGGAAGAACACCCCGATCGCTGCCGGGGCGTCCCCGGTCGAGTCCGCGACCTCCGCCGAACACACGGCAGTCGATACCGGCGCGACCGCTCGTATCGTCGCCGTCGTCGTCACCCACAAGCGGCGCGAACTGCTGGCCGAATCGCTGAAGGTGCTGGCCACTCAGTCGCGGCCGGTCGACCACCTCATCGTCGTCGACAACGGCAACGAACCGGAGGTCGCCGAACTGGTCCGCGACCAGCCGGTGGAAACCACCTACCTGGGCTCGGCCCACAATCTCGGCGGCGCGGGCGGATTCGCGCTCGGCATCCTGCACGCGCTCAGCCTCGGCGCCGACTGGGTCTGGCTGGCCGACGACGACGGCAGGCCCGAAGGCCCCGAAGTGCTGGCGACACTGCTGGATTGCGCGGGCAGGCACGGGCTGGTGGAGGTCTCCCCCGTGGTCTGCGATATCGACGAACCCGATCGGCTGGCCTTCCCGCTGCGGCGTGGCGTGGTGTGGCGGCGGCTGCGTTCGGAGCTGGGCGAGGAGGATTTCCTGCCCGGCATCGCGTCGCTGTTCAACGGTGCGCTGATCTCGGCGCAGGCGATCGACGTCATCGGGGTGCCCGATCTGCGGCTGTTCGTGCGCGGCGACGAGGTCGAGGTGCATCGGCGGCTGGTGCGGTCCGGGCTGCCGTTCGGCACCTGCCTGCAAACGGCATACCTGCATCCCAACGGCGCTGCCGAGTTCAAGCCGATCCTCGGCGGCCGCATGCACACCCAGTATCCGGACGATCCGGTCAAGCGCTACTTCACCTACCGCAACCGCGGCTACCTCATGTCACAGCCCGGAATGCGGAAGCTGCTGCCCCAGGAATGGATTCGTTTCTCCTGGTTCTTCCTGGTGACCCGGCGGGATCCGGCCGGCCTGCGCGAATGGTTCCATCTGCGCAGCCTGGGACGGCACGAGCAGTTCGGGAAGCCGGAGCCGGA
>NZ_BAFY01000018.1 GCF_000308555.1 Nocardia cyriacigeorgica NBRC 100375 | reverse complement strand
GGATCGACCTGATCGGGGTGCGCGGCGACCAGTGCCTCGAGCGCTTCGGGCCGCCGCACCGCGGCGACGACGGTATCGCCGGCCGCGATCGCCGCTTCGGTGAGCGCGCGACCGAATCCGCTTGTCGCGCCGGTGATCAGCCAAACCTTGGGTTCGTTCATGTGACTATCCTGGCCCGGCGTCACACCCCGCGTCCAAGACCCGTCGTGATAACCATTGGTTATGAACGTTCACGGCCGCGACCTCGGCTACTTCGTCGCCGTCGCCGAAGAACTGCACTTCGGCCGCGCCGCCGAACGGCTGTTCATTTCCCAGCCCGCGCTGAGCAAACAGATCCGCGCGTTGGAACGGCAGCTTGGCGCGCCACTGTTCGACCGCGACCGGCGCACCGTCACGCTGACACCGGTCGGCGCGGCCCTACTCCCCCACGCCCGCACCATCCTCGCCGAATGGGACAGCGCCCGCGCCGCCGTCGACGCCGCGAAAACCACCCAGGCGGCGACGCTCGTCATCGGTATGAGCACAAGTCCCGGCCGCGGCCTGCTGCCCGCCGTCCGCTCCCGGATGACCGAACGTTTCCCGCAGATCAGCATCGCCTTACGGCAGATCGCGTGGGGCGATCCCACGGCCGGGCTCGCCGACGGCAGCACCGACGTGGCGTTCGTCTGGTTGCCGCTGCCCGAGCAGGACCGCTTCGACACGGTCGTGGTGGCGCGTGAACCGCGCAATATCGCGCTGCCGGCCTCGCATCGACTGGCCGAACGCGAGGCCATCGATTTCGCCGACGTCATCGACGAGCCGTTTCTCGCCCTCCCACCGGGGGCAGGCCCACTGCGCGACTACTGGCTCGCCATGGATTCCCGTGCCGGGCGGCCACCAGTGATCGGCGCCGAGATCACCAGCGCCGAGGAAACCCACGAGGCCGTCGCCGCCGGACTCGGCCTGGTGCTGCTCGCCGCGGGCAACGCACCGTTGATCGCCCGCGACGACGTCGTCGTGCGGCCGATCCACGGAGTCGCACCCGCCGAACTCGCCGTCGCCCGCCGCCGCGACGACCATCGCCCGCTCGTCCTCGGCTACCTCGAGGCCACCCGCCGCGCCGGCACCGGGCCCTGAGCGTGGGAGCCGCCCCGGACATGCGGTGAGCCCATCGCGGTGCAGGGTTGGCTCAGCGATAGCTGATGACCTGCCAGTTCAGTGAAACGTCAACATTTCGGAACTTTCCTGGCTAGATTCCCTGCTACGTCGAACAGTCGGCGATGAGTAGTAGTCGGAGGAACACCGTGGAATATGTGGGCTCTGTCGCCGGAATCTTGCAGATGATCATCGGCACCATCCTTGCCAACACCGGATCGGGGGGCTCGGGCTCCGGCTGGTGAGGCGCAAGGGTTCGGCTCGGCATTCGCGGGCCGAACCCACGCCGATTGCCGCTCGGCCGAGTATCACGGGTCTAAAGCGTCGCCCCCAACCAGTGCGCGAAGCCGAGAAGGCTGTCGGATTGGCGTCGTTGCGCCGAGGCTATGCCGTAGACGGTTTCGCGGACCGAGGGGTGGAGACGGGTTTGCTGGGGAGCGGCGGCGCGGGCTTTGTAAAGCGCTCGCAGCGCTTTGTCCGGCTGTCCGACCAATACCCAAGCCCTGGCCACATCCTGCCAATGGTGGCCCGCGCGGGGCGGGGCGATCGCGGTGGGCAAGGCAAGGACCGAACCCTCACGCGCGGCACGATCAGGATCCCCGGACTCGAGTGCCACAGCACAGGCGTGGATACCGACGTTGGCGGGGCCGAACAGGGTTCCGTACAGGTCCGATTCACCGCGCATTGTGGCCGCCAAGGTGCGAGCATGCTCGATGTGATCGGCGGCTGCATCAGGGCGAATGCCTCGTGCGGCAACGATCGCACCGCATAGGTGACCGTACCCACGGACCGCATCGGCTCGGTCGGTGCCGCCTTCGATCATGTCCAAGCCTTGCTCGACGAGTTGCAGGCCCACGTCATTCGCGTTGTGGTACATCAGGATCCGCGCACGCTTGATCTTCGCCTGCGCAGCATAGAGCGGGTCGTCCGCCTCAGCAGCAGCCCATTCGAGGCGGTCCAGAACGGTCGGCGCCAGGTTAGTGAACCCGAAACGCCTGCACAGCCGCTCGGTAGTGACATACGCAGCACACAACAGCGAGAACACCCGACCGCGCTCGCCATCCCGTGCGGCGTGCAACGCACCGTACAACTGGCGCAGCAGTACAGGAATGCGAGCAAGCGCTGAACGGCCCTTATCGTTCCGGTATGCCAGGTCGACCGCCGCCATCTCGGTTTCGAGCTCTGCTAGAGATGGCGGTTCCACCGCGCGGACGTAGGGGCCTTCAGCGAGCAGCGATCGCAACTCGCCCAGACCCTCCAAAGGCCCGTCCTTCTCGATCAATTCGTAATACGGCGTACCGGTCAAGTACTCGGGTTCGACACCGAGCACTCCCGCGACAGCAGCAACGAATCCCGGGGATGCCGGCTCACGGTTCTGCTCCACCGCACGCACCATCGACAGGCTGTAGCGAGCTCGCTGAGCGAGCTGGACTTGCTTGAGACCCGCGAGTTTACGTAGACCGGCGATGCGGTCACCTGTCGTTGTCATCGCGCCCTCCATTGCCGGAAGTCCACGTCGAATCTCTTCCGAGGGTACTCGAGTAACGCGGCAGTGGGTGGTCGTCCTGTCACTCGACTGGCACTCCGCGCGCCGACCGCCAGCGAATGTGTTCCAGGCCCGCTGCCACAACGCAGGCACCATCGGCGGCGGGACCGTCCACTATTCGACCGAGGGGGTAGGCGATGAGGGCACGACCGACAGCGCTTGCGTGGATCGACTCGGAGATCAGCACCGCACCGGAATGGGATGCCGCGCAGGTGCAGCGTCTGGCGCGCAGACTCGGGTTCGACCTGGTGTTTCCGGCCGAGCGGTCGGCGCTACCGCTGGCCGAGCAGGTGCGCGGTGCGGACGTCGACGCGGTGATCGTCGCCGCCTCGAACCATATCGACCCCCTCACCATGGATGCGATCATGCATCTCTGCGATGTCGAATTCGTCTGCCCCCGAATGTCTTTCGCGCGCTGGACGGTGGTCGGGCCGTGAGCGTCGCAGTCGGGTTCGGTATCGCGCTCGGGCTGCCCCTCGCGGTGATCGCGGCTGCGGTGTGGTGGCCTCCGGCGCGCGATCGGCGGTCCGATGACGACGAGCGGGACGGGTGAGCGACCTGCGTCGGTACATACCGACAACCCCTCTGTGAGCGGGCGGCGCAATCCGGTCTGCACCAAGTAGGACAACGGTATGCTCTGCTCGCCCGGATCCGTTCGGGCCGTTCGTGTTCCAGTGTTCTCTGGTCGTTTCCTATCGTGCTCTGCTCTTCACCGGGAGGTTGTCGTGCGTGCTGGACGGTTGTGGTCGGTTGTCGCCGCTGGTTTGCTCACTGTGCTGGTCACCGGTACGGGACCGGCTGTCGGGCAGGAGCAGTACGCGCAAGCGGGACTGGACGCGCACAACCGATACCGGGCTCGGCACGGTTCACCGCCCATGTCATTGGTCCAAGATCTGGTGGCCAAGGCGGGACAGTGCGCCCAGTACTACGCCGAGAAGGCCCAGATCGACCACTCGTGCCCGTACAAGAGCGATGCTGGGGAGAACCTCTACATGGCCTTCGGTGGCACAGCGGACGCGGTACAGCAGGTCCGGACCGCCGTACAGATGTGGTACGACGAGATCAAGGACTACGACTACGCCAAGCCGGGATTCGCCGCGAACACCGGCCATTTCACTCAGGTCGTGTGGAAGGCGAGCACCCGCCTCGGCATCGGATTCGCCACGAAGAACAACAAGCACGTCGTCGTCGCCCTCTACCTCGAACACGGCAACGTCTCCGGACAGTTCGAGGAGAACGTGCCGCGTCCACGCTGAGTGCGGTCCACCCGTTGCCGGCCGGGGACCGTACCGGCGCATGCGGCGCCGCTTTTTCGCTCTGATGCGCACGAATTTCGCTGCGGGGCACAAATACCGGTTCGAGTGGTTATGGCCGCTGGTCCCGGCCCACACTCGTCGAGCGCTCAACGACGCGCGCAGTCAGAGGCCGATCACAGCACCGGAGAACCGCATGACCGAGTCCCTCATTCAACTGCCCACCGCGGGCGAGCCAGTTATCGACACCTTCGACCGGATGATCCGGACCGGGCCGATCGTGCCCTACGAACTGCCAGGCGGGGTCCGGGCGTGGATGGCGGTCAGCCACCAGGCGGTGAGCGAGGTCCTGGCCGGTGACGGCACGGTGTTCAGCAAGAGCACGAAGAACTGCCCCGCGATGCATGACGGGACGGTTCCCGCCGACTGGCCGCTGCGGGTGCTGACCGACGCCGACCACCTGCTCAACAAGGACGGCGCCGACCATCTGCGGATGCGCCGGGCCATCGCCCGCGCCTTCACCCCAGCCCGGGTCGCTCAGCTCGAGCCACGGATCCAGCAGCTCACCAACGACCTGATCGACAACTTCGCCGACCAGCTGGAGGTCGATCTCGTCGACAACTTCACCATGCCGTTGCCGGTCGGGGTGATCTGCGAACTGTTCGGCGTTCCCGCCGGCGATCAGCCGAAGTTCCGCGGCTGGACCGCCACCCTGATCTCACACAACAGCACGGGCGAACAGACCCAGGCCGCCATGCAGGAGATGGTCGGCTACTTGACCGGGCTGGTCGCCGACAAGCACGCCAACCCGGGTGACGATCTCACTTCGGATCTGGTGCGGGCCCAACCCGAACACGGTCTCGCCGACGCCGAGCTGGTGGAGATGCTGTGGATCATCATCGTGGCCGGGCACGAGACCACGATGCATCTGCTCGGCAATGCCGTGGTGGCGCTCTACACCTTCCCCGACCAGCTCGCGGCGGCCCGGGCCGGAAACCGGTGGGCCGATGTCGTCGAGGAGACCCTGCGCTACCGGAACGCGGCCTGCGCCATGTTCAACCGGTACGCCCTGCACGACGTTCGGATCGCCGGCGTCGACATCCCCGCCGGCGCGATCGTCGGCTGGTACGCCGGCGTGGGGCGCGATCGGCGGAAATACCCGGACGCCGATGTCTTCGACATCGATCGCGATAACTCGGACCAGCTGGGATTCGGGCGCGGCCCGCACTTCTGCCTCGGCGCCCATCTGGCCCGGCTGGAGTCGCGCATCGCGTTGGCCACCTTGTTCGACCGTTGCCCGCAGCTGCGCCTGGCCTGCGAGCCCGCCGAGATCCCGTATGCGCCGCAATTCATGACCAATGGCCCACTCTGCGTTCCGGTTCAGCTCCGATCCGTTGATTGAGCCGGCCACGTCCCTCGGGCGGGAAGATGCGAGAATCCGGTCTGACCACCGCTGAGCGGACACGGGGAGATCACCATCAGAGTGACCGAGCTTCCGACATGCGGTATTCCGAGCTGACCGTGGCGAGCGCGGCGGTATGGACCGAGGTCACCGATCATTTCCTGACCGCCGAGCACCGCTACCGCGATCCGGCCAACTGGTGGGCGCGGATCACGGTTCAAGAATCCTCGGGCTACACCCTGCTGCGCGCACAACAGCGCGGCGATCACCTGATGGACCGCAGCCGCTCCCATATCCGGCGCGGGCCGGCCGAACACTGCTGGATCGTGTTCCCAGAGCAGGGTGAATACGTCATCCAGCAGCCCGACCGGCTCGTCCGGGTTCCGCCGCGCCACGGCTTCGTCCTGGGACTGGACCTGACCTGCCGCGTCCGGCTACCCGTTTCCACGGCGTACGCGCTGCTGCTGCCACGCGCGCAGCTCGAACGGCGGCTGTCGGGCGGCGGCGGTTCCAGGCCGGTGCTCGATATGTCGACCGCGCTCGGCCAGGTGGTGCTGAGCATGCTCGGCACCACGCTCGCCGGTGGATCGAACCTGACGGCATTGGAATTCGACGCGGTCTGCGATCGGGTCACCGAGCTGCTGTGCCTGATGCTCGTCGGCGACGTCGGGCCGCAACAAGCCGGAGCGGCCGAAACCCTCGATGCCATACGCTCTTTCGTGCGGAACAACCTCGGTTCGGGTGACGTCCGGCTGCCCGCGGTGGCCCATGCGCTCGGCTGGTCGCCGAGGCAACTGCGGTCGGTGCTCCACCAGACCGGTATCACCTACCGGGACCTGCGGCGCACCGAAGCTCTGCGCGCCGCCCGTGACCTGCTGGCGCGTCCGGGCCCGCTGTCCATCGGCGAGGTGGCCGCGCGATGCGGGTTCACCAGCGCCGGTTTCTCGACGGCGTTCAAGTCCGAATACGGTGAAACGCCACGGAACTTTCGCAGGCGGCGGCTGTCGGAGCAACTCGCGACCGCTTCGTCCAGCGGTGAGGCGCCCAGCACGACCACCGGCCGCATCGCATAACAGCGACCTTGCTCCGCGTTCAGATCTCGAGGAGATGAATCAACATGCGCGCGCTGCACGAAACCGATGCACGCACTATCTTTTCGGCTGTGCTCGACGCTGCCGGCGAGGACAACGATCAGGTGGTGATCACCCGTGGTGGCGGCCGGGAGCCCGTGGTGGTCATCTCTTTGCGCGAGTGGGAAGCGATGACGGAAACCGCCTATCTGCTGTCCAACCCGGCCAACGCCGCTTGGCTGGCCCAGGGCATCGCGCAGGCCGAGGCGGGACAGGTCACGGTACGCGAACTCATTGATCCCGACGCCGGCGCAGACGAGGACGACCGATGAGCCGCACGGTCACGTTCACCGATACCGGATGGACCGACTATCTCTACTGGCGGCACACCGACCAAGCGATGCTCGGAAAACTGAACCGAATGATCGACGAGATTCGCAGCAACGGCAACGCCGGAGGTGCCGGCTCACCCGAACCGCTGCGGCAAAATCTGTCCGGATGGTGGTCGCGCCGGATCGATCACGAACACCGCATCGTCTACCGGTCCGACGACGACAACGTGGTCGTCATCGCCTGCTGAACACACCCGGCGCAACCTGCGAAAAAGCCCCTCACCTGAATGGACAGGTGAGGGGCTCGTGGCGGTGGCGGAGGGATTTGAACCCTCGGAGGGGGGTTACCCCTCACACGCTTTCGAGGCGTGCTCCTTAGGCCGCTCGGACACGCCACCGCCGACTAGGCTACCGGATGCCTCGCGGATCGCTAAATCGGCAGGTCAGCCCAGTCAGCGTTGGGAGTGGAAGAACTCGTCGAGCAGGGCCGCGCATTCGGATTCGAGGATGCCGCCACGAACTTCCGGGCGGTGGTTGAGGCGACGGTCGCGGACCACGTCCCACAGGGAGCCGACGGCACCGGTTTTGGGTTCCCAGGCACCGAAGATCAGGCGGCCGACGCGGGCCAGCACCAGGGCGCCCGCGCACATGGTGCAGGGTTCGAGGGTGACGGCGAGGGTGGCACCCGCCAGCCGCCAGCCGTCACCGTGCACGGCGGCGGCCCGGCGCAATGCCAGCACCTCGGCGTGCGCGGTGGGGTCGCCGAGGGCTTCCCTGGCATTGGCGGCGCGGGCCAGCTCGCGGCCGTCGGCGTCGAAGACGACCGCGCCCACCGGGACGTCGCGTGGATCCGCGGCGCGGGCGGCCTCGATCGCGGCGCGGATCATGTCGGCCTCGGCGGGCCGGACCGCCCGCGCATCCGCCGGGTGAGGGCGGACCCGTCCGGCGATGTTCGGCTCGGGGCCCGGCCGCGCTCCGCTCATCTCAGCGCGGCAGTTTGTCCAGCACCGCCGACAGTTCGTTGGCGAAGCCGAGGCGCTGGGCGATCATGCCGAGCTGTTCGTCGGGGTAGAGGTCGGTTTCGGCGAGGATGACGCTGAGCACCGGTTCGGGCAGGCCGAGGTCGGCGAGCACACCGAGATCGCCCTCCTCCCACGGCTCGACATCGTCCAATTCGTCCGGATCGATATCGGGGATCTCGATGTTCAGCGATTCGAGGACGTCGGCGGCGATGTCGTAGTCGATCGCGGCGGTGGCGTCCGAGACCAGCAGGCGGGTGCCGCTGGGAGCGGGGCGAACCACCACGAAGAATTCGTCGTCGACGTCGAGCAATCCGAACACCGCGCCGGAGCTGCGCAGTGCCTTCAGTTCGTCTTCGGCTGCGGCCAGGCTGGTGAGCGCGGCCGAGCTCAGCGGACTACACCGCCAGGTGCCGTCTTCACGGACAACGGCTACCGCGAAACCTTCCACGTCGTCGAAATCGTCCGACGTCGCCCTGTTCCCGCCCGAGCGCTGTGCTGCCATGGGCGCAACGGTAGTCGGCTCGAGCTCAAATGTTGAAGTCGTATGCGAATCTGTTCCGGTGACTGGTGATCAGCAAGCCCCCGTCTGCGTCCTCGGGACCGGATTGATCGGCGGATCGCTGCTGCGCGCGGCGGTCGGCGCCGGATTCCGGGCGTGGGGGTACAACCGGTCGGAGGCCGGTGGCGAGGCGGCCCGCGCGGACGGCTTCGACGTCACCGGCGACCTGCCCGCGGTGCTGCGCCGGGCGGCCCAGACCGATGCGCTGATCGTGGTCGCGGTGCCGATGCCCGCGGTCGATCAGATCCTGTCGGCTGTCGCCACGTTCGCCCCGGACTGCGCGCTGACCGACGTGGTGAGCGTGAAAGCACCGGTCGCGGCGGCTGTGCGGCGGCATGGGCTCGGTGCGCGCTTCGTCGGCGGGCATCCGATGGCGGGGACCTCGCAGTCCGGGTGGGCGGCAACCGATCCGGGCCTTTTCCAGGGTGCGGCATGGGCTGTCGGAGTGGACCGCGGCACGCATCCACAGCCGTGGGCGCGGGTGGTGCGGCTGGCGCTGGCCTGCGGTTCGGTGGTGGTTCCGGTCGTCGCCGAGGAGCACGACCGCGCGGTGGCCCGCATCTCGCATCTGCCGCACGTGCTGGCCGAGGCGTTGGCGATCGCGGGCGCGGGCGGTGGTGAGCTGGCACTCGGGCTGGCCGCCGGCTCGTTCCGGGACGGCACCCGCGTCGCGGCCACCGCCCCCGACCTGGTGCGCGCCATCTGCGAACCGAACGCGGCCGCCCTGCTCGAGGTGCTCGACGAAACCCTGACCGTGCTGAACGCCGCCCGCGATCGGCTGGCCGAAGACGGCTCGCTCGCCGACCTCACCGAAGCCGGGCACGACGGGCGTCAACGGTACGAGACGACCGGGCGGTGGGAGATCACCGATATCCGGCCCGGGGATCAGGACTGGTTGGAGCGGCTGCGGGAGGCCGGGCAGCGTGGTGGTGTGATCACCCGGCTGGACTGATCGCGGGGCCGATCAGCCCGGCCTGCCGGATGCCCGGCGCCGAATCGTCGACGAGAGTTACCCGAGCGAGGTGCCATCTCGGCCACGCGAAGCTCGGTGGTCGGCACGTCGGGCCGTTCGTCACCGAGCCGATGCTCAGATGCGTTCGGCCAGGCCCGGATAGTCGAGCAGGAAACCGTCCTGGTCGACGGTGACGGTCGCGCTGGAGACCGGGGACAGGACGCTGATGCCGTCGCTGGCGCTGCTGTAGACGAGGCTGGCTTCCTGCACGGTGAGCTCGGGCAGGCGCACGTAGACGACCGGGACCTGCACATCCTCGACCGCGTGCTGGAGGCTGAAGCGGCGGATCGGCAGGGTGTTGAAGAACGGGCTGAGCACCACGTCCACATCGAGGGCGCCGCCGAAGGTGGAGCGGATGTGGGTTCCGGTGGCGTCGATCAGCCAGTAGTTCTCCTCATCGCGGGAGATGGAGGCGTGCCGCTCCCCCGCCGCGGTGGTGCTGCGCAGCGAGAGGCGTTTGGTGGCGCCGTTCTCGTCGGTGACCAGATCGTAGGAAGCGCTGAACGCCGGATGCTCGGCGCCGGCGCCGCCGATGATGCGGCCGGTGGCCCGGATGCGGTTGCCGTTGACGGTCACGCGGACCGATTCCATCCGCGTCGCGTCATGCGCGCGCCAGGTGAGGACCGCGGGCCACCGTGAGGGCGACGGGCTCTCGTTGCCTGATGCTGCGTCGGTCGCGTGCGTCACGTATCTACCGTAAGCGACAACGGCGTCATGACCGCATCACACCAGCGACTCGCGCCACGCCGCGTGCAAACCCGCGAAACGGCCGTTGCCCGCGATCAGCTCCTGCGGTGCGCCGTCTTCCACGACGCGGCCCGCCTCCAGCACCAGCACCCGATCCGCGATGGCCACGGTGGACAGCCGGTGGGCGATGATCACCGCGGTCCGGTCGCGCAGCACCGTCTCCAGGGCGTCCTGCACCAGGCGTTCGCTGGGGATGTCGAGGCTCGAGGTGGCCTCGTCGAGCACGATCACCGCCGGGTCGGCGAGGAACACCCGCGCGAAGGCCACCAACTGCCGCTGCCCGGCCGAGAGCCTGCCACCGCGTTTGCGCACGTCGGTGTCGAAACCCTCGGGCAGCGCCCGGACGAAGTCGTACAACCCGACCGCCCGCGCGGCGTCGTGCACCTCGGCGTCGGTGGCGTCGGGCCGGCCAAGCCGGATGTTGTCGGCCACCGAACCGGAGAACAGGTAGGCCTCCTGGGTCACCATGACGACGTGTCGGCGCAGGTCGGCGTCACTGATCCGGCGCAGGTCGATACCGTCCAACGTGACGACACCACCGGACGGGTCGTAGAAGCGGGTGAGCAGCTTGGCCAGGGTGGATTTGCCCGCGCCGGTGGGGCCCACCAGCGCGACGACCTGGCCTGCCGGGATGTCGAGGGTCAGCACGGGCAGCACAGGACCGCGCGGTGAATGGCCATCCCCCGCGGACTCGGCTCCACCGGACACGGCCCCGGCGACCGTGGCTTCCCGAGGGGCCGCGCCCGCTCCCCGCTCAGCGCCTATTTCGTCGGCTCCACCGGGACGGGACGCGTAGTCGAACCAGACGCGGTCCAACCGCATCCCGCCGGCCACCTTGCCAAGGGGCACGGGATCGGTGGGTTCCGCGACGGCCGGACGCTCCTCCAGCACGCCGGAGATCTTCTCCAGCGCGGCGGCCGCTGACTGATACGAGTTGAACACCTGGGCCAGCTCGTCGAGCGGGCCGTAGAAATTCTTCAGATACAGCAGGTAGGCGGCCAGCACGCCGACGGCGAGATGGCCGTCGATGACCTGCCAGGCGCCGACGATGATCACCACGACGGTGGTGAGGTTGCCGAGCAGGCGGGTGAGGCCCGCGTATTCACCCATGCCGCGCACCGCGGTGACGTTGGCTTCCCGGTAGGCGCCGTCCTCGAGGGCGAGCACCGATTCGTTGCGCTCTTCGCGGCGGAAGGCCCGTACCGCGCGCATACCGCCCATCGACTCCACGAACTGCACTACGACCTTGGCGATGGCACCGCGGGTGCGGCGGTATCCGGCGCGCTGCCTGCGCTGGGCCCAGCGCGTGACCAGGAACAGCGGCACGAATCCGGCGAACACGACAGCGGCCAGCGTCAGGTCCAGGTAGACCAGCAGTACGGCGATGGTGAGGACCGAAAGGATCGC
Organism: Nocardia cyriacigeorgica NBRC 100375; assembly: GCF_000308555.1. Lineage (GTDB taxonomy): Bacteria > Actinomycetota > Actinomycetes > Mycobacteriales > Mycobacteriaceae > Nocardia > Nocardia cyriacigeorgica. Next base: position 5,829 of record NZ_BAFY01000018.1, on the reverse strand, counting down.
ACTCAACGCCTCGTTCAGCGCGCCTTCCAGTAGCTCCTGGAGGGTTTCGATATCGCCGGTGAGGCGGGCGACGACCTTGCCGGAGGTGTATTTCTCATGGAACTCGACGTCGAGTTGTTGTACGTGGGCGAAGGCGCGAATCCGCAGGTCGAACAGCACGTTCTGGCTGAGCCTGCCGGCGACGCGCACGAAGCAGAAGGTGGTGAGCCCACCCAGCAGGGCCGCGCCGAGGTAGCCGCCGGCCGCCCACAGCAGTGGGGCCCAGTTGCCGTCCCAGCCCGCGCTGATGCCGCGGTCGAGCCCATAGGCGACGAACAGCGGCCCAGCTACCGTCGCGGCGTTGTCGACGACGATGATGGCGAGCGCCAGCGCGGCCAACTTGCGGTACGGACGTACCAGTTCGGCCAGTAGCCGCCGTGACCGCGCCGCGAGCACCAGGTTTCCGGTCTCGGTGACTTCCTTGTCCTCGTTGGCGATACCGCGCCAGTCGGCGGCCTCTTCCGTGCGTTCGAGCACGGCGGTGCCGGCGCCGGATTCCTGCGCAGGCACCGATCCGTCGGTGCTGCTCATCGTTCACCTCCCATCAGTTCGCGGTAGCGGCTGCTGGTGCGCAGCAGGTGATCGTGGGTCCCTTCGGCGACGACGCGGCCATCGGCCAGCAGGGCGACGCGATCGGCGAGGGCGGCGGTGGATGGCCGGTGCGCGACCAGCAACGTGGTGGCGCCCGCCAGCGCGGTGCGCAAGCGTTCCTGCACCTTCTCCTCGGTCTGCACATCGAGCGCCGACAACGGGTCGTCCAGGACGACGATGCGCGCGCGGCGTTCCTGCCCCTCCCGGGTGAGCACCGCGCGGGCCAGCGCCAGCCGCTGCCGCTGCCCACCGGACAGGCTCAGCCCCTGCTCACCGATCCGGGTGTCGAGCCCCCACGGCAGGTTCGACACGAAATCCAGCGCCTGCGCGATCTCCAGGGCGCGCCGCACATCGTCGTCGGAGGCATCGGGGTCGCCGAGTGCGACGTTCTCGCGCACACTCGCCGAGAACAGCACCGGATCCTCGAAGGCCACCGACACCAGCGACCGCAGATCGCGCACCCGCAGGGTCGAGATGTCGATGCCGTCGATGGTGATGACGCCACCGGTGACGTCGTAGAGCCGGGGGATCAGATTGAGCAGGGCGGTCTTTCCGCTGCCAGTCGCACCCACCAGCGCCACCGTCTCACCCGGACGGACCACCAGCGAAATGTCGCGGAGCACATCGGCTTCGGCCCCGGGAAAGCCGAAACGCACACTGTCGAGTCGTAGTTCACCGACGATCCGTTCCGGCAGCTCGGCCGGGTGTTCGGGATCGGTGATCTCGATCGGGGTGTCGATGATCTCCCAGTACCGGTCGGCCGCGGTGCCCGCGTCGTTCAGTTCGGCCAGCAGGAAGCCCGTCCAGATGATCGGCCACTGTAGGAAGGTCGCCAGCGTGATGGCGCCGACCGCGGCACCGAGCGACATCGTGCCGCCGACCACCGCGTACGCACCGAATCCGAGCGCGAACACCAGGATCGATTCCGAGAGCACCACCAGCGACGCCCACAACGTGGCGTCCAGGCGCACCTTGTACATCTCGGTGCGCTGGAGTTCGCGGGCCTGCGCGGTGAAATGGGTGCCGAAGAAGGTGCCGCGACCGAAGGCCTTGAGCACCCGGATGCCCTGCGCGGATTCCTCCGCGGTCGTGGCCAGATCGCCGGATTGATCCTGCGAGCGACGCGAGGCGCCGGCGTAGCGGCGTTCGAACCGGATGCAGATGATCGTGATCGGTACCGCGGCGACGGCGAAGATCACGCCGATCTGCCAGCTCATCGCCACCAGCACGGCCAGGCCCACCGGGATGACGACGGCATGGATCACCAGCACCGGGCCAGCGAATCCGATGAACCGGCGCAAGGTGGCCAGATCGTCGACCGCGCGCGAGAGCAGCTGGCCCGACTCCCAGGAATCGTGCCTGCCGATGGACAGGGCCTGCAGTTCACGGAAGATCTTGGCCCGCATGGTGATCTCGAACTGGGTGGCGGGCTTGGCGAGCAGCCAGCGACGGCCCCACACGCCGACCGCTTCGATCACGCCGAGCACCAGAACGAGTAGCACCGGCGCGACGACGCCGCCGAAATCGCCACGCGCGATCGGGCCGTCGACGATGCGCGCGATCACCAGCGGCGTGAGCACCGCGGTCAACATGGCGACCGACGACAGCACGGTGGCGCCGATCAGCTGGAAGCGATACGGCCGCAGGTACGGCCAGAACCTGAGCAGCGAGGCGCGCCGCCCCTTCGCGCGCGCGGGCAGCGCTGGTCTGTCGGCCTCCGGGTCAGCGGAAGGCGCGTCCAACGTGACGGACAAATCTCCCCCTTCGGTTCATGGATGTCTCCGGCGATCCGCACCCCGACACCGGCGACGCCCTCGATCATCGCAGTGGGGTATGACAACAAACGGGCCCGTCCAGACTGGCACCGCGATCAGGAACAGCCAACCGATTTTCTTCCCGCCCACCCGGCGGTGCCGGACTTACACTCCGGGTGTGCTGATCGTCGCCGGATACCTGAGAGTCACCGATCGGGACCGCTACCTCGAGGCCTGCCGCGAGGTGGTCGAGCAGGCGCGGGAGGCGCCTGGCTGCCTCGATTTCACCCTCGGCGCGGACCTGCTGGAGCCCAACCGCGTCAACGTCTACGAACGCTGGACCAACCGCGCGGCGGTCGAGGTATTCCGCGGTGAGGGGACCTCCGGCGAGCTCGACGTCCAGATCACCGCCGCCGACGTCCGCGAATTCGACTGCACCAACGAAGTGCCGCTCTGAGCGTTTCGCACCGACGACGTACCGCCCGGCGTGGTTCACACCCCCGAATACAATGGCCGGTCACACCCAATTTTCGAGCGAAGCGAGACCGAGCCCCCAAGTTCGCGGCCCGTCTCGCGTCTGCGTTGCCGCTGCGCACGCCGAAGGCAAGCAGCGGTAGCGCAGACGCGCGACACCAGGGGGCCGCGAACCCGCGACGCCGCAGGCGGCGCAAATCAGACACGGAGGACGATCGTTGACGGGCGCGCGGATGGTCGGGCTGTTCGCCGGGATCGGCGGGCTCGAACTCGGGCTGGCCGAAAACGGCTGGCAGACCGAGCTGCTGTGCGAGATCGATCCAGGTGCGCAAGGGGTATTGGCAGCCCGCTTCCCCGATGTCCCGCTGCATTCCGACATCACCCGGCTGCGCGCTATCCCGGCCGGAACGGAGCTGGTCGCGGCGGGTTTTCCCTGCCAGGACCTGTCGCAGGCGGGACGGACGGCAGGTATCACCGGCGACCGGTCCGGCCTGGTCGACGAGGTCTTCCGGCTGGTGCGGCGCAAACGCGGGCCGCGGTGGCTGTTGATCGAGAACGTGCCGTTCATGCTGCAACTGGGTCGCGGCGCGGCCATGCGTCACATCACCGCCGCGCTGGAGGAACTCGGCTACACCTGGGCCTACCGGGTGGTCGACGCCCGTGCGTTCGGCCTGCCGCAACGCCGCAACCGGGTACTCATGCTGGCCTCGCGCACCGAGGATCCGCGCGGAGTGCTCTTCGGTGAGGACGCGGGCGCGCGCACGGTCGGCGATGCCGACAGCGATCCGTGCGGCTTCTACTGGACCGAGGGTGTGCGCGGGCTCGGCTGGGCGGTGAACGCTGTCCCGACACTCAAGGGCGGTTCCGGTCTCGGTATCGCCAGTCCGCCCGCTGTCCGGCTGCCCTCCGGGGAGATCGTGACGCCGGGCATCGTCGACGGGGAGATGTTGCAGGGCTTCGATCCCGACTGGACAACGCCCGCGACCGAGGTGCCCGGTATCCGGCAAGGGCACCGCTGGAAGCTGGTCGGCAATGCGGTCAGTGTGCGGATGGCGTCGTGGGTGGGCGCCCGGCTGGCGGCGCCGCTCGAGCCGTTGCCCGGCGATCGGCCGTTGCCACCGGGCAAACCGTGGCCGGTGGCCGCGTGGGGCCACGATGGCAGGGCGTTCGAGGTGCCGGTGTCGACCTGGCCGGTGCACGAGCCCTACGAGGATCTGAAGAATTTCCTTACCGATTCCCGCCTGCTCTCCGCCCGCGCCACCGCCGGATTCCTGCGGCGGACGGCGATGGGCAGCCTGCGGTTCCCGCCGGGTTTTCTCGACGACGTGCAAGCCCATCTCGACCGCATGGGCGGCTGGGCGGCATGACCGCCGAGCGGTGGGTGATCCTGCGTCGCCGCATCCGGCCGCAGCCCTTCGCCATCCCCGGCCGCCGCGCCGAGCGGCCGCCGATCATCGCCTCCGCGCCGTCGACCATTCGACGAAGCCGACCGGACACGCCGTGACCAGTCATCGCCCGCCCACCGATCCCGTGACCAGCGCCCGCATGTCCCGCCAGCGCCGCGCGGGCACCGAGCCCGAGCTGGCGTTACGCCGCGAGCTGCACCGCCGCGGCCTGCGTTACTTCGTCGACCGGCCGCCGATCCGCGGCCAGCGCCGCCGCGCCGACGTGATCTTTCCGCGCCTGCGCGTCGCCCTCTACGTCGACGGCTGCTTCTGGCACAGCTGTCCCGAACACGCCACCTATCCGAAGAACAACGCCGAATGGTGGGCCGAGAAACTGGCGGCCAATGTCGCACGCGATCGCGCGACCGACGCGGCGCTGGCCGCTGCCGGGTGGAAGGTGATCCGGATCTGGGAGCACGAGGATCCGGTGGCAGCCGCCGACCGGGTCGCTGCCGCGGTACGGCACCACTGAGCGCCGCATCGACAACCTCGCCGAGTACCAGACGACCGGCATGGCGGCCGAGGCTCAGCCCTGACCGCTCCCGAACGTCCCCTCCAACCGACTACGCGAACCCGGATGAATCAACCGCGCCGCGCTCACCAGCCCGCTACGCGACCAGGTGCGGCGGCGGATCAGCAGGCACGGTTCCGAACGCGCGATACCGAGCAGCCGGCTTTCCTCCGCACTGGCCAGCACCGCCTCCACCACGTGTTCACCGCGTTCCAGCGGAGCCACCTCGCTGAGGTAGGTGTTCGGGGTCTGCGCGGTGAAATCCTGTTCGAGGTACCGCGGGGCCTCGGCCGGGTTGACGTAGCGGTCTTCCAGCTGGATCGGCACATCGTCTTCGAAATGCACGATCAGCGAATGAAAGACCTTCCCGCTCAAGTCGTTACCGAGTAGCGGATGGCCGGCGTCGGCGTCTTCGGCGCGGACGAACACGACTTCGGTGCGGTGCCGGTGCCCGCGCTCGGAGATCTCGTCGGCGATGTTCTTGACTTCGAACAACGGTGAAGCGGCCTTGGTCGGCGCGACGAAGGTACCCACGCCCATCACCCGATTGAGCACGCCTTCGGCGGTGAGATCGCGCAGCGCGCGGTTGATCGTCATCCGGGACAGGCCCAGCGCGTTGACCAGCTGGTTCTCCGACGGGATCTGATCGCCCTCGCGCCACCTGCCGACTTTGATCTGCGACACGATCAGCTGCTTGACGCGCTCATAGGCGGCGAACTCGGTCCCTAGCCCGCCGTAGAGCTCCGCCAGCTCCGCATCGATTACTTCGATCGCCACCACCGACATCCGTTCCCTTGCCTCACGGGTTTTCATACCGGCCCGCGTGCTCATCGCGCCAGCGCCCGAAGCTGCCTGGTCGCGACCGACAGCGCCGCCAGATCTTGTTCGCCCGATTCCGAGATTGCCCCGAGGATACGTTGCGTGCGATGCAGCCGGGCCGCGCTGCGCTGCTCCCATCCACCGATGACGTCCTCGGCGGGTTCACCGGGCTCGCCGTCGGCCAGCACGTCCTGGC
>NZ_BAFY01000019.1 GCF_000308555.1 Nocardia cyriacigeorgica NBRC 100375 | reverse complement strand
ATCGATGTCGCGCGCCCCGGCAACCGCGGTTGGGTGTGGGAATTCCGGCGGGCTGTTGGTGCCATTCGCGGCGGCTCGGATCGGACCGGCGGGTGCGGCCTCGCGTCGGGCAGCCTCCGCCGACGGCGGCAGCGGCGCCCCGGTGATGCCGCGAAAGACGTGCAGCCGCCACGGCCGGTCGGCGGCATCGACACCCGTCGCGAGCACTTCGCCCAGCGCCTGCTCCAGATGGTGCCAATCTGCCTGCGGGAGTCGATGTTCGACGAACTGTCCCGGGTCGAAGGCGCAAGGCTCCCAGATCGGATAACTCAGGTCGCGAGGTGTCGGGCGCAGGCGCACGCACAGGTCGGGGACGGTGGAGCTGCGGCGGGCGATGATCGCACGCAGCTGATCGGTGCCGAGCTCGGATTCGGCGAAGCAGTAGAGCAGGAACAGGTCGTTGCGGGTGCGGCGGGACAGCCAGTACATCGTCGCGTCCTGCGGCTGCACCATGGCGCCGGGCCGCCCCACCATCCTCATGCGGCGACGATAACGACCCGGCGGCGAGACGGCGGAGGTGGGCAGAAAACCATCGACTCGGCACACCGCCCGGTGCTACCGTCTGTAGTAGAACCCAATTCACTCTCCTCAGGGTCGGGTGTCGACTATGGCTGCACTAGCTCGCACTATTAGTTCGCAGGCCAACGCGGTGGACGATCGATATCGCGCCGCGGCATTCATGAAGCGCTCGATCAACAAGGTCTTCCCGACCCACTGGTCGTTCCTGCTGGGTGAGATCGCCCTCTACGCGTTCATCATCCTGCTGCTGTCGGGTGTGTATCTGACCTTGTATTTCGATCCGTCGATGAGCCACGTCGTCTACGACGGCGCCTACCAGCCGCTGCGCGGTGTCGGTATGTCGCGGGCGTACGAGACGGCGCTGAACATCTCGTTCGAGGTGCGCGGTGGGCTGTTCGTGCGCCAGGTCCATCACTGGGCGGCGCTGCTGTTCGCGGCCTCGATCATCGTGCACTTGCTGCGCATCTTCTTCACCGGCGCGTTCCGCAAGCCGCGTGAGGCGAACTGGGTGATCGGTTCGCTGCTGCTGATCCTGGCGATGTTCGAGGGCTTCTTCGGTTACTCGCTGCCCGACGACCTGCTCTCCGGCACCGGTCTGCGGGCCGCGTTCTCCGGCATCACTATCGGGCTTCCCGTCGTCGGCACCTGGCTGCACTGGCTGATGTTCGGCGGCGACTTCCCCGGCGACATCATCATCCCGCGCCTCTACATCGCGCACGTGCTGCTGTTCCCCGGGATCATGCTGGCGCTGATCGCCGCCCATATCGCGATCGTCTGGTATCAGAAGCACACCCAGTTCCCCGGGCCAGGACGCAGCGAGAAGAACGTGGTGGGCGCGCGGATCGTGCCGGTGTTCGCCGCCGATCAGGGCGCGTTCTTCGCCTTCACCCTCGGTGTCGTCGGCCTGATGGGTGGGCTGCTACAGATCAACCCGATCTGGAACCTGGGCCCATACAACCCCTCGCAGGTCTCGGCCGGTTCCCAGCCGGACTTCTACATGATGTGGACCGACGGGCTGGCCCGGCTGATGCCGCCGTGGGAGCTCTATCTCGGGCGCTACACCGTGCCCGCGGTGACCTGGGTGGCGATGACCATGGGCCTGGTGTTCGTGCTGTTGATCATCTACCCGTGGGTCGAGAAACGGCTGACCGGCGACAGAGCTCATCACAACCTGCTGCAACGGCCGCGCGACGTCCCGGTGCGCACAGCGATCGGCGCCATGGCGATCACGTTCTACGTGGTCCTGACGCTGGCCTGCGTCAACGACATCATCGCCTATAAGTTCGACATCTCGCTGAACGCGACCACCTGGGCCGGCCGGATCGGGCTGCTGCTCGCCCCGCCCTTCGCCTACTTCCTGGCCTATCGGTTCTGCCTCGGTTTGCAGCGCAGCGACCGCGAGGTGCTCGAGCACGGCATCGAGACCGGCGTGATCAAGCGGCTGCCGCACGGTGAGTACATCGAGGTGCATCAGCCACTGGGGCCGGTGGACGAGCACGGGCATCCGATCCCGCTGGAGTATCAGGGCGCCCCGGTGCCCAAGAAGATGAACAAGCTGGGTCTGGCCGGCAAACCCGGCACCGGCAGTTTGCTACGCGCCGATCCGCGCGCGGAATCCGAGCGCAATCTGGCGATCGAAGAGGAAGAAGAGCATCGACAGCTCGCGGTGCTGCGCAGGCAGCAGGACCTCGAATCCGGGCACTGACCACTGCGAAGGCCCCGAGTCCGAATCGACCCGGGGCCCGTGATGCTGTGTTCCGGCTGCGGCCCGACAGCTACTGTCGGCGCCCGAACTGGCCACTGGCCAGGCCGGTTAGGAATGCGTCCCACTCGCCGGGGGCGAAGGCCAGCACCGGTCCGTTCCCGCTGTCCTTGGTGTCCCGGACCGCCACGTTGCCGTCGACGAGATGCGCGACTTCCACGCAGTTCCCGTCCGGGCCACTGTGTCGGCTCTTCCGCCACACAGCGCCCGTCAAATCAACCTCCACGGCACCGACTCCTTTGCTGCGTCACGATATTTTGTTCTGACTTCTGACTTGCTCCGATCAACCGGCATCCGACACCGAACGACGAACGCCGTGGTGCGCCTGGTGATAGCGCGCAACTCCCCTGTGCGCCTGTCTGCACTCGCATTTCCGAGAACGCACGGGCGGCGAGGCGAAAACACCCACGTGAGCGGGCCTCGCGCAGTGAACCCTAGCAGGTTCATCCATAGTTTGCCGGTCTCTTGCCCACTACCACAACACTTTTGCCAAGCTTGCGAAGTTTTGTCGTTGCGGAAACATTGCCAGCCCCCGGCTTTCGTTCTGGGACAGTTTCGGTAGTTGAAGTATTCATCGGATGTGATTGGACTGTGATCGGTCATAAATGCGCGATCGGATACTCCGCGCGAGCACAACGCCGGACCGGCGTGGATCATGGAGGACATGGTCGAACGCGATCGCGACGCCACAGGTCGCGCCCTCAACGCCCGTCCCCGCGACCGGCTCGGGCGCCCGCTGCCGCCGGGTAGCCAAGGCGTTCCCCGAATTCCGGATGACTTGAATCTGCCACCCCAGCAAACTCTCACCTTCGCTCAGCAACTGCTCGACGACGGTCTGGCATTCAACGCACACGAGGTTTTGGAGGCAGCCTGGAAGAACGGCCCGTTCGCCGAACGGATGCTGTGGCAGGGGCTGGCGCAGTATGCCGTGGGGCTCACCCACATTCAGCGCGGGAACACGAAGGGTGCGCATACCCTGCTGACCCGAGCGATAAACCGGCTGTCGACGTTCGAGGCCGATATCGAGAGTGATTCTGATTACACCGAAACCGATGTGGAAAGCCGGCGATCCTTTCCCTACGGCATCGACGGCGTGGGTTTGATCGCCCACGCGCAGACCCTGCTCGCCGATCTCGAGGCCGGCACACCGATACCCCAGGACAGGCTCGAACCGCGTCTGTGCGTCGCCACCTCCCGGCCCGGCTGACCACCTCGCCTCTACCATGACCGGAATGCCGACCGACCTCGCGCCTGCGGGCCGATACGCGCCGAGCCCGTCCGGTGACCTGCACCTGGGCAACCTGCGCACGGCCCTGCTGGCCTGGCTCTTCGCCCGCAGCACCGGGCGACGGTTCGTGCTGCGCGTCGACGATCTGGATCGAGTGCGTCCGGGCGCCGAAGCCCGGCAGCTGGCCGACCTGGCCGCGATTGGCCTGGACTGGGACCCGCCGGTGGTCCGGCAATCCGATCGGTTGCCGCACTACACCGCGGCCATCGACCGGCTCACCGCCGTCGGCCTGACCTACGAATGCTTCTGCACCAGAAGGGAAATCCAGCAGGCCGCGACAGCACCGCACGGCCCGATGCGCGCCTACCCCGGCACCTGCCGCGACCTGACCGAGGCCGAACGCGCGGCCAAACGCGCCGAAGGCAGGCCCGCCGCGCTGCGCCTGCGGGCCGCGGTCACCGAGTTCGAGGTGATCGATCAACTGCACGGCCGTTATCGCGGGCCGGTCGACGATGTGGTGCTGCGCCGCGGTGACGGCATCCCCGCCTACAACCTCGCGGTGGTCGTCGACGATGCCGACCAGGGCGTCGACCAGGTGGTGCGCGGTGACGACCTGCTGCCGTCCACGCCGCGTCAGGCCTATCTGGCCACGCTGCTCGATCTGCCGGTCCCGCAGTACGCCCATGTTCCGTTGGTACTCAACGAATCCGGGCAGCGGCTGGCCAAACGCGACGGCGCGGTCACCCTGGCCGACCGGCACGCCCTCGGCGAGAGCACCGAGCAGGTGGTGGCCGCGCTGGCCCGCTCCCTCGGCTTCACCGCGAGCACGGCGGCCCGGATGCTGGCCGAATTCGACCCGCTCGCGCTGCCGTCGAAGCCCTGGACGCTCGACCCGGACGGGTTGTTGCCACCCGATCGATGTCCGTAACGTACCCAGCGACCGATCTGTCGACGGACGAGGATTACTTATGACAAGCGGTGGGTACGACCCCAACCAGTATCCGCAGGGCGGGCAGCCGTACGGGCAGCCCCAGTACGGCGAGCAGCCGAAGTACGACCAGCAACCGCCGCAGCAGCCCTACGGACAGCAGCCGCAGCAGTCTTACGGCCAGCCGCAGTTCGGTCAGCAGCAGCCGTACGGGCAGCCGCAGGATCCCTACGCCCAGCAGGGTCAGTACGGGCAGCAGCCGCAGTACGGCCAGCAGGACCCGTACGCGCAGCAGCAGTATGGCCACCCGGGTTACGGGCAGCAGCCAGGATTCGGTGGGCAGCCGGGTGATCTGCTGACCCGCTTCGGCGCGCGAGTCATCGACGGGATCATCTCCGGAATCCCGGCCGCCATCGTCTACTTCGTCATCGCGTTCGCGATCAACAGCCTGTTCGGCTCGTTCCTCGCGTGGATCCTGTACTTCGCGATCGTCAGCGCGTACTTCGTGCTGTGCGAAATCAACATGGGCACGACGCTGGGCAAGAAGATCCTCGGCCTGCGCGTCATCGCACCGGGCGGTGCGCCCAAGATCAGCCCCGAGGTCTCGATCAAGCGCAACATCTACCTGATCGTCAACATCATCCCGTGCCTCGGCCAGCTGGCCAGCCTGGGTCTGGCGATCTACATGGCTATCACCATCGAGCAGGACCCGAACAAGCAGGGTTGGCACGACAAGTTCGCCGGCGGAACGCAGGTCGTCAAGGGCTGACCGCGCTGAAACTCGACAACAAGGGGCGCGCCGAAACCGGTGCGCCCCTTCGTTGTTTCCGCGGTCAGCCGCACATCGGTTCAACGCGGCGCGAGGCGGCCGACTCGACCGTTCGGCCCCTTCGACCTACCCGGCCGTCGACCGGACTCCAGCTATTACGGCCCCGCGACGATGCCGATGATGTTGAGGATCCACATGATCACACCGAGCCCGATGCTGACCGCGCCGACCCAGATCGCCGCCTGCGCGAACCCGCGACCTTCCTGGCCGGTCTGATCGATCTGTTTCTGCGCGACGACCCCGAGAATCAACCCGACCGCCGACACCACGAACAATCCACAGCACAGCACACCGATGCACGAGGTGATCAGCGCGCCGATGGCCATCCCGTTGGTGCCCTGCGGCGGCATCCCGTAGCCCGGGTATCCGGCCTGGTACGGATAGCCGTACCCCTGCTGCGGGTACGGCTGCTGCTGTGCGTACGGATCCGGTGCGGGCTGCTGATACGCCGGGTAGGCCGGCGGCGGAGCAGCCGGATACTGGGGCTGCGAACCGGACGGATACTGCGGCGGCGCACCCGCGCCCGGCTGCGAGGGATATTGCGGCGCAGCGGGATACTGCTGCCCGGACGGGTAGCCGGGCTGCTCGGCTGCGGGGTACTGCGGGACCGAACCGGCACCACCTGACTCCGACGACACGCCTTGGCCACCGTACTGCTTCCACCACTCGTCGGAATCGCCGGGATTGGTCATGGCTACACCATATGGCAAACCTGGTTGGATGAGTCGGGTGAGTGATTCGAACAAACCCGCCGATCACGAGGGGTCTGGGCGCCCCGCGTCGAACCATGCGGCATTCGCCCAGGTCGCGCGGGGCTACTACACCCTCATCGTGGCACTGTTCACGGCCACGCTGATCATTTCCAATGTCTGCGCGACCAAGGGCGTGCAGTTCTTCACCGACAAGTCGGTGAGTCTCGGACCGATCGAGGTGCTGCCCATCACCACCGATGGCGCGTTCTTCCTCTTCCCGCTGGCCTACATCCTCGGCGACGTGCTCAGCGAGGTCTACGGCTTCCGCGCCACCCGCCGCGCCATCTACTACGGGTTCGGTGCGCTGCTGCTGATGGTGGTGTGCTTCGCCGTCGCGATCCAGCTGCCGCCCGCGGTGTTCTACGAGAATCAAGAGGCCTTCCGCACCGTCCTCGGCACCACACCGCAGCTGGTGGCTGCCGGGCTGGCCGGCTACTTCGTCGGCCAGCTGCTGAATTCGGCGACGCTGGTGCTGATCAAGGAGCGGACCAGGGAAAAGCATCTGTGGGCCCGGCTGATCGGCTCCACCGTGGTCGGCGAACTCGCCGACACCCTCATCTTCTGCTCGATCGCCGCCACCGCCATCGGCATCGACAGCTGGGAGCAGTTCATCAACTACGTGATCATCGGCTTCCTGTGGAAGACACTGGTCGAGATCGTGGTCATGCCCATCACCTATCAGGTGATCGCGCTGCTGAAGAAGCACGAACCGAGCTACGCGCCAAAGGATCTCGATCCACTGCATACGTGAGGGGCGCGGCCGTGGCCACCGGCGGGGTGGCCTCGGCCTACGGCGCGGTGATCCGACCCTTCCAGCGGCCCAGAGTCTCGGCCTGGAACTCCTCGAAGTACCCGCCGTCGATGCTCTCGCGGATCCGGTCGACCAACCGGATCGTGAAGCGCTCGTTGTGAATCGTGCACAGTGTGGCCGCCAGCATCTCCTTGGCCTTGAACAGGTGATGCAGGTAGGCGCGGGTGTAGTTGGCGCAGGTGTAGCAGTCGCAGTTGTCGTCGATCGGGGTGAAGTCGCGGCGGAAACGGCTGGTGTTGATGTTGAACCGGCCGCCGTCGACGTAGATCGCGGCATTGCGCGCCACCCGTGACGGATTCACGCAGTCGAAGGTGTCGGCGCCGTTGGCGACGGCGGTGAACACATCCTCCGGTTCGCTGATGCCGAGCATGTGGCGCGGTTTGTGCTCGGGCAGCTCCGCGCTGCACCAGCCGACGATGGTGCCGAGATTGTGCTTCTCCAGCGCGCCGCCGATGCCGTAGCCGTCGAATTCGGTGCCGTCCTGGCCGCGGATGGCTTCGAGTTCGCGGCAGGCCTTGCGGCGCAGGTCCTCGTACTGCGCGCCCTGGATCACCGCGAACAGCGCCTGGTACGGACGGTGGGCGCGGGCGTGGGTCAGCCGCTCGTGCTCGTCGATGCAGCGCTGCGCCCACTCGTGCGTGCGTTGCAGGGATTTCTCCTGGTAGGCCCTGGTGTTGAGCAGGGTGGTCAGCTCGTCGAAGGCGAACATGATGTCGGCGCCGAGCTGGTGCTGGATACCCATCGAGACTTCGGGGGTGAAGCGGTGCTTGGAGCCGTCGAGGTGGGAGCGGAAGGTGACGCCGTCGTCGTCGACGGTGGCCAGCCGTTCCTTGCCCTTGGCGATGACGTCGTCGCTTCGCACGTCCACCGCCTCCATGGCCAGCACCTTCTTGAAGCCGACGCCCAGCGACATCACCTGGAAGCCGCCGCTGTCGGTGAAGGTCGGGCCGGGCCAGTTCATGAACCGGCCGAGCCCGCCGGCCTCGTCGACGATGTCGGCGCCGGGCTGTAGGTAGAGGTGATAGGCGTTGGCCAGCAGTGCCTGCGCGCCGATCTCGCGCATCGTCTCCGGCAGCACGGCCTTGACCGTGGCCTTGGTGCCCACCGGGATGAACGCGGGCGTGGCGATGTCGCCGTGCGGGGTGCTGATCACCCCGGTGCGCCCGTACTGCCCGTCCAGGCGGGTACCGACGGTGAACGAGAAAGCTGCGCGGTCGGACACGCGCCCATCTTCGCAGGGCGCGCGCCGGTCCACGCAGGTGGGCGGGGGCCGTGCGGTTACGCGTCCGCGGCCGCGGCGGCGAACTGGGCGCTGTAGAGCCGGTAGTAGGCGCCGCGGTTCTCCAGCAGCCGTTCATGATTGCCCAGCTCCACGATCTGGCCCTTCTCCATCACCACGATGACGTCGGCGTCGCGGATGGTGGAGAGCCGATGGGCGATGACGAAGCTGGTGCGGTCGCGACGCAGGGCCGCCGTGGCGTGCTGCACCAGCAGTTCGGTGCGGGTGTCGACGGAGCTGGTGGCCTCGTCCAGGATCAGGATCGACGGCTTGGCCAGGAATGCCCGCGCGATGGTGATGAGCTGCTTCTCACCGGCGCTGACCCCGGTGCCCTCCTCGTCGATGACGGTGTCGTAGCCGTCGGGCAGCGCGTGCACGAACCGGTCGACATAGGCGGCGCGGGCCGCGGCGATGATGTCGTATTCGCTGGCGTTGGGGTTGCCGTAGGCGATGTTCTCCCGGATGGTGCCTTTGAACAGCCAGGTGTCCTGCAACACCATGCCGATGCGGGAGCGCAGGTGATCGCGGGTGATGTCGGTGATGTCGACGCCGTCGATGGTGATGGTGCCCGCGTCGAGTTCGTAGAACCGCATGAGCAGATTGACCAGAGTGGTCTTGCCTGCGCCGGTCGGGCCGACGATGGCGACCACATGTCCCGGTTCGGCGACCAGCGACAGCCGTTCGATCACCGGCTTGCCCGGCTCGTAGCCGAACGACACCGCCTCGAATTCCACCCGCCCGCGATCGACCGGACGCACGTCCTCCATCACCGGGTCGGGGCTCTGTTCCTCGGCGTCGAGGATCTCGAAGATCCGTTCGGCCGAGGCCACGCCCGATTGCAGCAGGTTGGCCATCGCGCCGATCTGGGTCAGCGGCTGGCTGAACTGCCTGGAGTACTGGATGAACGCCTGCACCTCGCCGAGCGAGAGCTGGCCGGTAGCCACCCGCAACCCGCCGACCAGCGCGACCAGCACATAGTTGACGTTCCCGAGGAACATGATCGCGGGCATGATCAGCCCGGAGATGAACTGCGCCTTGAAGCTGGACTGGTAGAGCTGCTCGTTGCGCTTGTCGAACTCCTCGGCGACCTCGCGGTTACGGCCGAACGCGGTGACGATCTCGTGCCCGGTGTATGCCTCCTCGACCTGGGCGTTCACCAGGCCGGTGTACTTCCACTGGTCGACGAAATGCGGTTTCGAGCGTTTGGCGATCTGGGTGGTGACCACGATCGCGGCCGGCACCGTCAGCAGGGCGATCAGCGCCAGCAGCGGCGAGATCCAGAACATCATCACCAGGATGCCGAGCACCGAGAACACCGAGTTCAGCAGCTGACTCATGGTCTGCTGCAAGCTCTGCGAGACATTGTCGACGTCATTGGTGACCCGGCTGAGCACATCGCCGCGCGGGGCGGAGTCGAAGTAGCGCAGCGGCAGCCGGTGGATCTTGTCCTCGACATCGCTGCGCAGCCGCTTCACCGTCCGGTTGATGACATTGTTGAGCAGATAGCCCTGCAACCAGCTGAACAGCAACGCACCGAGGTAGAGCACCAGCACCAACATCAGCACCCGGCCCACCGCGTCGAAATCGACACCGACGCCGGGCACCACGTCCATGCCGGCGAGCATGTCGGCGAGGGTGGTGTTGCCCTCGGCGCGCAGACCCTCGATGGCCTGTTCCTTGGTGATGCCCTCGGGCAATTGCTTGCCGACGACGCCGTCGAAGACGAGGTTGGTGGCCTGGCCGAGAATGTAGGGGCCGAGGGTGTTGAGCACCACCGACACGATCACCAGCGTCACGATCGCGATGACGTTGACCCGCTCCGGCGCGAGCCTGCGCAGCAGCCGCTTCAGTGATGGGCCGAAAGATTTCGGCTTGCTGTCCGGTGCGCCCGGAACCGCCCCCGGCCTCATCGGGCCTCCTCCACGCTCAGCTGCGATTCGACGATTTCCTGGTATTCCGAGCAGTCACGCAGCAATTGCTCATGGGTGCCGATGCCTGCCATGGCACCGTCTTCGAGGACGACGATCTGATCGGCGTCGCGGATGGTGGCGATGCGCTGGGCCACGATGATCACCGAGGCGTCGCGGGTTTCCGGCCGCAGCGCCTCGCGCAGCCTGGCGTCGGTGGCCACGTCGAGGGCGGAGAAGGAATCGTCGAACAGGTAGATGCGCGGCTTGCGGACCAGCGCGCGGGCGATGGCCAGGCGCTGGCGTTGCCCGCCGGAGACGGTGGTGCCGCCTTGGGCGACCGGCGTTTCCAGGCCCTGCGGCATGTCCCGGACGAAGTCGGCGGCCTGCGCGATCTCCAGGCAGCGCCACAGTTCGTCGTCGGAAGCGTCGGGATTGCCGTAGCGCAGGTTGCTGGCGATGGTGCCGGAGAACAGGTACGCCTTCTGCGGCACCAGGCCGATCTGGCCGCGCAGTTGTTCCGGGTCGAGATGGCGCACATCGGTGCCGCCGACGTACACCGCGCCATCGGTGACGTCGATCAGCCGCGGAATCAGGTTGATCAGTGTGGTCTTGCCCGCACCGGTGGAGCCGACGATCGCGGTGGTCTGCCCGGGGCCGACCCGGAACCGGATCGCGTGCAGCACCGGTTTCTCGGCACCCGGATAGCTGAATTCGGCGAACTGGACGTCGACCTCGGCCGGGTCGCCACGGAATGGTTGCGGCTTCGCCGGCGGATGCACCGAGGAGCGGGTCTGCAAGACCTCGCCGATGCGGTCGGCGGAGACGGCGGCACGCGGAGCCATCATGGCCAGGAACGAGGCCATCATCACCGCCATCAGGATCTGCATGATGTAGGCCAGCAGCGCGGTGAGCGAGCCGATCTGCATTTCGCCCGAATCCACCAGGTGCCCGCCGAACCAGATGACGGCGACGGCGGTGAGGTTGCTGATCAGCATGACCGTCGGGAACATCAGCGCCATCAACCGGCCCACCCGCAGCGAGGTGTCGGTGAGTTCGGTGTTGGCCACCCCGAAGCGCCAGGTCTCCTGCCGCTCCCGGACGAAGGCCCGCACCACCCGGATACCGGTGATCTGCTCGCGCAGCACCCGGTTCACTCCGTCGATCCTGGTCTGCATCTCCCGGAAGCCGGGCACCATCCTGGCGATGATCAGCGCCATGCTCAGCCCGAGCGCCGGCACCGCGATCAGCAGCACCCAGGACAGTTTCAGGTCTTCGCGCAGCGCCATGATGATGCCGCCGATACACATGATCGGGGCCATGACCAGGATCGTCGCCGCCATCACGATCAGCAGCTGCACCTGCTGGACGTCGTTGGTGTTGCGGGTGATCAGCGACGGAGCGCCGAAGCCGCCGACCTCGCGCGCGGAGAAGGTGCCGACCCGGTGCAGCAGTGCGCCGCGCAAGTCGCGCCCGCCACCCATCGCGGCCTGTGCGGCCAGATAGACCGAGGAGGCCGAGGCCACGATCTGCACGCCGGTGACCACCAGCATCCACAGACCGGTGCGCCAGATGAAGCCGATATCGCCCTTGGTGACGCCCTCATCGATGATGTCGGCGTTCAGGCTCGGCAGGTAGAGCATCGCGATGACCGAGATCAGCTGCAACGCGACCACTCCGGCGAGCTGGGCTCGATACGGAGCCAGATAGGTGCGAAGCAGTGAGATCAACATGATGACTGGAGGCTACCGGCATTTCGGCGGGCATGACGAGGACATTTACGCCGGACTGGTCGAGTGTCCGAACTGTCCGGAAACGGTGCGGGATCAGGCGCGGCCGAGCAATTCCTGGTCGTCGCGTGGCTCGCGCCGGGCCCAGGCGCCGGGATCGGCGGTCAGCGCGTCGATGAATCCGGGCAGCCGGTTGTCGGCGATATCGGCGATGGAGACGTCTTCGAGGACGGCGCGGATATTGACCCGCAGCGCGATCCACACCCGCTGCAAGGGTTCGGCGGCGCCCGGGTAGCGCACATCCTCGGGCCGCTCACCGCGCACCGACGCGAGTGGGCCTTCGATGCCGCGGATGACGTCGGCGATGGAGATCGCGTCGGCCGGGCGCGCCAGCCGGTAGCCACCGTCCGGGCCGCGCCGGCTGGTCACCAGGCCGGCCCGGCGCAATTCGGCCAGCACGCCTTCGAGCACCTTCGGGGCGATGCGCTGCGCCGAGGCGATGGTCTCGGCCTTCACCGCCGCGCCGGTGCCCGCCGCGTCGGCGATCTCGAGCAACGTTCGCACCGCGTGATCGACCTTCGCGGTGATATGCACTCCTGCTCCTGACGTATCCGACTGACGGCGTCGAATCTACGCGGTCCGGTGCGCGGTCAGGACACAGGTGGCGGCATCCAGGAGGGTCTTTTCCACCAGTTCGTCCGGCGCGTCCGGCACCACCTCCGTCGACAGCAACGCCACGCCGAGGATCTCCAGGGCGGCACTGGCCCGCAGCAGCGCTTCGTCGGTGGGATCGGGCCCGGCCAGCCAGTGCCGCAGCTGCCTGGTGCTCTCGGCGACATCGGGGTAGCGGTCGGCCATGGCGTTGACGATGGCGACGGTGTCACGCATGCACATGGCGCCGGCGTCACGGTGACGGACCATGCCACGGACGTAGGTGCGCAGGACCGCCCGGATGCCTTCGGGGTTGTACGGAACGGCGTCGATGTCCTCGACCACCGCACGCATGTGGTCGATCACCGGATCGATGATCGCCAGCAGCAGATCGAGCTTGGAAGCGTAGTGATAGTAGAGCGACGCCTTTGTGATTCCCACCGCATCCGCGACTTCGCGCAGGCTCGTCTGCTCGAAACCTTTATGGGTGAACAGTTCGACGGCAGCGTCTCGGATGGCCTGTTTAGTGCCTCCACCTGCGACAACAGCGTCCGTCGACTCACGGATGGTCATGGGATGATCCTCTCATCACTGTTCTGCCCGGCTCCGGGTGCCCGAGATATTGAGGTTGTGCCTCCGGTTAGTTCCTACGGTAGTCTACCTACCGCACGGTAGGCAGAGCGCGTCAATTGGAGGCGGGGACGGCAAGCACCCGCGGCAGAGGTGCTGTCTACACGCTCCAGCAATTGAATCGATCCCAAGCAAGCCCAGCGATAGCTAGGAGAGACCCCCGTGTCCGTTTATCTATACCGATGGGGAAAGTTCGCTTTCCGCCGGAAATGGATAGTGCTGCCCGTCTGGCTGCTCCTTTTGGTGCTGCTCGGCGGGGCCGCGGCAACCCTGGCCAAGCCGTTCCAGGACAAATTCGACATGCCCGGCCTGCCGTCGGAGCGCGCCACCGAAATCCTCGAAGAGCACATGCCGCAGTACGCGGAGGGCTTCAGCATCGACGCGATCACCGCGACCTACGTGATCGCCGCCAAGGACGGCAAGCTCTCCGATCCGAACAACATGGCCGCTCTCGACGCGATGGTGCAGAAACTGAACGCGCCGAAGCTGGGTGATCAGGAGATCGTCGATCACAGCCAGCCGATCGTTAACCCGGTCACGGCGACGCAGATGATGCCGGCCGGCCCGGAGGCCGCCAAGGCACAGGCCGAGGCCATGGCTGCCCTCGAGCCCGGCCAGACCCCGCCGATCCCGTCGCCCAACTGCCTCGACAACCCCGAGGCGCCCGATTTCCAGGGCATGTGCTCGGGTGCACCGCTGAACGTGCTGAACGAGCAGAAGCCGGGCACCGTCGCGGTGATCACCGTGCCGTTCACGATGGCGGAATTCTCCGACGTCAAGCCCGAGCACCGCGAGGCCGCCGAGGCCGTGGCCGAGCAGGCCGAAGAGGCCGGCCTGACCGTCGCGATGACCGGCGTGCTGGCCCAGGAACAGCCCGAGCAGGGCACCGCCGAGATGATCGGCATCGGCGTCGCGCTGATCGTCATGATCATCGCCTTCGGTGCGCTGATCGCGGCCTTCGTGCCGATCATCACCGGCATCGTCGGTGTCGGCGCGGCCGGCCTGGTGATCGTGATGGGCACCTCGCTCACCGCGGTCCCGACCTTCACCCCGATCCTGGCCTCCATGATCGGTCTGGCGTTGTCGATCGACTACGCGCTGTTCATCGTCTCCCGGTACAAGCACGAACTCGTCGTGCAGGATTCGCCGGAAGAAGCCGCCGGTGTCGCGGTCGGCACCGCGGGCTCGGCGGTCGTCTTCGCCGGTCTGACCGTGCTCATCGCCCTGCTCGGCCTGAGCATCGTCGGCGTCAGCTTCCTGACCGCCATGGGTATCGGTGGCGCGATCGCCGCGGCGTTCGCCGTCGTCACCGCGATCACCCTGCTGCCCGCCTTGATGGGTGCGTTCGGCCGGTTCCTGTTCAAGCCGAAGGTTCCGTTCGTCGCCAAGCACGACCCCGAGGACGACAGCTCGGTCACCAACGGCATGCGCTTCGCCAAGCTCATCGCCAAGGCTCCGGCCATCACCCTTGCGCTGTGCGTGGTGGTGCTCGGTGCGCTCGCCGCACCGGCGGTGAACCTGAACCTGGGTCTGCCCGGCGGCGACAGCGCGCCCAAGGACTCGTCGATGCGCAAGGCCTACGAGTTGCAGACCGAGGGCTTCGGCGAAGGCAAGAACGGCATGCTCGTGGTGGCCGTCGACCTGTCCGAGGTGCCGCAGGACCAGCGCGAGCCCGCGTTGTCCGAACTGCGCGACCGGCTCGCCGGTTACGAGGACATGGACTACCTGACGACCGCTCAGCCGAGCGAGGACGGGCAGGCGGCGCTGTTCATGGCGGTGCCGAAGTCCGGCCCGAACAGCGAGGCCACCCAGGATCTGGTCGCCGATGTCCGCGATGCCGAGGGTGAGTTCACCGCGAAGTACGGCATGGAATACGGCATCACCGGTGAGACCGCGATCTACGCCGACGTCAACCACGTGCTGCTCGCCAGCATCGTGCCCTATCTGGCGATCGTGGCCGGCGCGGCGTTCCTGCTGCTGGTGCTGGTGTTCCGGTCGATCCTGGTACCGCTGACCGCCGCGCTCGGGTTCCTGTTGTCGATGGCCGCCACCTTCGGTGTCACCGTGCTCTTCTTCCAGGAGGGCGCGCTCGGCCTGATCGAGGACACCCACCCGATCATCAGCTTCCTGCCCATCATGTTGATCGGCATCGTGTTCGGTCTCGCGATGGACTACCAGGTGTTCCTGGTGACCCGCATGCGCGAGGAATTCGTGCGCGGCAAGTCGCCGAAGGACGCGATGATCGACGGCTACCACCACGGTGCCCGCGTGGTCACCTCGGCCGCGGTCATCATGATCTCGGTCTTCGCCGGGTTCATGCTCTCGCCGGACATCACCTCGAAGTCCATGGGCTTCGCGATGGCGGCGGGCGTGTTCTTCGACGCCTTCCTGGTCCGGATGGTGCTGATCCCGTCGCTGCTGGTGCTGATGGGCAAGTGGGCCTGGTGGCTGCCCGCCTGGCTGGACCGCATCCTGCCCGACATCGACGTGGAAGGCACCAAGCTGCGCGAACTCCAGCAGAGCGATGCCGACGCCGCGAAGAAGCCGGTGGAAGCCGGAGTCTGATCGGCCGCAGCGCAACAACTCGCGACGAACCCCGTCCGGCACACCAGCCGGGCGGGGTTCGCCCGTCTCTGCTCCGAGGCCGCCCCGAACGACGGCACCGCGCACGGGACCGAGAGGAAGGGGGGACCGCCTCGCGACCGTCGACTCTCGCCCGCTGACCAGAGGGTCGCGGCCGGAAATGGCCTACCGAGCTACTGGCTCGGTTCGGGCAGTGTGCAGTGCTCGACCCTCGGATTGAGACCCGCGTAGTTGAGTGGCCCCGAGACGACGGTCAGCGCGATGGTGGCGAAATCGCGGCATTGGGCCGGAGCGGCGGTGAAATAGTCGCGCTGAAATGCGGCGACGAATCCGATCACCAACCACAGCGTAAACAACAAACTCAGCAAACTCGCACCGAAACCACGAGACGATCGGGCGCGAATGGAGGGCTCGCGCATGGCAATCGTTCCTTCCATCTCCGAGTACCCAGGGAGTACCCGGTGCGGTGCCCGGCTATCACCGTGCTGCCGGACGGGCGGTTGTCACCACTGCGGCCGAACGCACTACCGCGATTTCCTGGCGGCCGGACTCTCCCGGCCGATCGACTGTTCGGCAGCGTGCTCGCGCCCCTGTTCAGCGAAGGCGCTGCCTCCAGTATTCAGCCCGACGGGGCTGCGGCCAAGGTTTCGCCCGCCGAGGGCCCCGGGCGACAACGGTTACCGGTTGTCCGAACGGGTAGCCCTCCGGTGATCCCCGCCTCGGAGAAGGAGATGAGCATGGCAGCGACGGGCGTCGTCGGCTTACGCACGGTGGTGCTGGATTGCCCCGAACCACGTGAACTGGCCGAGTTCTACCTGCGCCTACTCGGTGGCGAAATCGTCGAGCCGGAAAGCGACGACACCTGGGTGGCGATGGTCGATCCGCAGGGCCGCCGCCTGGCCTTCCAGCTCGCGCCGGAATATCAGCCGCCACATTTCCCCGACCCGAAGGCCTCCCAGCAGATTCACCTGGACATCTTGGTCACCGATATCGATGTCGCAGAGCCGGCCGTACTGGGCGCGGGCGCGAAATTCGTGCAGGCGGCCGAGAATTTCCGGGTATACACCGATCCGGTGGGACATACGTTCTGTCTGGTGTGGCTGCCGGAATGAGTTGTCGGCCCACCGGCCGGCATCGACGCCGAGCCGGCGGGCCATGGCACACGAGGCCGTCTACTCGTCGAATGCGGTGTCGCGGGCGAGCTTGTCCCACTGGTCCAGCTCCGCGCGGACACCGTCGAGGTGGCCGATGATGGCGTCGACGGCGTCGCTGCCCAGTGGCAGGCGCAGCGGGGTCTGCTCGGCGTCGAGCGCGGTGATGATGGCGGCGGCCGCCTTCGCGGGATCGCCGGCCTGATCGCCGTCGCTGCCCTGAACGAATTCCTTTGTGCTGCCGACGGTCTCGGCGTATGCGGGGTGATCGGCGCTGAAGTAGGCGGCGTTCTTGCCGAACAGGTTGGTGCGGAACGAGCCCGGCTCCACAACGAGCACTTTGATGCCGAAGCCCTTCACCTCGTCGGCGAGAGCTTCCGAGAGCCCTTCGAGCGCGAATTTCGTTGCGCTGTAGGCCCCGAACCCGGCGAACGACATCTGTCCGCCCATGCTGCTCAGGTTCACGATGGCACCGC
The DNA here is from genome assembly GCF_000308555.1 of Nocardia cyriacigeorgica NBRC 100375. GTDB lineage: Bacteria > Actinomycetota > Actinomycetes > Mycobacteriales > Mycobacteriaceae > Nocardia > Nocardia cyriacigeorgica. The sequence goes on along the minus strand of NZ_BAFY01000019.1, from coordinate 224 downwards.
TACGGCGTTCCCGCATGGACGGCAGCACCGCGCGGGTGAGCGCGGCCGGGCCGAAGAAGTGCACATCGAACAGGTCGCGCAGTTCGGCGTCGGTGGTTGCCTCCACGGCGCCCACCTGGGTGCGACCGGCATTGTTCACGAGCACGTCGATGCGGCCGTGCCGGGCGAGAACGTCGGCTACCACCTCCTCGGCGCGGGCGACATCGGTGACGTCGAGCCGCACC
>NZ_BAFY01000020.1 GCF_000308555.1 Nocardia cyriacigeorgica NBRC 100375 | reverse complement strand
GTCGAGGTCCGCGGACCCGACGGGTCACCCCCGTATATCGTGCGTTTCGAGGACGGACACGAGTCGCTGATCTACCCGGGACCCGATGCGACAGTGGAGCCGTCGGGCTCGAACTGAACGTCACAATTCGGTCACCGCACGCCCGCGGATCAGCGGCCGGCCAACCGTATAGCTACCTACGCGACCGTAGGCGCAGTGTTGACGATCACTGTGCCGCTGGGCACAATCGGCGCGTTGGTAATGCGGGGGTGCGGAGGTAAGACATGCGTACGAAGACCGATATCCGATTCGTTGTCGACACCGACCCCGCACAGGTCATGGACGCACTGGCAGCGGTGGAAATGCTTCCGGATTGGTCGGCGGCCTACACCGATGCCCGGGTCGCCACCCGCGATGAGGAAGGCAGGCCGCGCCGGGTTTTCGTCAAGGCGGAAATGCTCGGCAGCTCCGATCTCCAGGTCCTCGAATACGACTGGGACGCCAACCGCTCGGCCTGGGAGGTCGTCGACAGCACCCGAGGCGTGAAGGGTGGCGGCTTCTTCGAGCTGAGCGAGACCGACGAGGGCACCCACGTGTGGTACCACAACGAGCTGTACCTGCCCATTCCCGTTCCCGGCTTCCTGCTCAAGCGCTCCGTGCGCCGCGCGAACGAGGCGATGGTGGAGACCTTCATCGATTTCGCCGAACGATTTCCCGAAACAGAGACGTTTCAAACCGCTTGATGACTGAACCCGCTCGTCGGGCGGGCACGGCGGGCCCCGGCCTGCGACGATGTCATCCATGATCGGATCCACACGCGCTCGGCTACGGCCGATGGCCGAGGGCTCCTCGGTAACCCAGCTCGAACTGTTCTTCGACCTGGTCCTGGTCTTCGCGTTCACCATGGTCACCGACCTCGCCGCGGAGGAGACCACGGCGAGGAACCTGCTGCGCGCGGTGTTGTGCCTGGCCCTGATGTGGTGGCTGTGGATCGCGTACTCCTGGCTTGGCAATATCGTCCGCGCCGACGAGGGCATCGCCCGAATCGCCATCTTCGTGGCCATGGGCGGTGCGTTCATCGCCGCACTCACGATTCCCGAAGCCTTCGACGACCTGGAAGGCGGCTGGTTCGGGCCGCTGGTGTTCGCCATCGCCTATCTGGTTGTGCGGCTGGTGCATCTGGTGATGATGTGGCTGGCCGCCGAGGGCGATTCCACGTTGCGCGCACAGATCGTGCGCTGGGCACTGGGCTCCATCACCCTCGGCACCACGCTGCTGGTGGTCGCGGCGCTCACCGAGGGCCGGGTGCAGATCGCGCTGTGGATCGCAGCGATCGCCGGGGACTGGCTGTGGACCCGATTCGCCGGCACCGAATGGCGGCTCGCCTCGGCCAGCCACTACTCCGAGCGTTATGGGCTGATCATCATCGTGGCGCTGGGCGAATCGATCGTCTCGATCGGCATCGGCGTCTCGGGGCTGCCGATCTCCTGGCCGATCACCGTCGCCTCGATGCTGGGCCTGGCGATATCCGGACTGCTGTGGTGGGCCTATTTCGACGTCGCGGCACTGGCGGTGGAGCACGCGCTGGCCGGGGCCACCGGCGCCCGGCGGATCAAGATCGCCCAAATGTGCTACATGTACTGGCATTTCCCGATGATCGCCGGGATCATCGGGCTCTCGCTCGGCCTCAAGGAGGTGCTGTACTACGTCGGCGACGAATCCACCCACACCCTCAGCGACGCCCTCTACGGCATCCCGCTCGGCGCGATGTACGGCGGCGTCGCGCTCTATCTCGTCGGCCTCGTCGGGTTCAAGCAGTACGCGACGGGCAATCTGTCGGCCGCGCGGATCGTCACGGTGGCGGTGTTGCTCGCGCTGACCCCGGTGGCCGCCGCACTACCCGCCCTGGCTTCGCTGACGATGCTGTTCGCCGTGCTCGCGGCACTGATCAGCTGGGAGACCATCCGGCACGCCGGCGCCCGCGATCAGATCCGCCACGCCGCGCCCGAATAGGCCGGGCGGGCCGGTCAGCGCGGAAAGTGGTGGCGCACAGTGCGTTCCAAGGGCGTCGGACCGTACGCCGACGGCGGCACCTTCACCCCGTTGCTCAGCGCGTCCCGGATCTGGTCGATGTTCTCCCGCAGCAGATCCGAGACGAGCTCGTCGGTGCGCGGATCGTCGAGGAACTGGAACAGGATCCGGAAGACGGTATCGGCGACCAGCCGGATGATGTCGTCGTGGAACGGCAGGTAGCGGACCCGGCCCGCCTGCGGATCGTTCTTGATCAACTCCACGATCATCTCGTCGAGTTCCTTGCGGTTCTCCTCCAGCGCCGCGGCGATGTTCTGGGTGTAGTGACCCGCGCGCAGTGCTTGCGCCACCTCGTCGAGCACGGCCATGGTCACCGGCTTCTTGATCGTCTCGACAATGGTGCCGACCGAGCGATTGACCACCGCGGCGGTGACCCGGTCGCCGAACACCCGGTCGGCCACCCTGGCCAGCCGCACCAGGATCACCACGATCCGCAGCAGCCGGAACCCACGCAGCCAGGGGCTGGTCACCGGGATCATGCCGAGCACTTCGTACCAGTAGATGAACGGGAACGTCCACGGCCAGCCCGCGCGATGCCACCGCCAGAGGAACTCGACCGCGAAGATCGCGCAGATGGTGTAGTCGGCGATCACGATGGTGCGGTAGGTCTGATCGGAGACCTCGAAGAAGGTGATCCAGCCGACCAGCACCACCGAGGCGATGGCCAGCCCGAGCATCAGGAAATCGGTCCACAGCGTGGGCGGTTTGCGCGGGTACTCGCCGGGTTCCGGCACCTCGCCGGGTTCATAGCCGGTGGGCGACGCTACTGCCACGTGAGGATCCCTTCGATGCCGATCAATCCAGCCGACGGTAATACCGCACCGCGCCGCCCACGCAGATTTTGCGCTTCGTGACGGCGCGTCACCGTCCGGCGCGGATGATGGCCTCGATATTGCGTTCGGCCAGCGCCGTGATGGTCAGCGACGGATTGACCGTCGCGGTGCTGCCGGGGATGGCCGCGCCGTCCATGACGTAGAGCCCGGGATGCCCGTGCACCCGGCCATACCCGTCGGTGGCCCGGCCGAGTACCGCACCGCCCAGCGGATGCGCGGTGAACAGCGCGTTCGCGTCGTAGCCGAGGGCGCTGTATTCGACAAGAGCGCCGGCGCGTTCGGCGATCCCGCGGTCGACGGCGCGAGCGGCGGCCACCGTCTCGTCGCGGTTGCGCGTGGACCAGCTCAGCCCGACCGAATCCGTCCCGCGGTCGTATCCCATCCGGGTGCGGGTCGGGTCGAGCACCATGCCGAGGGAGGCCAGCGCGCCGGTTTCGAACGGGATGCCGGGGATGTACCAGTTCTCCAGGGTGAGCGGCACCGCGGAGTCGTCATAGACCCGGCTGGCGCTCGGCACGCCCTGGCCGAACCCGGCCACCGAGCTGGCACCGCGCGCCAGCACCACATCACCGTTGGTGCCCCAGCCGTCGCCGATGTGCTCGTTGAGGTTGGGCAGCGCGCCGGTGGCCTGGGCGCGGACCAGCAGTTCGGTGCTGCCGATGGAGCCTGCGCCGAGGAACAACTGATCGCAGGTCAGGGTGCGGGTGCGCAAGACATCGCCGGTCGGCGCCAATTTCGTCACGGTGACCGAATACCGTCCGCCGCTCTCCTGTGCGATGGAATCGACCCGGTGGCCGGGGAAGATTCCGCAGCGGCCGGTCTGTTCGGCGTAGCGCAGGTAGTTCTGGTTGAGATCGAATTTCGCGCCGTTGGAATTGCCGAGGTTGCTGCGCGCCACCGTCGCCGAAGGCCTGCTGCGCCCGGCCAGCTCATCGCGCAGGATGTTCCAGTTGAAGATCGAATCATTGGGCACCGGCTGATATCCGGCCTTGCGGACCTGATCGTCCCACGCACGCGAGTGGGTGAACGGCGCCGAGTGGTAGATGTCGGCGGGCATGGCGTCCAGCCGCAGCATCTGCCGCACGCGCGGGTAGTAGACGCGCTCGAGTTCGCCGTAATCGACGACGCCACCGAAGACGTGGTCGAACAGGCTGCGCTCGGGCGCGATCATCACGCCGCTGAACACGATCGAGCCGCCGCCCACTGCGGCCGCCCGCCACACGTCGATTCCCGGATATTCGGTGACATCGAGGACCCCGCCGAAACTGGCGAACCGCATGGGCACCTTGGTGACCCCGGTGAAGGAGGTGCGGTGCCAGAAACCGCGCCCGTCGGGCAGGTCGTCGCCGGTGAAGATCTCCCGCCACGGATCGTTGGGCCAGCGCGAGCCGCGCTCGAGGACCGTGGTGGCGACGCCGGCCTGCGCCAAACGCAAGGCCGTGGCCGAAGCGCCGAAGCCGGAACCGACGACGATCGCGGGTGAATGGTCGGCCGGATCGGGTAGCGGCGCGAAGATCTCCGGTACCCATTCACGGAACAGTGCATCCCAGATCGGATCGGCATCGGCCGTGACCGCACCGGCCGTCGATCCGAGGACCCCCAGCAATGTCGCCGCACCCACCGCCTCGAGGAAGGCACGCCTATCCACTTCTGCCACCTCCAAATTCACGCGCGCGGCCGGGGGAAGATTACCGGCAATCGCCAATGTTGAACAGCCGCTGTTCACCCGGCCGCACGCGTGATGGAACGATCTTCCTTATAGAGAGATCTGCAGAACAGGCCCTGCCATTACCGATCGGTCATGAAGTGAGCAGCCGGACCACCGCCACGGTGCCGACGACGACGATCACCGCGCGCAGCACCGTGGGTGAGAGCTTGCGTCCGACCCTGGCACCGAGCTGCCCGCCGATGATGGAACCCGCCGCGATCAGCGCGACCGCTTCCCAGGCGATATCGGCCACGACGATGAAGATGGCCGCCGACACCGCGTTCACCAACAGCGCGAGCGTGTTCTTCACCGCGTTCAGCCGTTGCAGGTCGTCGTGCACGAACACCCCGAGCAGACCGATCAGCAGCACGCCCTGGGCCGCGCCGAAATAGCCGCCGTAGATGCCGGTGGCATAGATCGAGCCGAACAGCACCGGTCCGCCGTGCTCGGGGGTGTTGTCGGCATCGCGGCGGCTCTTCACCCAGGCCGCCAGCCGCGGCTGCACCACCACCAGCACAAGGGCCGCGATGATCAGCACCGGCACGATGGCCTTGAACGCCTGTTCCGGCATCGTCAGCAGGGCCACCGCGCCGGTGATCGCGCCCAGCAGCGACGCCACACCCAAGCGCAGCAGCCGGGCTCCTTGTCCGGACAGCTCACGCCGATACCCGATCACCCCGCTCACCGAACCGGGCACCAGCCCGACGGTGTTCGACACGTTCGCCGTCACCGGCGGATAGCCGAACGCCAGCAGCACCGGAAAGGTGATGAGGGTGCCGGAGCCGACGATGGTGTTGATTCCGCCCGCGGCCACACCGGCCCCGAAGACGGCCAGCATTTCGAGCCAAGTCATCCAAGATCCTCACGTCCCGTCGGACCGCGGTGGCCCGTACAAGCGCATACGGTCGCCGACGCTATCGGTACCGCCCTTCCGCCGCCGAATCCGGGCACGGTAAACTGGCCCGCATCATGCAGCGGGCACTTCTTCTCGGCCGCCGCGACGGGGTCTGATCGGACCGGCCTCCCGTCGCGGGGTTCTGCCGCGCCGGTCGACCCGCCTTTTCGGGACACCACCCACACCCACGGAGAATCGCATGTCACCCGCTGACGCCTTCGTATCCGGCACGCGCACCATCACCGCGCCCACCAAGCCCGCGCCCGCCGATCAGCCGGCCTGGAACAAGCAGAAGAACTCCTCCATGCCGACCTTCCGGTACCGGCCCTTCGCCGAGGAGGTCGAGCCGATCACGCTGCCCGACCGCACCTGGCCGGACAAGGTCATCGATCGCGCGCCCGCCTGGTGTGCGGTCGACCTGCGCGACGGCAACCAGGCCCTGATCGATCCGATGAGCCCGGCCCGCAAACGCCGCATGTTCGACCTGCTGGTGCGGATGGGGTACAAGGAGATCGAGGTCGGTTTCCCGTCGGCCAGCCAGACCGATTTCGACTTCGTCCGCGAGATCATCACCGACGGCGCCATCCCGGACGACGTCACCATCCAGGTGCTGACGCAGTGCCGTCCGGAACTGATCGAGCGCACCTTCGAAGCCTGCTCGGGCGCGCCGAACGTCATCGTGCACTTCTACAACTCCACCTCCATCCTGCAGCGCCGAGTGGTGTTCCGCGCCGACCGCGAGGCCGTGAAGAAGATCGCCACCGACGCGGCGAAGCTGTGCCTGGCGACCGAGAAGAAGCACCCCGACACCAACTGGCGCTACGAATACAGCCCGGAGTCCTACACCGGCACCGAGCTGGAATACGCCAAGGAGGTCTGCGACGCGGTCTCCGAGATCATCGCCCCAACCCCCGACAAGCCGCTGATCATCAACCTGCCCGCGACCGTCGAGATGGCCACGCCGAACGTCTACGCCGATTCCATCGAGTGGATGCACCGCAACCTGGCCCGCCGCGAGGCGATCGTGCTGTCGCTGCATCCGCACAACGACCGCGGCACCGCCGTGGCGGCCGCCGAACTGGGCTACCAGGCCGGCGCCGACCGCATCGAGGGCTGCCTGTTCGGCAACGGTGAGCGCACCGGCAACGTCTGCCTGGTCACCCTCGGCATGAACCTGTTCTCCCGTGGCATCGACCCGCAGATCAACTTCTCCGATATCGACGAGATCCGCCGCACGGTCGAATACTGCAACCAGCTGCCCGTGCACGAGCGTCACCCCTACGGCGGCGACCTGGTCTACACCGCGTTCTCCGGCTCCCACCAGGACGCCATCAACAAGGGCCTGGACGCGATGAAGGCGACCGCGGACGCGGCAGGCGCCGACGTCGACGACATCACCTGGGAGGTGCCGTACCTGCCGATCGACCCCAAGGACGTGGGCCGCACCTACGAGGCCGTCATCCGGGTCAACTCGCAGTCCGGCAAGGGCGGTGTCGCCTACATCATGAAGACCGATCACGGGCTGGCGCTGCCGCGGCGCCTCCAGATCGAGTTCTCCCAGGCGATCCAGCAGATCACCGACGGCGAGGGCGGCGAGGTGACGCCCAAGGAGATGTGGGACGTCTTCGCCACCGAATACCTCGAGCCGGTGCGGCCGCTGGAGCGGATCAAGCAGAAGGTCACCGCCGCGGAGACCGACGGCGGCACCGACACCATCACCGCGACGGTGAAGGTCGACGGTGTCGAGCAGGAGATCACCGGCACCGGCAACGGCCCGCTGGCGGCGTTCGTCGACGCGATCGCGACCGTCGGCTTCGATGTGCAGGTGCTGGACTACTCCGAGCACGCGATGTCCGCCGGTGACGACGCACAGGCGGCGGCCTACGTCGAATGCGCGATCGGCGACAAGACCGTCTGGGGTGTCGGCATCGCCACCTCCATCACCACCGCCTCGCTGCGCGCGGTGGTTTCCGCGGTCAACCGGGCGAACTGAGCAACAATCGGCGTGGTCCGGACGGCTCTGCGCCGGTCCGGACCACGCCGGTGTCGTCTCGGACCTGGTAAGCCACGGCATGCACGGGCCCGAACTCACCTGCTAGCGTTGACCCGCAACTGCGCCACCGAGCTCTCTGCTCGACATCCCGAGCAGATGGGGGAACTGTGACAGACAACGACAACCCGACTTCTCCGCCCTGGCTGCAGAGTCATCCGGCGGACGCCGGAATCACCACCGATTCCGACCCGACGCAGCAGCCGCAGCACGATACCGGTGAAGCCGAGCCGTCCGCGGCTGCCGAATCGAGCTCCGCGGGCGAGGCACCCGAGGCCGATTCTGGCAACGGCTCCGGTCCCGCGGACGCGACGTCGGTGTATTCGGTCGACGAATCATCGTCCGGCGCTGATCAGTTCGCCACTGCCGGCGCTTCGGCATCAGCGCAGTTCGAGCAGGCGCCCGGGCAGTTCGATACGCACAGCAGTGGCGAGTTCGCGCAACCCGGGCAGTTCTCTTCGCACACCAGCGGACAATTCGCGCAGCCCGGTCAGTTCCCCGAACAGCCCGCACCGCACACCAGCGGGCAGTTTGCCCAGCCCGGCCAGTTCCCCGCGCCGGCTCCCGGGCCTTTCCAGGAGCAGGGATCCTTCGCTCCCCCCGGTCAATTCCCTGAACAGGGCTCCTTCGCACCTCCCGGCCAGTTCCCCGAACAGGGGACTTTCGCTCCCCCCGGCCAGTTCCCCGAACAGGGCTCCTTCGCTCCCCCCGGCCAGTTCCCCGAACAGAGTTCCTTCGCACCTCCCGGCCAGTTCCCCGAGCAGGGGACTTTCGCGGCTCCCGGCCAGTTCGCGCCGCCCGGGCCGTTCGATTCGTCAGGGCAGGGTCAGTTCTCGCAGACGGGCCCCGGTCCCTACCCCGAGCAGCCGAATCAGGGCGGATTCGAGCCGCCGGCGCCCGGACAGTTCGACCAGCCGAATCAAGGCCAGTTCGCGCCGGACAGCAGCGGGCAGTTCGAGCAGCAGCCCGGCCCTGGCCAATTCGAGCAGCAGGGCGGCCCCGGCCAGTTCTCGCAGCCGCCGGGCCAGCAGTTCGACGCGGGCCAGAGTCAGTTCGCCGGGGGCGGTTTCGCGCCGCAGGGCGAGCAGTTCCAGGCGCCGCCGGCGGCGCCCGAGCAGAGCAACCATCATCCGATGCCCGAGAGCGGCGACCCGCACGGCGGCGCCATCAACAGCTGGGCCCCGCCGCCGGTGCCGCCGCAGCCGACCTACCAGCCACCCATGCAGCAGTCCGCGCCGACCGGCATGAGCGGACCAGCGACCGGCCAGTACCAGACACCGGACTGGCAGGGCGGCCCGCCGCAGGCCCAGCAGCCGGGGCAGCAGCAGCCGTTCGTGCCGCAGCACATGCCGCAGCCCGGTCAACCCGGACACTCGGTCAACGACCTGAACCTGCTCAAGCGGGCGCGCAAGGCGCCGCGCAGCGGTTGGCGCCGGGCCGTGCACAAGGCCTCCCGTGGCCTCATCAACCCCGGTGAATCGGCGGCCGATGTGGTGCACGCCGACCTGGTCGAACGCGTCAACCAGCCGGTGCGCGGCGACTATCGGATCGCGATCCTGTCGCTGAAGGGCGGTGTCGGTAAGACCACAACGACCGTCGGCATCGGCTCCACCTTCGCCTCGCTGCGCGGTGACCGCGTCATCGCCATCGACGCCAACCCCGACCTCGGCACCCTCGCGCATCGGGTGCCGCGGCAAACCCGGTCGACGGTCCGCAACCTGCTCGAAGACCAGCACATCACCCGGTACTCCGATGTCCGCGCGCACACCTCACAGGCACCGAGCCGACTGGAAGTGCTGGCCAGTGAACAGGATCCAGCGGTCTCGGAAGCCTTCAGCGAGGCCGATTACCGCAAGGCCATCGGCATCCTGCAGTCGTTCTACAACATCATCCTGACCGACTGCGGTACCGGCCTGATGCATTCGGCCATGGCCGGTGTGCTCGATATGGCCAGCTCACTGGTCCTGGTCACCTCGCCGGCGATCGACGGCGCCCGCAGCGCATCGGCCACCCTCGACTGGCTCGACCACCATGGCTACAGCAAGTTGGTGGAGCGAACGGTCGTGGTGGTCAACGCCTCTCGACGCGGCGCCTCCTCGGTCGATATCGACCAGCTGCGCAAGCTGTTCCTCGACCGCACCCGCGCGGTGCAGGTGGTGCCGTTCGACGACCACCTCGCCGAGGGCGCGGAAATCGATCTGGAGTTGGTGAGCAAGCCGACCAGGCGGGCACTGCTGGAATTGGCGGCGATGGTGGCCGACGACTTCGGGTACGCGGCGAGTCAGCAGCCGTACGGGCGCTAATAGTCGGGCGCCGGGGTCGCGGAAAGGCTCAGCCCGGGATGGCGGCGGCGGCCGCGATGAAGGCGTCGAGCACGGTGGCTATGGCCGGGCGGGCGTCCGCGCGGGGACGGGTAGCGAGTTCGTACAGGCGCGGCACGTACCCCGGATAGTCGCAGGACCGACAGATCCGGGTGCGTGACGGCGTGGCGCGGCATCAGCGCCACACCGTAACCGGTCGCCACCAACACCTCGATCATGCGGAACTCGTTGAGGCGCTGCGTTATTCGAGGCTCGACGCCGGTGACCGTGGCGATCGAGCGCAGTACATCGTCGACCGGGAAGCCGCCGCGCACACTCAGCCAGCTCTCGTCTGCCAGCTCGGCCGGGGTCACCGACTCCTGGCCGGCCAGCCGATGCGTCGGTGCGACGACCACATCGATCGGTTCGCGCATCAGCACACGCGCGGCGATGCGCGGACCGGCCAGCGGCGCGGCGCGTTCGTCGCGGTGGGTGAGCACGATGTCGTAATCGGCGAGCAGGCGATGGGTTTCCGAGGGCGGCACATCCTCATCACGCGCGACGACCTCCACCCCGCTGTCGGCGAGGGCCGGCAGCACCCGCGGCAGCAGCAACGCACCACCGGACGGGAACACCGCCACCCGCACCCGCCCGCGCGGTGAGCCGCGGTAGTGCGCCATCTCGGCGACGGCGCGATCCATCGCGGCGAGCACTTCATCGGCACGCACCACCAGCGCGTGACCGGCGTCGGTGAGCCGCACCCGACGCCCGTCCGGTTCGAGCAGCGCCACACCCGCTTCCCTGGCGAGCACCTTCAGCTGCTGCGATACCGCCGATGGCGTCATGGACAGCGCGGCCGCCGTCGCCGCGACCGTGCCCCGGTCGGCGAATTCCCGCAACACCCGCAGGCGCTCCAGCGACATCGGCGAACCCACGGAATCCATTAAGCAATGCTACACAGATAGTGCAGATCAATTCGATTGTTCTGAGCATTCGCCGCGTCCATCCTGGAATGCGTGACCACCCGCGACCGCCTGCTCGGACTGACCGTCGTCCTGCTGTGGGGGCTGAACTTCCTCGCCATCCGCATCGGACTCGACCATCTGCCGCCGTTCTTCTTCGCTTCGCTGCGCTTCGCCGTCATCGCGGTCCCGGTCCTGCTGTTCATCCCGCGCCCGGATGTGCGCTGGCGGTGGATCCTGTTGTACGGCCTCGGTTTCGGCATGTTGCAGTTCGCGTTCCTGTTCACCGCCATGCGCGTGGGCATGCCGACCGGGCTGGCGTCGCTGGTGCTGCAATCGTCGGCACCGTTCACGGTCGCGCTCGGCGCACTGCTGCTGGCCGAACGCATCCGTCCGATCCAGGTCGCCGGCCTGGTGACGGCGGTCGCGGGCATGGCGATCATCGGCTGGGACCGCTTCGCGCACGCCAGCCTGATCCCGGTGCTGCTCACGCTGGCCGGCGGTTTCGGCTGGGCATTGGGCAATATCGGCGCCCGCCGCGCCGGCCAGGAATCACCGGACGTCAACCCGCTGCACCTCACCCTGTGGATCGCCGTCGTCCCCGTCCTGCCCCTGTTCGCCCTGTCGGCCGCGCTAGAAGGCCCGACCACCGGCTTCCACGACCTGGCCGCAACCTTCTCCCCCACCGGCTGGCCCGCCCTCGCAGCCCTCGCCTACATCGCCCTGCTCGCGACCGTCGTCGGCTCCGGCCTGTGGACCTACCTCATGAGCCGCTACCCGGCGGGCGCCGTCGCCCCCTTCTCGCTGCTGGTTCCGGTGGTGGGCATCGCAGCCAGCTGGGCCTTCCTCGAAGAAACACCCACAGCGGCAAGCCTCATCGGTGGTGTGGTCGTCATCGCGGGGGCCTTCGCGGCAACCGCCGCGCCGCGAAAGCGGATCGATTCGGCGAGCAGCGAACCCTCCGCCGATCCCACCGTCTCGCCCTCGACCACGCCTAGCCGGTCCGAATCTCACGTCATGTGCTGACCCGCCCGTTGCTTGCGCCCGCTGGGCAAACCGAACGCAGTGGACTAACCTCTTAGCTAAGGAGGTTCTCATGTCGGGCAGTGCGGCTGAGCAGTTCAATATTCACGATGCGAAGACGAACTTGTCGCGGATCATCGAGCGCGTCGAGCACGGCGAAGAGATCATCATCAGTCGCGCCGGGCACCCGGTGGCGAAGGTTGTCCCACTGAAGCGGCGCGTCGATCGCCGAGGCCGCGGTTCCCTTCGGGGCGCCCTCCGGCTCGCGCCCGACTGGGATTCGGAGGAAACGAACGCCGAGATCGCCCGCGACTTCGGGATGACGACATGAGTCTGCTGCTCGACACTCACGTCGCGCTGTGGTGGCTCGACGGTGATCCCCGGCTCTCCGACGACCTCAACGACATACTGGATCACGAACCCGAGGTGTATCTCAGCGCGGCGACGATCTGGGAAGTCGCGATCAAGCAGGCGGTGGGGAAGCTTGATGGACCGCCGGACCTCCCCGAACTACTGCGCGACAGTGGCTTCCTCGAACTGCCGATCGGTCACCGCCATGGCACCGTCGCGGGCAGACTCCCGCTGATCCATCGGGATCCATTCGACCGAATGCTCGTCGCGCAGGCCCAATGTGAGCGACTTCGGCTGGTCACCGCCGACCCGTGGTGTCAGAAGTACGACGTGGACATCCTGCCGGTGTGATTCAGGCGTGTAGGCGTACGCGGTTCATCTACTTCGCCGGCGGGTTCTGGAGGTCGTCGGCGCGGAAGCGGCAGCCGGTCAAACCGGTAATAAGCGCGGCTTTGCGCGATCCGATGCTGATCTCGTTGCCGTGGTCGGGGGAGTGCAGTGTGACGTCGTGGTGTCCGGGTTCGTCGGCGCGCACAGTGAGTGCGGTGATGCCGTGTTGTGCGGCGAGGTCACGGGTGATTCGGAGGACCTCAGGCCATTCCGTATCGGTAATCGGGATCGGCGAGTAAAGACTATCGGTTGCCATCGACACGCCGTCGGTCTTCGAGTAGGGGCCCGGACACCCCAGTGTGTTCTGGCCTCGATCGACTTTTATCTCCCAGTTGAGTGCGGGTGCCGCGGTTTCAGCGATCCTCTGGATGAGGCCGAAGAGCTGCGACTCGGTGGCATGAACTGATGGCAATCGCCGCATCATTTCTTCGGCGTGTGCGATTTCTTCGGGGGTAGGTGGATGGTCGGGATCATCAAGCCGGCTGCCGCATCCGCTGAGTGCGACGACCGTCAGGAGGATCGGAATCAATGTCCGGGCGATACTGACAGCGGTCATCTCAACGCACCACCAAATGTGGTAAGCCCGCAACGATTACCGCCATGTTGTATCCGGCCGTGCGCAGCTCACCGTTTCCACTCGGCCTCGGATACTCACTGTGGCCGTTGGAGTCTTCGCGCTGGACACCATCGGGTGTGGTCGCTTCGAGTACCGAGAGTTGCTCGAGCTGGGTGGTTACCGGATCTGGACCGAAGACGCCGTAGTCGTCAGCCCAGGAGATGGGGTCATCCGGTGCTCGCATGACGAATCCATGCCCCTGACCGAGATTTAGGTCGCTCTCGTCGTCGGCATTGATACCTGGCGAGCCATAGAAGACCGCATCATCGACGGGGTTATCCGGGCCGAGTTCCTGGAGTGCGAGTGCTGTCGTATACGAGCCGTAGGAATGGCCCAGGGCTGTGATATGCGGGTTTGGCTTGTTCGAAGCTGCATCCAACCCGTCGAAGAAGCTTGCCAGCTTCGGTGCCCCTGCTTCCGCGCGACCTGTACCGGCCGCATCTAGCCCGAGGTCTGGAGGGGGCTCGTACCCTAGCCAAGCAATGGTTGCCACTCGATCGTCTGGTTGTCCGTTGGATGCCAACTGCTTGTGAGCTTCGCGCTGGACTGCCACTGCCTCATTGGCCATACCATCGAGCGAGGGCACGGTGGTGGAAACCCCTGGCACAGTGACCGAGACATGATCTGCATTGTCGGGGTCCCCGATCGCAATCGCGGCCATGCCTTTGTCTCCTGATCGCATATCCAGCAACAACAGTCGTGCACCCGTGTCGGGGTTGTTCGGATCCAACGGATGCTTGTCCAGCGTGCGTTCGAGCGAATCCAGATCTGTCAGCTTCGCTTCGACCTGGGCGAGTTCGGCCTTCTTGTCCGCGTTCGGTATCGGCGCGTTCGGATTCTTGGGCGGTCCCGGGTCGTCCTTCAGCTCGTCTTTCAACCGGTCCCGTTCCGCCGTCAACCGTGTCCGCTCGTCGTCGATGCGGTTGACGTTGGCCTCGTGGCGCGCCATGGAGGGGATTCCGTCGCGGTTGCCGATCCACTCGGGGTGCTGGTCGATGATTTCGCGGCGTTGGCGGTCGTCGAGGGCGTCCCAGTAGGCGTTGTTCTCACGCGGGGAGGCGTTTTCGGGTGGGGCGGGGGCGGTGAGGCCGCCTTGGGCGGCACCGGCGGCGGATGCCGCGACGACATCGGTGGCGCCGTTGTCGGTGATCTCACCGTTGGCGGCCTTGTTCAGGACGACGGCGGCGTCGGCGACGATGTCGTCGGCTTGGCGCATGACGGCGCGAGCGGCGTCGATCAATTCGAGGCGCAGCGCTTCCACCGAGGCCGGGTCGGGGGCGTCGGGCTTGTCGGCGATGGTGACGTGGCCGTGGTCCCAGACTTCGAGGCCGGCTTCGGTGGCGCGCCGGTCGATGGTGGCGAGGGTCTGCTTCAAGTGCTTAACGGCCTCGCGGGTTTGGGTTGTCAAGTTTCGGACCGCGCCGAGTGCGGCCGCTTCGTCGGTGAGTTGATCGGAGGTGTCGGCGAACCGGCGGCGAGCGGCGTCGGCGGCGTCACCTTCCCAACCGGGGAGTTTCGCGATGTCGGCCAGCTGCTTGTTGACGTCTTCGATTGTGCTGATCCGGCGTGACAGCGATGTCTCGAGCATCTCGAGTGCCAGTTCGTTCCACCAGCGGATATCGGGCAGAATCATGAATTCGGCGTCCCCCCGGACTCTGTGCGCTATCAGTGTCGATGGGTATTGTATCGGGGACAGGCGATTTCAATAGGCCAAGGGGGAAAGATGGCTGATCAGATTTCTGCCGATCCTGAAGTGTTGCGTGCCGCGGCGGGGCGCCTCGACGTGTTGTTCACCGATTCCGGCACGGCGTTGCGTGAGACCGATCAAGCCATTGCCGACAGTCACGAGGCGTGGAAGGGGGAGGCCGTGCCCGCCTTCTCCCGGTTCATCGCTTACCTCGACGACCGCCGCACGCTGCTGTCGAAGAACCTCGGCGAGATGGCGGAGTCGCTGAAGACAACGGCGGACAGCCTCGCCGCCCAGGACCAGGCGACCGCGGATGTGCTGGTCGGGCAGGCGCCGCAGCAGCCGACGAGTCTGAATCTCCAGCCTGACACATAGCGATCACATCGCCCGCTCGGGCGGTACACCGCAACTTTGGCCAACCCGGACATCCGCCCCATCGACGTGCGCTTAAAGTGGTCGGCAATCAGTGAGGTCCCTAAGGCTAGGCAGCAGAGCGGCGCATGGCGAAACAACAGTGGACCGTATCGCGGAGGGCGGTGCTTCGCGGGGCGGTCGCGGCGGGGGTCGGTCTGGCATCGGCGGGGGCGCTCGGGGCGGGGTCGGCGGCCGCTCGACCGGGTACGCGGGTCGCGGTGTTCGGCGGTGGGGTCGCGGGGCTGACGGCGGCGCACGAGCTGGCCGAACGCGGCTTCCAGGTCACCGTCTACGAACGCCGGGCACTGGGCGGTAAGGCTCGCAGCATGGGGGTTCCGGGCTCGGGGACCGGTGGCCGCCCGGATCTGCCCGGCGAGCACGGCTTCCGCTTCTTCCCCGGCTTCTACCACCATGTTCCCGACACCATGCGGCGAATACCGTTCGGCGCCAACCCGAATGGTGTGTGGAACAACCTGGTCACCGCGTCCGAAGCGCGGTTCGCGCGCCGCGGCGGTGACGACTTCCGGCTCCCGCTCGGCGCCGCGCATCTGGCGACGGCGACCCCGCAGGGTTTCCGGGAAACGATGGGCGCCGCCATCGCGACCGCGCTGAAGATGCCGCCGGCCGAGGGCGCGTTCTTCGCCAACCGGCTGCTGGTCTTCTTCAGCAGTTGCGACGCCCGCCGCTTCGGCCAGTGGGAGCACATGTCATGGCACGATTTCGTGCACGGGCACAAGCGATCCCACGAATTCCGCGCCCTGCTCTCGCGCACCCTCACCAGCCTGCTGGTGGCGGCCAAAGAGGACAAGGCCAGTGCCCGCACCATCGGCAATATGGGCGAGCAGTTCCTCGGCAATCCGCTGAAGATCGGCAACGACGGCGATCTGGACCGGGTGCTGAACGGGCCGACCAACGACGCGTGGATCGACCCGTGGGTGGCGTTATTGCGCGGGCTCGGCGTGCGTTTCGAACTGGGCGCGGAGGTGCGCGGGCTCGACGTGCGCGACCGGCGGATCAGCGGGGCACGCATCGTCGACGGCACCGGATCCGCGCGCACCGTCGAGGCCGACCACTACGTGGTGGCGCTGCCCGCCGAACGCGCCCGCACGCTCTGGTCGCCGGATATCCGCGCGATCCGCCCCGAACTGGCCGCCATGGACAGCCTCTCCACCGACTGGATGAACGGCATCCAGTTCTATTTGCGCACCGCACCCGACATCGTCTCCGGGCACGCGGCCTTCATCGATTCGCCGTGGGCCCTCACCTCGATCAGCCAGAACGAGCTCTGGACCCGCAAGCTCCCCGAATTCGGTGACGGCACCGTGGCCGACTGCCTGTCGGTGGACATCTCCAACTGGAACACCCCCGGCATCCTGTACGGCAAGCCGGCCAAGGAATGCACCCACGAGGAGATCGCCCGCGAGACCTGGGCGCAGATCACCGCTCATCTCAACGACCGGGGTCCGGTGCTGCGTGACGCCGATCTGCACTCCTGGTTCCTCGATCCCGGCATCACCTGGCGGCCTGAGCAGCGCCGCAACGTCAATGCCGACCCGCTGCTCATCAATACCGCGGGCTCCTGGGATGCGCGCCCGAATCCCCATGGCGCGCTGGAAAACCTGTTCCTCGCCGGTGATTACGTACGCACCGATATCGACTTGGCCACCATGGAGGGCGCGAGCGAGTCTGCTCGCGGGGCTGTCAATGCATTGCTCGACGTGACCGAATCGAATGCCCCGCGCTGCCGCACCTTCACGCTGTACCGTTCGCCGGAACTGGAGCCGTTGCGCCAGGTCGACGCCGACCGTTACGCCAGGGGCGAGCCGAACCTGTTCGATCTCGATATCTGACGGTGAGATATCCGACTCGATGAACCCGGACAAAATGGGTTCGTCGCGCACCACCGCGAATGTTTGAATCGTTGCCATGAGCGACAACGCCCCTGAGATCACCGATCCCGCCGAACTCAGGGAGCTGCTCGGCGCGGTCATGCCCCGCGCGGTCAGCAAGGAGCGTGTCGCCCTGCATCCGCGCGACCGGGAGTGGATCGCGCTCACCCCGTTCTTGGTGATGTGCACCAGCGACGCCGACGGCAACTGCGACGCCTCACCGAAGGGCGATCCGGCCGGGTTCGTCAAGGTGCTCGACGACACCACCATCGCCATCCCGGAACGTCCGGGCAACCGGCGCGCCGACGGCTACCTCAATATCCTGGCCAACCCGCACGTCGGGCTGATCTTCCTGATCCCGGGCCGGCGCGAGACGCTGCGCATCAACGGCCGGGCGCGGTTGGTCCGCGACGCGCCGTACTTCGAGGACATGGTGGTGCGCGGGCACCGGCCGATCCTCGCGGTCGAGGTCGACATCGAGCAGATCTTCTTCCACTGCGCGAAGGCGTTCATGCGCAGCCACCTCTGGGAGCCGCAGCACTGGCCCGTCGACACCCTGCCCAGCCCGGCACGGCTGGTCAAAGAAGTGCA
This sequence comes from Nocardia cyriacigeorgica NBRC 100375, assembly GCF_000308555.1. Taxonomy (GTDB): domain Bacteria; phylum Actinomycetota; class Actinomycetes; order Mycobacteriales; family Mycobacteriaceae; genus Nocardia; species Nocardia cyriacigeorgica. The sequence continues at coordinate 45,573 of NZ_BAFY01000020.1, read as the reverse complement.
GACCAATGTCACCGAAAGTGTCGAAGACCTGGAGGCCTACTATTCGGCGGCCAACTACGAGCGCAAGCTCTATAACGACTCCCCGACCTGACCCGGCCCGCCGCGCGCGGCGAACATAGACTCGCGGCGTGGCAGACATATCGGTGCGCGGGCGGATCGCGCTGCGGGCGGCGGCTGCGGCGTCGTGGGCCTCGCAGAAGGCCGGTCGCGGCAAGGGGTCGATGATCGGCGGGCTGATCGCCCTGAAAATCGATCCGACGATCATGGATCAACTGGGTCGCGGACGGCGAACGGTGCTGGTCACCGGCACCAACGGCAAATCGACCACCACCCGGATGACGACGGCGGCGCTGAGCACCCTCGGCGATGTCGCCACCCAGGCCGACGGCGCCAATATGGACGCCGGCATCGTGGCCGCGCTCAGCGTGAACCGGACCGCCGGCCTGGCCGCGATCGAGGTCGACGAGCTGCACCTGCCGCACGTCACCGATTCGCTGAATCCGGCCGCGGTGGTACTGCTGAACCTCAGCCGCGACCAGCTCGACCGGGTCGGCGAGATCAATATGATCGAGCGCAAACTGCGCGCGGGCCTGGCCCGCCACCCCGACACCGTCGTGATCGCCAACTGCGACGACGTGCTGATCACCTCCATCGCCTACGACCACCCGAACGTGGTGTGGGTGGCCGCGGGCAGCGGCTGGGCGATGGACGCCACCAGTTGCCCGCGCAGCGGCGAGCCGATCGTCTGGGAGGGCGAGCACTGGCGCAGCACCGGCGCCGATTTCCAGCGCCCGCAACCGGATTGGTGGCTGGACGGGGAAAAGCTACGCGGCCCCGACGAATTCACCGCCGAGCTGCGGCTGGCGCTGCCCGGCCGGGCCAATCGCGGTAATGCCGCGCAGGCGGTGGCCGCCGCGGTCGCGCTCGGCGCGGATCCGGCGCAGGCGACCGCGGCGGCCGGTACGGTGCGCGAGATCGCGGGCCGCTACCGGACCGTGCAGGTCGGTGAGCATTCGGCGCGGCTGCTGCTGGCCAAGAATCCGGCCGGTTGGCAGGAAGCGCTGTCGATGATCGATCACGATGCCGCCGGGCTGGTGATCGCCGTCAACGGGCAGGTGCCCGACGGTGAGGATCTGTCCTGGCTGTGGGACGTGCGGTTCGAACACTTCGAAGGCGTGCAGGTGGTGGCCGCCGGTGAGCGCGCCACCGATTTGGCGGTCCGGCTCACCTACGCCGGTGTCGAGCACACCACGATCGCGGACCCGTTGCGCGCCATCGCCTCCTGCCCCGCGGGCCGGGTCGAAGTGCTGGCCAACTACACCGCGTTCCGCGACCTGAACCGCGATCTCGACGCCCGCTGAAAGGCAACCCGATGAGTGAATCGACCGTGCGGATCGGGCTGGTCCTGCCCGATGTGATGGGCACCTACGGCGACGGCGGCAACGCGCTGGTGCTGCGCCAGCGGCTGCGGATGCGCGGCCACGACGCCGAGATCGTGGAGATCACGCTGTCCGATCCGGTGCCCGACTCGCTGGACATCTACACCCTCGGCGGCGCGGAGGATTCGGCGCAGCGGCTGGCCACGCGCCACCTCCAGCGCTACCCCGGTTTGCAGCAGGCCGCCGCGAAAGGCGCACCGGTGCTGGCGATCTGCGCGGCGATCCAGGTGCTCGGCCAGTGGTACGAGACGTCATCCGGTGAGCGGGTCGAGGGCGTCGCCCTGCTCGACGCCACCACCTCGCCCCAGGACACCCGCGCCATCGGCGAAGTGACCACCACCCCGCTCATCCCGGGCCTGTCCGCGCCGCTCACCGGTTTCGAAAACCACCGCGGCGGAACCTCCCTCGGCCCCGGCGCCACCGGACTCGCCCGGGTGACCCGCGGTGTCGGCAACGGCGTCGGCGACGGCCTCGAGGGCGTCGTCCAGGGCTCGGTCATCGGCACCTACATGCACGGCCCGGCCCTCGCCCGAAACCCGGAACTCGCCGACCTCATCCTCGCCCGCGCACTTGGCGTCGATTCCCTGGAACCGCTGGATCTGCCCGAGGTGGACCAGCTGCGGCGCGAACGACTGCGCGCCTGACTGCGGACGGCAGGACGAGGGCGTGTGCCTGATCACGACACGCGCCGGGGTAACGTCCCACTGCCCGGCACACCCCGGTGCTATGCACGAGGTACGGACTCAGACGGTTGGAGGCGATATGCGCGCGACGAACTGTCCGTCCTGTGCGGCGGCGCTCGATCACTGCCATGGCACCTTGGTGCTGCATGCGGGGCGTATTGCGGAATGCACCGACGCCGACTGCTTCGATTTCGACCATGCCAGACACACCTTCATCGTCGAATGCACGGATCTCGCGGGTGGGTGTGGCTGCGGTTCTCCTTTGCCGGCGCTCACCCGTACGCTGGCCGGGTGAGCTACGACCACATTCTGTTGCCCTCCGGCGCGGCCGCGACTCCGGCCGAGGTCGATGCGTACCTGACCGCCCAGCAGGGGCAACCGGAAAGTGAGATCGTCGCGGCCATCGCGGCCGAGGTGAATCGGCGCAATGAGGAGCTGCCCGAGGAGGACACCTTTCTCAACTCGGCGCCGGTCGGCGGTGCCGACACCGGAACGGTGCTGCAGATCTCGAGCCCGTACGACGCCATCGGATTCGTGCGTGAGCTGCTGTTCCGGCTCGCGACGCCGCAGAACTACGCTGTCTACGATCCGCAGCTCACCTGGCTGATTGATCCGGCGGGACATGTGCCGGTGGAGGTGTCGCACGGTGGGGCGGGCGAGTTCCCGTATCTGACTAAGCCACTGACCGATCGCTGGGTGGCCGAGCTGGCCGCGCCGAACCCGTACCTGGTGGTGTCACGGGGCGAGCAGGACTACATCCAGACCTATTACCAGGAGCCGGAATACATCCTGGAGTACCGCGACGGGTCGCCGAAGAAGCACTTCACCACCACCCTGGACGATGCGTCCAGGGTGTCGGAGCTGATCTGGGCCTGGGCCACCGGCGACCGCGCCGCGCTCGACGACGTCACCTGGAGCAAGCTGAAACTCTGAGAACCGGGCCGAACCCGGCGGTCTACAGCGCGCGCCGCCCCGACAGTGCCCGGCCGAGCGTCAGCTCATCGGCGAACTCCAGATCGCCGCCCATCGGCAGGCCGGAGGCCAGCCGGGTGACGCTGAGCCCGGGAAAATCGCGCAGCATCCGCACCAGGTAGGTGGCGGTGGCTTCGCCCTCGGTATTGGGGTCGGTCGCGATGATCACCTCGGTGACGTCGACGCCGTCTTCCTGATTGCCGATGCGGGCCAGCAGTTCCCGGATCCGCAGCTGGTCGGGGCCGACCCCGCTGAGCGGGTCGAGCGCGCCGCCGAGTACGTGGTAGCGGCCGCGGAATTCGCGGGTGCGCTCGATGGCCTGGACGTCCTTGGGTTCTTCGACGACGCAGATCATGGTTCGGTCGCGGCGCGGGTCGGCGCAGATGCGGCACAGCTCGCCGTCGGCGACGGTGCCGCACATGGCGCAGAAGCGCACGCCGTCACGCACCTTCTGCAGCACCGCTTGCAGCCGGTCGATTTCCGGCGGCTCCACCTGCAACAGATGGAAGGCGATGCGTTGCGCGCTCTTGGGACCGACGCCTGGCAGTTTGCCCAGCTCGTCGATCAGATCCTGGACCGGGCCCTCGTACACCTGCGCTGACTCCGGTCGGTCACATGCCGGGCAGGCCGGGCAGCCCGCCCGCGCCGCCGGCCAGCGGGCCGAGCTTCTCCGAGGCCAGCTGCTGGGCGTTGGCCATGGCGTCGTTGATCGCGCCGATGACCAGATCCTGCAGGGTTTCGACGTCGTCCGGGTCGACGGCCTTGGGATCGATGGTCAGCGACTGCACCTCACCCGTGGCCTTGATGGTGACCTTGACCAGGCCATTGCCGGCTTGGCCCTCGACTTCGGCGGCGGCGATCTCGGCCTGCGCCGCGACCATCATCTCCTGCATCTGCTGGGCTTGGGCGAGTATCTGCTGCATATCGAACTGACCACCGGGCTGCACGCCTGTTACCTCTTCTCCAGCCGATCTGCGGAACCTGTCATCGCCAGCCTAGTGGACTCGCCACGTCGCGGCGGCCGCACGCCCGGCGCCGCCGCAGCGATCGCGCGGGCGGCCGAGCCATGACCGGCGGGACGGAGTACCGGCTGGGTTCGCGGACGCAGGGAGGCGCACTGACCTGCCTCGAATCCCCGACGAGAGGCGCGCGGGCGGGCATAGGATCAGCGATAGGCCCGCTTCCACCCCGGTGGGCCCGCCGAGAGACCGCGTGGATACGCGATCACGCAGCGTTCCTCGACGCCGACCCCCGGGGGGGGATAACCCACACCGAGGAGGCTCGGATGGCCCGCGACAACCCGACGAACCCGATCCGGCGCGCTCGGACCACACGCAGACCGGTCACCGTCCTGTGTGCGGCCGCGGCCGCGGTGCTGATGATTTCCGCTCCCGCCGCGAGCGCCGACCCGGCACCGGTGGCCACCGACTACGGCGGCGGCTGTGTCATCGACCCGGCCAACCGCGCGGCCACCGTGGACTCCCTGCGCTTCCGGTGCAGTCCGGAACAGCAGGACGCCATTTTCAAGGCCGCACCGCGCGGAGCAGTACCCAGCGGCGTCAAGAACGGCTGGGTCACGCGTCCGCCGGTGATGCAGGCGCTGGCGCCGGCGCTGTGGATCGGTAAGACCTTCTACACCGGCCCGGACGGCGGGTGGCTGATGAATCGAGTCACCGGAGCGGGCATCGAAGCCTGGCGCGCCGACATCTACACCGCACCCGCCCTGGTCGACGGTGCGCCTACCTGGGCGCTGAATTACGCCCCCTCGCCGACACCGCAGGTCTATGACGAGATCCGGGAGGTCAGCCCCGGTGTCTGGTTCGGCTACTCCTGGTGGCGCGGCGCCGTCCAGACCACCTTGCTGCTCGCGTTCGTGCTGGCTTGACCCTCCGGTAGCCGGAGGGTATTTGCTCAGGTCATGACAGCGATCGTCCCGATCGGCGAGTTCGCCAGGCTGAGCCACCTGAGCGTGAAAGCCCTGCACCACTACCACGACATCGAGCTGCTGGTGCCCGCCCAGGTCGACGCGGGCACCGGCTATCGGCGGTACTCGACCGAGCAGGTCGCCGACGCACAGCTCATCCGCCGGCTGCGCGAGCTGGACATGCCGCTGCCGGAGATCCGCGCGGTGCTCGCGGCCGAGGATGTGGCCGATCGCGACGCGGCGCTGCGCGCGCATCTGCTGCGCATGGAGAGGCAGCTGCGGCGCACCCAGGAAGTGGTCGCGTCGCTGCGCGGGCTGCTCACCGCCGCGCCGCCGCTGCGGGTGGAATATCGCCGGGTTCCGGCGTTCACCGCGCTCACCCGTACCGCGGTCGTCGCGCGGGAACAGATCGACCGGTGGTGCGCCGAGACGTTCCCGATGCTGGACGAGGCGCTCGCCTCGGCCGGGCTCGGGGCCGCCGGGGTGGCCGGAGCCGGCTACGCGCCCGAGTTCTTCACCGCCGAGGCCGGCGAGGTGGTCGGATTCGTCCCCGTCACCGCGGACACGACCGGCGATTTCCCGGACGGGCTCACCCTGACGACGCTGCCTGCCCGCGATTTCGCCGTCGCCGTCCACGACGGCCCCTACAGCGAGATCGACCGCGTCTACGGCGCGCTCGGCACCCACGTCGCCGAACACGACATCGCGGTGGCCGAACCGATCCGCGAGCTCTACCTGATCGGACCGGACCGCTGCCCCGATCCGGCCGGTTACCGCACCGAACTGTGCTGGCCGATCGCCGCGTGAGCCGCACCGCGCCGGTTATCCGGCAGTCAACAGACCCGCGCACGCCAGAAGGAGATCACCGATGACCCTGTCCATCGCCAACGTCACCATCGACTGCCACGATCCCGGCAAGCTGGCCGATTTCTATTCCCGGTTACTCGGCCATCCGGTGGATCCGGACGCGACCGAGTATTACTCGACAGTGGGCCGCAGCTCCGGAATGACGACGCCGCTGATGTTCCTCCGCGTTCCGGACAAAACGCCCGGAAAGAATGTCGTGCACTTGGATCTGGCGACCAGGCAGTGGCGCGAGGAAATCGAACGCGCGGTCTCCCTTGGCGCCCGGCACATCGCCGATTACGACGAGTACGGGATCAAGTGGGCCACCCTCGCCGACCCGGAAGGAAATCTGTTCGATATCGGCGACCACGACTGACCGGAAGATGCCGGCCGGGCGACGACCCGGCCGGCACCCGGCTCAGCCCAGCTCTTTCTTCAGGTTGGCCAGCACCTCGGCCTGGATCTTCTTCAGCCCCAACGGCGCGAAGATGCCCTCGAAGATGCCCTTGATGCCGCCCGCGCCCTGCCAGGTGGTGGACAGGGTGACCTGCGAACCGGCGGCGTCGGGTGTCACCGTCCAGGTGTTGACCATCGACGAGTTGGCGTCGCGCTCGACGACCTCGGACTCCGAGACCGACACCGTGGCACGCACATTGCGCTGCCGGCTCTCGGTCGCCTGCAGGGTCCACTGGGCCACCGTTCCGGCGCCCTGGCCACCCTCGATCACCTGGTAGTCGCGGTAGTGCGAGGTGAGGATGCGCGGGCGCACATCGACGTAGTCCGCGATCGCCGTCAGTGTGCGCTGCGGATCCGCTCCCACCACGATCGAACTGCTGGCACTGACCTGTCCCACGATGAACTCCTTGTCCGGATGCGGTATCTCGACCCCATCCTGCCCTGCCGCCTCCGGCGCCCGCCCGGCGCCCGGTCGGCGACCGCTTTGCCGAATTCCGCTCGCCGCCGGTTCGAACACGGTGCAACATATGCGTGACATTTCATCCGAGTCGGGGACCTCACAGTGGCCGACCATGATCGCGAGTATTAGCGTCGAGGAGTGGCAGTGAGTCTGTTGGGGAAGGCCGGCCACGCTCCGGCCGCATATGAATCCGGGTTCGCAGCGCATCGAGAAGGCGTGCAACGCCTCCTCGCGAGCTATCGCGCCATCCCACGCGATGCCGACGTGCGCCTGGCCAAGAAGACCTCCAACCTGTTCCGGGCCAGAGCGAAGAACACCGCTCCCGGCCTGGACGTCTCCGGGTTGACCAAGGTCATCGCGGTCGATCCGGTCACCAAGACCGCCGATGTCGCGGGCATGACCACCTATGAGGATCTGGTCGCGGCGACCCTGCCGTACGGACTGGCTCCGCTGGTGGTGCCGCAGCTGAAGACCATCACCCTCGGCGGCGCCGTCACCGGGCTCGGTATCGAATCGACCTCGTTCCGCAACGGCCTTCCGCACGAATCGGTGCTGGAAATGGACGTGCTGACCGGCGCGGGCGAGATCATCACCGCCACCCCCGACGGCCCGAACGCCGATCTGTTCCGCGGCTTCCCCAACTCCTACGGCACCCTCGGCTACTCGACCCGGCTGAAGATCGAACTGGAAACCGTGCAGCCGTATGTGGCGCTGCGCCACCTGCGCTTCCACGATGTGCGCGAACTCGAGGCGACCCTGGCCAGGATCGTCGACGAACGCAGCTACGACGGCGAACAGGTCGACTACCTGGACGGCGTGGTCTTCACCGCCGAGGAGAGCTACCTGACCCTCGGCAGGCAGACCGACGAGCCCGGCCCGGTCAGCGACTACACCGGCATGGACATCTACTACCGGTCCATCCAGCACGATTCCGGTGCGCCGAAACGCGACCGGCTCACCATCCACGACTATCTGTGGCGCTGGGACACCGACTGGTTCTGGTGCTCGCGCGCCTTCGGCACGCAGAACCCGAAGATCCGCCGGTTCTGGCCGAAGAAGTACCGGCGCAGCAGCTTCTACTGGAAGTTGGTCGCCCTCGACCGCCGCTACCACATCGGCGACAAGCTCGAGGCGCGCAAGGGCAACCCGCCGCAGGAGCGGGTGGTGCAGGACATCGAGGTGCCGGTGGAGCGCACCGCCGACTTCGTCGAGTGGTTCCTGCGCGAGATTCCGATCGAGCCGATCTGGCTGTGCCCGCTGCGCTTGCGCGAGCCGAGGGTTCCGGGAACAACCGCGCGCCCGTGGCCGCTGTATCCGCTGGAGCCGGACCGCACCTACGTCAATGTCGGGTTCTGGTCGGCGGTACCGACCGTGCCGGGCCAGATCGAGGGTGCGGCCAACCGCGCGATCGAGCAGACCGTCACCGAGTTCGACGGGCACAAATCGCTGTACTCGGATTCGTACTACGACAAGGATGAGTTCGCGGCACTCTACGGCGGCGACGGCTACACCGAACTGAAGAAACGCTACGACCCGGACCAGCGCCTGCTGGATTTGTATTCGAAGGCGGTGCAACGCAAATGACGACGTTCAAGGATCGATCCGATGTTTTCGCGGATCTGGGCACCAAGCTCACGATCGCCGAAATCTTCGAGACCCTGGTCGAGGGCGAGGTCCCCATCCGGTTCACCGCCTACGACGGCAGCGCCACCGGACCGGAGGATTCGCCGTTCGCGCTCAATATCGAGACCCCGCGCGGCATCAACTATCTGGCCACCGCGCCCGGCGATCTCGGCATGGCGCGCGCCTACATTTCCGGTGATATGACGGTCACCGGCGTCCATCCCGGCGATCCGTACGAGATCCTGCGGGCGATGGACAGCCTGAAGTTCCGCCGCCCGTCGGCACTGGCGCTGCTGACCATCGCCCGTTCGCTCGGCTGGGAGCGCTTGCGCCCGGTTCCGCCGCCGCCGCAGGAGACGGTGCCGCGCTGGCGGCGCATCGCCATGGAGGGCCTGCGCCACTCCAAGACCCGCGACGCCGAGGCCATCCACCACCACTACGACGTCTCCAATGCCTTCTACGAGCATGTGCTCGGCCCGTCGATGACCTACACCTGCGCCTGTTACGGCGACGAGAACTGGACGCTGGAACAGGCGCAGGAGAACAAGTACCGGCTGGTCTTCGACAAGCTGCGGCTGAAGGAAGGCGACCGGCTGCTCGATATCGGCTGCGGCTGGGGCGGAATGGTGCGTTATGCCGCCAAGCGCGGCGTCAAGGTGATCGGCGCGACGCTGTCGGCGGAGCAGGCCGAATGGGCGCAGAAGAAGATCGCCGAAGAAGGTCTGTCCGAATTGGCCGAAGTGCGCCATTCCGATTACCGCGACGTCCAGGAAACCGGATTCGACGCGTTGTCCTCGATCGGGCTGACCGAACACATCGGCGTGCACAACTACCCGTATTACTTCGGCTTCATCAAGAGCAAGCTGCGCGACGGCGGGCTGTTCCTGAACCACTGCATCACCCGCCCCGACAACACCCGCACCACCAAGGCCGGCGATTTCATCGACCGCTACGTCTTCCCCGACGGTGAGCTGATCGGTTCGGGCCGGATCATCTCCGAGATCCAGAACATCGGGCTGGAAGTGATGCACGAGGAGAACCTGCGTGAGCATTACGCGCTGACGCTGGCCGAATGGTGCAAGAACCTGGTCGAGAACTGGGACGCCTGCGTCGCCGAAGCCGGTGAGGGCACCGCGAAGGTGTGGGGCCTGTATATGGCGGGCAGCCGGTTGGGCTTCCAGCGCAATGTGGTTCAGCTGCATCAGGTGCTCGGTGTGAAGCTCGGTCCGGACGGCCGCAATCCGCTGCCGCTGCGGCCGTGGTGGCAGCCGTAAAGCCCTGACCGCTCAGGAGAGCAGCTCGTCGACGAACCGGACGGGCAGCTCCGAGGGCAGGTCGTTGCGCAGCACCCGCAGAATCGCGACGACGCCCGGCCCCGCGTCGAGCAGGGGCCGGGTCCAGTCGAGTTCGGCGCAGGTGCTCACCGCGGGCACCAGCTGCGCCGCGGCCTCACCGACCCAGCCGGCCGCGGCCAGGCATTCGGCCAGCAGCAGCGAGGTGTCGAGCTGGGCACGCGGGCGGTGCTGCTCATGGGTGCGCCCGTAGAGCGCCCTGGCCCGGCGCACCGCCCGATCCTGATCTTCGATGCCGCCGCCGGCCAGCAGTTCCCGGATGGCGGCGATTTCCTGCGCCTCTAGCGTCAGGGCCGCGGTGCCGGTGAACCGGTGGCCGGTGCGGGCGGTATCGCGGAACAGGTCGCCGTTCCAGCGCGCGGTCGCCGACAGCGGGCCTGAGGGCTCCGCGGCCGGACCGAGCCGCACCCGTTCCGCGCGGATCTGCGCGGCCAGCCGCGCCAGATTCTGCTCGACGGCGATGCGTTCACCTTCGGCGAGCCGGTCGGCGGCGGTGCGCATATCGCCACGCACCGCCTTCACCCGTGCCCCGATGACGAAGGTGGAGATCAGGAAATCGATCGGGCCGACCCGGGCCACCAGCTGATGGCTCTCGTCCAGCAACCGGTCGGCGGCGTCGAGCTCACCACGCCGGTAGTGCAGCTCGCCGAGCAACGCCGCTGCCACCCGCACCGCATGCGACCGCGGGCCCGAACGTGCCCGCGCGACATCCCAGGCCTGCTGGAAACAGCGGGCCGCGGTGGCGATATCGAGCTGCTCGTAGGCGACCGCACCGCGGCTGCACAACCCGAAGACGCTGCCGAGCGGGTCCTTGGATCGTTCGTGGTACTCGGCGGCCCAATCCTGGATCGCACGGGCACCGTCGAAGTCAAAATCGCACAACCGGACGAATGAGGTCAGGTTCGCCGCGGTCGACACCGTCCAGGCCGGAAGTTCGTCGGGATGTTCCAGACAGTCGGCGATCTGGTCGACCACGCCCTCGGTGTGATCACGGGCGACCTGATCGGCGGCCGCGAGCACCGCGGCCTGACAGCGCTGCCGGATGACGTCGGCGTCACCGGACGGGCCGCGCGAGAGCACATTCGACAGCCGGCCCAGCGCGCTGCGCGCCGCACCGGACTGTTGCAGGTTCACATTGGCCCGCGCCACCGCCATCAGCAGCTTCGACCGGGAAGCCACCTGCTGCACCGGCAGTTTCGAGACCGTGCCGAGCAGGGTGGCCAGCCGCGATCCGTCGATCAGATCCATGCCGCCGCTCTCCAGCAGATCCAGCGCCATCTTCAGATCGGTGGCCGCCACCGCGTGATCGACGGACTTGCGCAGCAATTGATGTTCGGCATACCAGCGGGCCGCCTTCCGATGCAGCGCCTTGAGCTGCGCCGGATCGCTGCGTTCGAGCCGGGCCCGCAGATGTTCGGCGAACAGCGGCTGCACCCGGAACCATTCCGGATCGTATTCGACTCGCCGCACGAACAGTTCGCGCTGTTCGGCCTGTTCGAGCAGGTGCTCGGCCTCCGGATCGTCCGACAGCGCCGCGGCCAGCGAACCGGATACCTTCTCCGCGACCGAGATGGCGGTGAGGAAGTCGACCATGCGCGGTTCGAGCCCGTCGATGACGTTCTCGGCCAGGTATTCGCGGATGCCGTGTCCGCCCTCGGCCAGATGCGCGATCAGCGGTGCCGGATCCGGGTTGCCGCGCAGCGCCAGGCTGATCAGCTGTACGGCGGCGGGCCAGCCGTCGGTGGCGCGGTGCAGCTCGTCGATCTGGGCGTCGTCGAGGTTGAAGCGGTTGCGTTCCACCAGGATCTGCCTGGTTTCCTCGCGGGTCAGTCGCAGCTGCGCCGAGCCGATCTCGACCAGTTCATCGCGCACCCGCATCCGGCTGATCGGCAGCCCGGACTGGTCCCGGCTGGTTACCACGAACCGCAGGTGATGGCAGCCGTTGTCGAGCAGCGAATCCATCACCCGGCGGGTGCCCTTGTCGGTGATCCGGTGCCAGTCGTCGATGACGACAACGACTGTGGCGCCGCCGGCATGCACGTCGTCGATGAGGGTGGAGATGGCGTAGGCGACGGCGTCGGCGGGTTGTTCTTCGAGCACCTGATCCAGGCCGGTGCCGATATCGGGGCGCACCCGGCGGATCGCCTCGATCAGATGGGCGAGGAACCAGATCTCGTTGTCGTCGTCGCTGTCGATGCCGATCCAGGCGACCGCGACGCCGTCGGCGGTCAGCTCGCCGCGCCACTGCGCCGCCAGGGTGCTCTTACCGAACCCCGCGGGGGCGTGGATCACCGCGAGCCTGCGGCGACCACCCGTGCGCAGGATATCCAGCAGCCGGGTGCGCGCGATCGGTTCCCGAGCCGGGGTCGGTGGCCGGAATTTCGTCGCCGCGGTGGGTGGCAGGGTCGCGGTCGGCGACAGGTCGTAGCCGGGGCGCGGGGTGGGCGGGCTCAGGTTCAGCGGCCAGCTACGCCGAGCGGTGACCGCGGTCCGGCCGCCCTGCGCGGGCGCGGCATCGGACTCGTCGCTGGTGTCCAGCAGCGCCATCTCGTCGGGCATCTGCCCGTGCGCGCGCTGGATCGCACGCAGGGTCTCGCCGAACTCGTAGGCCGAGGCGGGGCGGTCGTCCGGGTTCTGCGCCATCGCGTGTTCGATGGCCGCGGCCACGTCGGCGGGGATGTCCTGCTCACGCAGGTCGGGCACGGGCTGGGTGGTGATCCGCAGGAACTGGGCCACCACCTTCTCCCCCGCCTGACGTTCGAACGCGGCGTGCCCGGTGAGCAGCGCGAACAGCGTGGCGCCGAGCCCGTAGACGTCCGAACGGACCGTCGGCTCCTCACCCTTGAGCACCTCCGGCGCGGTGAACGCGGGCGAACCGGTGATCATGCTGCTCGAGGTGCGGAATCCACCGGGCACCCTGGCGATGCCGAAATCGGTGAGCTGCGGTTCGCCGTAGGAGCTGAGCAGCACATTGGCCGGTTTGACGTCGCGGTGCAGGATGCCCGCCCGGTGCGCGCTCTCGATGGCCCCGGCCAGTTTCACCCCGGCGCGCAGGGTGTCCGGCCAAGTGAGCGGGCCGTTGTCGCGGACGACGACTTCCAGCGAACCACGCGTGGCGTACGGCATGACGATGAACGGCCTGCCGGTGGGGGTGACGTCGACCTGGAGGATGTCGACGATATTCGGATGCCCCGACAGCCGGCCCATCGCGTGTTCCTCGCGCAGGAATCGCTCACGGCTTTCGTCGTCGATGTCGGAGGAGAGCACCTTCACCGCGACGACGCGGTCGAGCGCGCGCTGGACACACCGGTAGACGACACCGAAGCCGCCGTGCCCGATCTCGCGCGCACCCGACAGCCCCATGGCCTCGAGCTCGTCCTCGATGGCGATGGGGTTGTTCTCCTGGGTGTCGCGGTCTTCGGGCCGGGTGCCGGTGTCGCCGTTGCCGGAGACGGCCGGCCGAGCGGCGGCGCCGGGGCCGTCGGCTGCCGTGCCGACGCCGGCCGCGGTATCGGATTCGGCCGGCTCCGCATCGGCCTCGGACTCGGGGCCGGGTGATCGCGTATCGAGATCGGGCTGCCAGCGCGCCGTATCGGAGACGACGCTGCCCGACTCGCTCGCGCGGTCCGAACGCGCCCGTGGATCCATCTCACCACCTCGCACTCCCGACGAATCGGCGGCCGACGAGCACATCCTGTTCTCGGGCGGTCGAGCGGATCGCTCGACGGCCGTCGTGCGCTCGGCCTCCGGCCCCGGAGTGGCTCCGGCATCCGAATCCTCTGCGCACCTCCAACGTAGCTCGGTGCGCGACGGTGTGGGTGAGTTTCCCGTCCCGCGTGGCCGGCGATCAGCCGATGCTTCGAAGCACGCCGTTGACACGAGGGAGCCGGGGCCCGCCTATTCGGTCCACTTGGGGTGGCCTGCTCCCGCCAACACAACCCAGACGATGCGTTTCTCCGGTGCCGGGCAGTACCAGATGCGGCCACCAGCCGTCACCTCGTACTGCCACTGATCCAATTCCTCCCCACCGATCTCGCGGGTTGCGAAATCACCCCGCAGCCGGTGTTGCCGCGCAGGATTCTCGGGCATCGTGGGACGCTCGGTGAGCACGACCCACGCCTCCCACGTGTTCGATCGCGCGACCCGGCACAATTCTTCCCACCCTTTGGCAGCTTCTGATGTCGCGAAGCGCGCCTCCCACATTCCCGGCCGAGCCGGTGGCGCCACCCGGTCGCCACGTTTTGCGGGCAACAGTCACTCCCCCATCGGTTCCGGTACGGCGCCGAAATCGTCGTCGATCGGGCCGGAAAGCTGTTCAGCGAGGACCGGATCCGCGTAGATGGCGGCGGTACTGCGCCACTCCTGAACGGTTCGAGACAGGACCGACCACTCACCGAGTTCAGCAGAGGCCTGGAAAGCCCTCGCGAACTCGTTGACGAACGCCGCCTGGGCCGACTCGGGAAGCACATCCACCCACGGGAACTCATCGATCAACGCCCGGGCGGCGACATCTGAGGGAAGGTGGACGAGCACATTCCGCAGCGCCCGAGCCGCCGCGACCGACCCTTCCGACAGCGCATGCGCGCGATCCTCGCGAACCAGGAGCAACGGCACGCCGTCACGACGCCGGACTCGGACATCGCCCTCATCCGCCAGCCGCGCGACCTCCTTCGGGTCGCGCTGTAGCTCGCTCCATTGAACCTCGGTCACCATGCCATAATTCTGAACTTTTTCAGAAGATTTGCCAAGTAGGTGAATCCCCGACGAAACGGCGAAGGCCCGCCACCGCGAAACACGGTGACGGGCCTTGCCTTTCGCGATCAGCGACCGCGACAGATGACTACTTGCGCAGCGAAGCCGGAACCTCGAAACGCGCACCGTAGGTCTTGGCCAGCTCGTCGGCGCGAGCCACGAAGGCCTCCTGGCCGCCCGGGTAGCCGACGATGAACTGGTGCACACCACCGGTCCAGGCCGGGTAGCCGATGCCGAAGATCGAGCCGATGTTGGCGTCGGCGGTCTTCTCCAGCACGCCCTCGTCGAAGCACTTCTGGGTCTCGATCGCCTCGATGAACAGCATGCGGTCGATCAGATCCTGGATCGGCACACCGAAGCCGATGTTCGACTTGTAGTGCTCGGCCAGGCCGGACCACAGACCGATGCGCTTGCCGTTCTCGTCGTAGTCGTAGAAGCCGGCCTTCTCCAGGCGGCCCGGGCGACCCGAGTTCACCATGAACTCGATGACGTCGATGGCCGGGTGACGCTCCTTGCCCATGGTGACCTCACCACGCGCGATGGCCTCTTCGGTCTCCTTGGCGATCTTCAGCATGAGCTTCATGTTCAGCTCATCCGACAGCTGCAGCGGCGCGGCCGGGTAGCCCGCCTGCAGACCGGCCTGCTCGATGGTCGCGGGCGCGATGCCCTCGCCGAGCATGGCGATCGCCTCATTGACGAAGGTGCCGATGACGCGCGAGGTGAAGAAGCCGCGGCTGTCGTTGACGACGATCGGGGTCTTCTTGATCGCGAGGGTGTAGTCGAACACCCGCGCCAGGGCCTCGGGCGAGGTCTTCTCACCCTTGATGATCTCCACCAGCGGCATCTTGTCGACGGGCGAGAAGAAGTGGATGCCGATGAAGTCCTCCTGGCGCTTCACGCCGGTCGCCAGACCGGTGATCGGCAGGGTGGAGGTGTTGGAGCCGAGCAGGGCGTCCGCGTCGACGATGTCCTCGATCTCCTGGAACACCTTGTGCTTGAGCTCGGTGTTCTCGAAGACCGCCTCGATGACGAAGTCCACACCGGCGAAGTCGGCCGCGTCGGCGGTCGGCTTGATCCGGTCCAGCAGCGCCTTGGACTTCTCCTCGGTGGTCTTGCCCCGGGACAGCGCCTTGGCCTCGATCTTCTCCGAGTAGCCCTTGCCGCGCTCGGCGGCCTCGAGGGTGACGTCCTTGAGCACGACCTCGTAGCCGGCCTTGGCCGACACGTAGGCGATACCGGCGCCCATCATGCCCGCGCCGAGCACGCCGACCTTCTTGATCTCACGCTTGGGCACATCGGCCGGACGCGAACCACCGTTGTTGATCGACTGCAGGTCGAAGAAGAACGCCTGGATCATGTTCTTGGCGACCGGGCCGGTCAGCAGGTGCACGAAGTAGCGCGACTCGATCAGCGAGGCGTTGTCGATGTCGACCTGCGAACCCTCGACCGCGGCGGACATGATCGCGCGCGGGGCAGGCATGTTGGCGCCCTTGATCTGCTTGCGCAGGTTGGCCGGGAAGGCCGGCAGGTTCGCCGCGAACGCAGGCGAGGACGGGGTGCCGCCGGGGATCTTGAAGCCCTTCTTGTCCCACGGCTGTACACCGGCGTCGGGGTTGGCCTTGATCCACGCCTTGGCAGCGGGGACCAGTTCCTCGACGGAGCCGACGACCTCGTTGATCAGGCCGATCTCCTTGGCCTTGGCCGGCCGGTACTTCTGGCCCTGCAGCAGCACCTGCATGAGCGCGCCCTGCAGGCCGAGCATGCGCACGGTGCGGATGACGCCGCCGCCGGCAGGCAGCAGGCCGAGGGTGACCTCGGGCAGGCCGAGCTGCACGCCGGGCACGTCCGCCGCGATCCGGTAGTGGGTCGCCAGGGTGATCTCCAGGCCACCGCCGAGGGCGGCGCCGTTGATGGCGGAGACGACCGGCTTGCCGAGGGTCTCCAGGCGACGCAGGGCGCCCTTGATGGTGCCGAGCTCGTCCATGAGGGCCTGGGCGTCGTCCTTGCCCACCTTCATCATGTTCTTCAGGTCGCCGCCGGCGAAGAAGGTCTTCTTACCGGAGGTCAGCACCACACCGGTGATGTTGTCCTTCTCGGCCTCGAGCCGCTCGACCGTCGCGGTCATCGACTTCTTGTACAGCTCGTTCATCGTGTTGGCGCCCTGGTTCGGGTCGTCCATCGTCAGCACGACGATGCCGTCCGAATCCTGCTCCCAACCGATCATGTTGGTCTCGCTCACAGTGTTCGTTCTCCTTGTGAAAGTCTGTATCGGATGGCGGCGCTCCCGGGCCCTCCGTGGTTACGCAGGCTGCCGCCTCCGGGCCCGTCGCTCGCGCCGCGCGGGGAGGTCAGACGCGCTCGATGATGGTGGCCACGCCCATGCCGCCGCCGATGCACAGGGTGATCAGCGCGTAGCGGCCGTTGCGGCGCTCCAGCTCGTCGACCATGGTGCCGGTGATCATCGCGCCGGTGGCACCCAGCGGGTGGCCCATGGCGATCGCGCCACCGTTGACGTTCAGCTTCTCGTCCGGAACCTTCAGGTCCTTCTGGAACTTCAGCACCACCGAGGCGAAGGCCTCGTTGATCTCGACCAGGTCCATGTCGTCGATGGTCAGGCCGGCCTTGGCCAGGGCCTTCTTCGCGGCCGGGGTCGGACCGGTCAGCATGATGGTGGCGTCGGCGCCGCTGGTTGCGGTGGCCACGACGCGGGCGCGCGGGGTCAGGCCCGAGGCCTTGCCCGCCTCTTCGGTGCCGATCAGCAGCAGCGCGGCGCCGTCGACGATGCCGGAGCTGTTACCGCCGTGGTGGACGTGGTTGATCTTCTCCACGAAGTGGAACTTCTGCAGCGCCACCGCGTCGAAGCCGCCCATCTCGCCCAGACCGGCGAACGAGGGGTTCAGCTTGGCGAGGTCTTCCAGGGTGGTGCCGGGACGCATGTGCTCGTCGTTGTCGAGCACGACGAGGCCGTTCTGGTCCTTGACCGGAACGATCGACTTGGCGAAGTAGCCGCCGGAGGTGGCCTTGGCGGCCAGTTCCTGCGAGCGCACCGCGTAGGCGTCGACATCCTCGCGGGAGAAGCCCTCGATGGTGGCGATCAGGTCGGCGGATACGCCCTGCGGGACGAAGTAGGTGTCGTAGGCGGTGGCCGGGTCCATGGCCCAGGCGCCGCCGTCGGAGCCCATCGGCACGCGCGACATGGACTCGACGCCACCGGCGATCACCAGGTCGTCGAAGCCGGAACGCACCTTCTGCGCGGCCAGGTTCACGGCCTCGAGGCCGGAGGCGCAGAAGCGGTTGAGCTGGAAGCCGCCGACGGTGTCGGGCAGGCCCGCGGTGAGCACGGTGGTGCGGGCGATATCGGCGCCCTGGTCACCGACCGGGGAAACGACACCGAGGATCAGATCCGAGATCCGGTCTTCGTCGAGGTTCGGGAAGCGATTGCGCAGCTCCTGAACCAGACCCGTGGTGAGGTCGATCGGCTTGACCGAGTGCAGCGACCCCTTCTTGTTGCGGCCGCGCGGGGTGCGGATGGCCTCGAAAATGTAGGCCTCTGTGGTCATATCGGAGTGTTTCCTTCCTAGGGTTGCGCCCGGACCGCGCTAGGCGGTACCGGCGCGGGTAACCTCGCCGACCGGCCATGAGACCGACCGTGTGTATTCAATTCGCGGTACTCCCGGTGCCAGTCGTGCCACCACGCTCGCACCGCCCATGTTCAATTTGCGCTGCTCACGCAACCGCGGTGGTTACTAGAGCTGCCGCATTCCCAGTCTTCGCCGCCACCGCCTAACGCTGTACAAACGATGACATGGGACTGCCGACGCAAGACAAGGTCGCCCGTACGCCTGGGCATACGATAGAACCTCGCCTCGCGTGAGCTCGCGGCCACCCGCACATACTACCGCCGGATGCGAACTCCGGTTAACTTAACGTCGGGCGGACGATGGTTGTCAACCCTCTGGCCGGGTGCGATGCGCCTCACTCCAGCCGGACCGCGCCCAGCTCGGAGGCGAGCAATTGCAGGGCGACCTCATCCGGGTCCTGCCGGTCCCCCGGTGCCACCGGTCGCGCGGATTCGGCCAGCATCTCCTGCTCTTCCTCCGGTGTCGGCGGCGGGATCGGCGCGCTGCTGTACTCGCCCGGGCCCGGATCGTCGGGCAGATCGGGGTAATCCGGTGGCGGAATGTCGTCATCGGCTATCGGGGCGGCCTTGGCCTGGCTGGGGCGGGAGAAGCGCGGTGGCGTGCTCGCGGAGCGGGCGTTCGCAGGCCTGGCTGCCGTCGGCTCGGGGTGTGCGGGTTCGGCGGGCGAAGGCGCGTCACCCGCTGCGGCGGCCGCGCTCGGCCGGGAGAAGCTTCGCGGGGCGGACGGTTCGGATGCTCCCGGCGCGGGGTCCTCTGCGGCGCCGTCGCCGGATCGCCGCGACCCGGCGCCACCGGATTCCCGGCCACCCCGGCCCCGAGTGCCCGCACCACCGCGCGGCGCGGTCTGCCCTGTCCCCGCCTCGAACCGCACATCGAACTCACGTCCGAGCACCGTGTGCAGCGCCGCCCGCAGCGCATCCACGCTGCGCTGCTCCGACAGCCGCCGCACGAGGGCGTCATGGGGGTGGACGAAGACAGCGGTGTTGCCATCCACGCGGGCCGGTGCGGCAGCGGTCAACATGGCGTGCACCGCGATGGCGATCTTGCGGACCTCGGCCTTGATATCAGCCCATGCGGCTTCGAGTTCGGCCAGCGGGTCGCCGGCGGCAGGCGGGGCGGATGCCGCCTGGGGCGCGGAGTCGACCGGCGGGGTTTCCTGCTCGACGTTTTCGTCGCGGGCGGCCGCGGGCACCGGTTCGGCCGGCGACGCCGCGGCGGTCGAGGGCTCGGTGACCGGATGGGTCGGCGTGCTCATCGGATGCGGTGGCGCATCGCCCCCGATGTGGTCCTCGGCCTGGTGCGCTTCGGGGGTGCTCGCCGCAGGCCGGGACTGTTGGTCGCGGCCGGTGTCGGGCTCGCCCTGCGGCCGGACGCCGGGTTCGCTGCCGGTGCCGCCTGCCGCGACCGAGTCGGGCGGTACCGCTCCGCTGCCGATTCCCGCGTCGTGGTCCGATACGGCTTGCTCGTCGCGCGGCTGCCCCGCGCTTGGTGCGGGCGTCTGGTCAGCGCGCGCTTCGGTGGTCATCGTCTGCGGCTCGGGCGAATGGCCGGCTTCCGGCTGCCCTTCGGATGCGGACTCAGGGCCGGCGGGCGGCTGCGGGCGCACGGCCTGATCGGTAGCCGTGCGCCCCTGCTCAGCGGCAGGCCGCGCGGCTGCCGCCGGCTGGGGCTGCTGGGTGACCGGCCGGTCTGTCGCTTCCGGTTGCCCGGGAGCCGCACCCGGCCGATCGGTTTCACGCTTCGGCGCGCGCGATTCACGCAGGGCGGCAAGGGCTTCGGCGCCGCGGCGGCGGTTGGGGTCGGCGGGAGGCGGAGCCTGCGCGACTGCGGGCGCGGCGGCAGCGCCGGTGCCTGCCGCGGAAGGCACTGCGCCAGCGGCGAACTGGCGTTCCAGATTTTCCAGGCGTTGCAGGGCTGCGGCGTCGGAATCGGTGGCGGCGGGCAGCAGCATGCGCGCGCAGATGACCTCGAGCAGCAGGCGGGGGGCGGTGGCGCCGCGCATTTCGCCGAGGCCGGCGTGCAGGAGTTCGGCGTAGCGGGTCAGGGCGGCGGGGCCGAGGCTCTCGGCCTGGGCGTGCATGCGCTCGAGCTGGTCGCCGGGCGCGGCGACCAGGCCGCGTTCGGCGGCGTCGGGGACCGCGCGCAGCAGGATCAGATCACGCAGGCGCTCGAGCAGGTCGACGGAGAATCGGCGCGGATCGTGCCCGGCCTCCATCACTCGGTCGATGGTGCCGAACAGGGCGGCGCCGTCGGCGGTGGCCAGCGCCGCGACGGCGTCGTCGATCAACGCCACATCGGTGACGCCGAGCAGCGACACCGCCCGCGGGTAGGTGACGCCCTCGGGCCCGGCACCTGCCAGCAACTGGTCGAGCACGCTGAGGCTGTCGCGCGGCGAACCGCCGCCCGCGCGGATCACCAGCGGGTACACCGCCTCCTCGACCGGCACGTTCTCCTGTTCGCAGATGCGGCCGAGCAGCCCGCGCATGGTGGCCGGCGGCAGCAACCGGAACGGGTAGTGGTGGGTGCGCGAACGAATGGTCGGCAGCACCTTGTCCGGTTCGGTGGTGGCGAAGATGAAGATCAGGTGGGCCGGTGGCTCCTCGACGATCTTGAGCAGCGCGTTGAAACCGGCCGTGGTGACCATATGCGCCTCGTCGACGATGAACACCCGGTAGCGCGATTCGGCGGGCGCGTAGAAGGCGCGATCGCGCAGCTCACGGGTGTCGTCGACACCGCCGTGGCTGGCCGCGTCGAGCTCGATGACGTCCAGGTTGCCCGGACCGCCGGGCGCCAGCGCCACACACGACTGGCATACGCCGCACGGGCGCGAGGTCGGGCCTTCGACACAGTTCAGCGACCGCGCCAGGATCCGCGCCGAGGAGGTCTTACCGCAACCGCGTGGCCCGGAGAACAGATAGGCATGACTGATCCGCCCGGTGTCGAGCGCGGTGCTCAGCGGGTCGGTGACGTGCTCCTGACCCACTACCTCAGCGAACGAAGCCGGTCGGTACTTCCGGTACAGAGCCACGGCCAGAGGTTACCGGCGAGCACCGACAGGTGAACACCCGCGCTGGCCGCGCACGCGCCACCGGAATGGCCGCAGGAACGCCGGCAGCGACACCCCGATAACGAAACCGTCACCTCGCGCATACCGGCGCAACCGGCTGGCTAACCTGTTCTCGGCAACTTCGGTAGCCAATCTTCATCAGGTTGGTGACCCCGGTCGGACCACCGGCCGGGGCACAACCGAGCTCGACGAATCCACGCCCCCGCACCCGGAGGAACTTGCCGTGTCGTCGTGTGAAGACATTGCCGCCGCCTGGCTTTCCGGCACCGAATTCGCCGGAAACCACGCCGCCGTGAATCTGCTCAGCCGGGCGATCAGCCCGGACGATTTCGCGGTCGATCGGGAATCGCTGCCGATCAGCGCCGCCGCCGACCCGGTTACCTCGGCCACCATCCTGGAATTGCTCGAACGCGGCCAGGTGCCGACCATGGCCGCCATCCGCACGCTCACCGCACAGAACGAGATGCGCCGCGAAGCCGAGCGGGTGGCCAGGCTCGGCCGGCGCGCGCAGCGCTGGATCGATGATTTCGGCAGGCTGCTCGCCACCGTCGCCGAGGCGCACTGGCTCGCCAACGGCGTCGGCCCGACCCGGCGCGACGCACTCGCCTCCGAACCGGTCGCCCTGCTGATCCAGAGCCGGGTGGGTGAGATCGCGCCGAGTGCCGTCAAGCATCTGTGGCTGATCGAACGCGCGCAGCGGGCCGGCTGGATCGCCTACGACGACGAGCCGGGTTCGCTGTGCGCGGCCCGGCGTTTCCACTCCGAGCAGTACGGCGACCGGGTCTCGGCGCAACCGATCCAGCTGATCGGCGCGACGGTGGCCAGGCATGTCGACCGGGCCGGCGGCCACACCTGGCGTGAACTCGCCGTGCATATGCGCGACCGTTCGGGCGTGCCGATCTTCTTCGACGGCGCCGACGCCCTCGCACAGCAGCGCTGGCTGACCATCGCAGGCTGGATCACGGTGCACGAGGACCGGCCCGCACTCGGTCCACGCGGCAGGCGCGCCCTCGCGCGCAGGCCCCGATAAGAGATCTGCCCCTTCCACCGCGAGGTTAACCGCGTTACGCTAACGCCACTAACTTATCGGAGGGGGCTCCTGTGTTGATCCGAATTGCGCGCCTGACCACACGCTTCCCGCGCATCGTGCTCGCGGTGGCGTTCGCACTCGCCGTGCTCTTCGGCATCGTCGGGGCCACCGCGTCGGCGCATATGAAATCCGGCGGATTCACCACCGACGACGCCGAATCCACCCGCGCCGCCGAACTGCTGTCGGAGAACTTCCCCGGCGCCTCCCCGAATTACGTGCTGCTGGTCAGCTCCGAGGCCGGGTTGCGCGATCCGGCCACCAGCGCCCGCGCCACCGAACTCGTCGACACCCTGCGCGCCCGCGACGACATCAGCGGCATCCAGTCGTTCTGGACCAGCCCGCCGGCCATGGCGGCGGCGCTGGGCAGCACCGACGGCAACAGCGGCCTGATCATCGCCGAGATCGAGGGCGACGAGAACCGGATCCAGCAGGTCGCCGGTGAGCTCACCGAGCAACTCACCGGCACCAGCGATGGCGTGACCGTCCGCCAGGGCGGTATCGCGGCGGTGTATCACGACGTCACCGAGCAGATCACCCATGATCTGGCGGTGGCCGAAGCGGTCGCGGTGCCGTTGTCGCTGATCGTGCTGATCCTGGTGTTCGGCAGCCTGATCGCCGCCTCGCTGCCGGTAATGGTCGGCCTGTTCGCCATCGCCGCGACGCTGGCCATCCTGCGAGTGGTCACGCTGTTCACCGACGTGTCGATCTACGCGCTGAACATGACCACCGCCATGGGCCTGGCGCTGGCCATCGACTACAGCCTGTTCATCGTCAGCCGCTACCGCGAGGAGCTGGCGGCGGGCCTGGATCCGGTGGCGGCCACCACCCGCGCCGTGCAGACCGCCGGGCGCACCGTGCTCTACTCCGCGGTGACGGTCGCGCTGTCGCTGGCGGTGCTGAGCGTGTTCGACCTGTACTTCCTCAAATCGTTCGCCTACGCGGGCGTGGCCGTGGTGCTCGCCGCCGCGGCGGCCGCGCTGTTCGTGCTGCCCGCCGCGCTGGTGCTGATCGGGCATCGGGTCAACGCGCTGGATCTGCGGGCTCCGCTGCGGCGGATGTTCGGCCGCGACCCGCACCCGAGCGGCCCGATGATTCCCGAGCACACCCTCTGGTACCGCACCACCAAACAGGTCATGCGGTTCGCGGTCCCGGTCGCCGTGATGATCATCGCCCTGCTGCTGGCGCTCGGCTCGCCGTTCCTCGGCGTGAAGTTCGGCTACCCGGACGATCGGGTGATGCCCGACAGTGCCAACAGCCGTCAGGTGGGCGACGCACTGCGCGAGGAGTTCCCGCGCGCCGATACCGGGGCCAGCGGCACCATCGTGCTCGACGGCTTCCACGATCAGAACGCCGTCGCCGACTACGCCGCTCGACTGTCCCAGGTCGACGATGTTCCGGCCGTGCTGTCCAGCGCCGGTGTGTACGTCGCGGGCAGGCGGATGGCACCCGGTCAACCCGAGATGGCCAACGACACCGGCACCTACCTGACGGTGGCGACCGACCTGGACCCGTTCTCCCCCGAGGGCTCCGACCAGCTCGAACAGCTGCGTGCCGTGCCCGCGCCCGGACCGACGCTGTTCACCGGTGCGGCAGCGGTCAATGCCGACTCCCTGGACGCGCTCGGCTCCAAACTGCTGTTGGCGGGCCTGCTCATCGCGCTGGCGACCTTCGTGGTGTTGTTCTTGTTCACCGGCAGTGTGGTATTGCCGCTCAAGGCGATCCTGCTGAACACGCTCTCGCTGACGGCGGCGTTCGGCGCCATGGTGTGGATCTTCCAGGAGGGGCACTTCTCCGACCTGATCGGTTTCACGCCCGTCGGGTATCTGGTGCCGACCATGCCGATCCTGATGTTCTGCGTCGCGTTCGGGCTGTCCATGGACTACGAGGTGTTCCTGCTCTCGCGGATCCGTGAGGAATGGGTCGCCAGGCGGGCCGAGCGCAAGGGCAACGAACTCGCGGCCGAGGACAACACCGAGGCCGTCGCCATCGGGGTGGCCCGCACCGGCCGGATCTTCACCGCCGCAGCGGTATTGATGGCCATCGTGATCGGCGCGATGGTCACCTCGAAGGTCTCGTTCATCCAGCTCATGGGCCTCGGCCTGACGCTGACCGTGCTGGCGGACGCCACCATCATCCGCGCGCTGCTCGCACCGGCGCTGATGCGGCTGCTCGGCCCGGCGAACTGGTGGGCGCCGAAACCGCTGGCCCGGCTGCACGCCAAGTTCGGGCTCAGTGAGGAACCCGAACCTGTAGCCCGTGTCCCCGAACCGGCAGGGCATCGATGATCGCTGCCCGCAGACCCCGCTCGCCGCGCGGCACCGGCTCCCAGCTGCGCAGCGAGATCCTCGCCGCCACCGCCGATCTGCTCAACCGCACCGGCAACGCCGACGCCGTCTCGATCCGCGCGGTCGGCAAGCTCGTCGGGGTGAGCGCACCGTCGATCTACCGGCATTTCGCCGATAAAGACGAGCTCATCGACGCGGTGGTGGCGCAGGTCTTCGAGGATCTGGACGCGGCCATGCGGGCCGCCGTCGACGACGACCCCGGCGCGCACGCCATCGTCCGCCTGCATCATCTCGGCATGGCCTACGTGCGCTTCGCTCTCGACCATCCCGAGCAATACCGCCTGGCCACCGCCCCGGCCGAAACCCGCGGCGCCGTCGACCAAGTCCTCACCAGCAGCGCCTTCCAGTACATGGCCGACACCGTCGAGGACGCCATGGCCGACGGCCTGATCGACCCCGGCGACCCCACCCCCATCGTCCTGGAACTGTGGTCGGCCGCCCACGGCATCGCGTCGCTGCTGCTCGCGAAACCCTATCTGCCCTGGGGAGATCCGATGGCCGCCGCCGAACGCGTGCTCGGCGCCGCCTGCGCAGGCCACATCGTCATGAACCTCATCGGCGAGCAGCCGAGCCCGGAGGAGGCGGCGGCGTGGTTCGCGCGGTTGCGGGAGGAGAAGCGGGGCGCCTGAATCCGCTCAGGCCACCGCATCCGAGGGCGCCGCCCAGGTATTGCACATCTGCGCGCGGTTGTTGCGGTACCCGTGTTCGTACCAGGCGCCGTAGTTCTGCTTCGAGCCGTGGTCGCGCATATCGCCGGCCTTGTCTCCGCGGCCGTAGTTGTCCTGCACAACGGCCTCGGCGTCAGCCCCACTGATGGTGCCGACGAACGCCGAGGAGCCGATGAACATGCCGCCGAAGCACTGCGCGTTCAGCTCGAGTCGACGCGAGATCTCCAACCCGACCGGCGACTGGAGCCCCGCGTCGTACCTGTCGTCATGCGCCTTCCCCATGATTCCGGTCAAGAACTCGACGTGGTGTGCGTACTCGTGGGCGAACACCGCGAGGAAGGTCACCGAATCGTAGGGGTCCTCGTAACGCATGAAGGCCTCCATCGGCATATAGATGGCCTTGTTCGCGGAGCAGTAGTAGGCAGCCCAGTTACCGCTCACCCCGCCCGTGCAGGGCGAGGTCGCCTCCGCCATCGTGGCGGTGACGTTGACCGTCGGTGGCGAGAACGGCAGGTTCTCATACGCGAGCAGATTGCTCCACATCCGTCCGAGGCAATCCGAGGCGGCATCGAAGAATGCCTGGGCCGCAGCGAGATTCGGCGCCCAGGTGGGATAACCGCAGGTGATGTTGATCAGCCCGGTATCGGAGTGAGCGAAAATCGGGTTGGTCGCCAGCGCCGCGACGGGCTTCGGACCCGCCGGAGTCGTGCTGGTGGTCGTGCGCCTGGTGGTGGTGCTGTCAGCGGTGGTCGACGGAGGTCGCGACGTGGTGGTCGGACTGGACGAATACGTCGTCGGCGACGGGCTGTAGGTGTAGCTCGGCGTATTCGGCGACGTGTAGGACGTTGTCGAACTGTCCGACGAGCTCGCCGCGAATCCGGCCGCGACGAGCAGGCCGACGACGATGAACACACCGAGGACCGTGAAGACCGCCGCAACTCCGCCACCGCCGGAGCGCGGAGGTGGCAGCGGGCGACCATAGGGCATGGGCGGGCCGTACGGTCGCATACCCGGAGGTGGCCCGTACGGCATCGGCGGAGGTAGGGGCGCGCCATACGGTGGCGGTGCGCCGTACGGCGGAGGTGGTGGGAGCGGTGCACCGTAGCCCGGCGGCGGACCGTACGGGGGCGGTGCGCCGTGCGGCGGACGCGGGCCGTGGGGTGGAGGCGGGACGTTTCCCGGTGGGCGGCCGTGGGGTGGCGGGCCGTAGCCGGGTGGCGGGCCGTATGGCGGTCGCGTCATGTTCTCGTTCCCTCCCCGACCATGTCGGCCGTGCGGACGGCACGAACGGTACGACAGCGGCGGGTGCGCCGCCGTCCGAAACCCGCTGTGCGGCTATCCGAGTGGTCCACCTCGCCGAACCCTCCCCGTACCCGGCCGTGCGGACCGGGCGTGCACCGATTCTGTCATCAACTCACCGCGGACGCCGGAGCGGCGAAGGTATTGCATTGTGACGTGCGGTTTTCGTCGACGCCGATGTTGAACCAGCGGCTGCCGTTGGCGGTGCTGCCGTGATCACGCATGTCCCCGGGCTGGTCGCCGCGGTGTTCGGCGTCTTCGCGGGCCATGCTCATCTGCGCAGACGTCAGCGAGCCGCCCTGCGCGGACGACGACAGGTACATGCCGTCGAAGCAGTTGGCCTGCAATTCGACTCGGCGCGAGAGTTCCAGACCGCGGGCGCTGCGCACACCGGAATCGACGCGTTCGCTGTTGGCGGCGCGCAGGATGCCGGACATGTTCTGGATGTGGTGGCCGTATTCGTGCGCGAACACCGACAGGTATACCACCCAGTTGTCGCCGAACAGGTCGGTCTGCAACTGGCTGATCGGCATATAGATGGATTTGTTGGCCGGGCAGTAGAAGGCGGCGAAGTTGCTGGTGGTGCCGGTGCACGGGGTGGTGATGCCGTCGGTGGTGGCCGAGACGTTCACCGTGGGCGCCTGGAACGGCAGTCCGGTCTTCTCCAGCACCGGTTTCCACGCGGCCTCGAGGCAGTTCTCGGCGCTGTCGAAGAACGCCCGCGCGGTCTCGACCCCGGTACCCCACGGCGCGTAGTCGCAGCTCGCCGGGATCAACGTCCCGGTGGGGTCGGTGACCAGCGGGTTGTCGGCGGTCTTGGCGGGGCCGGTTTCGCCGTTGTCGTAGGTCATCCCGGGGCGCGGGCCGGAGGCGTCCTCCCGGATTCCGGTCTTGACCCCGGCGCGCACCAACCCACCGACGACGACAAGCACCAGCACGACCAGCACCGCGACCACTCGGCCGCCACCACCGGAACGACGCGGGGGCGAACCGGGCGGACGGCCGTAGGGCACCGGCGGCGGCATCGGCCGGGCATAGCCGGGCGGTGGAAACGGCGGGCGCGGACCGTATCCCGGCGGCGGGCCGTAACCGGGCGGAGCGTAGCCGGGCGGGCCGGGCGGCGGTCGGTGACCAGGCGGAGCGTAACCAGGCGCGGGCCGCTGGCCAGGAGGCGGACCGTATCCCGGTCGTGGTCCATAGGGCGGCGGGCGATGCCCGGGTGGGATCGGGCGTCCACCGGGCGGGACCGGCCCATAGCCGTACGGTGGTTGAGTCACTCCCCCGTACCCCCTCGTCCTCATCTTCGCCGACAGCCGCTGACGCAGGATAGCAAGCTGTTTAGAGTAGGCACTCATGCTGACTCTTCGGGGGGGCGCCGTCGGCGCGCTGCTTATCGCCATCGTCGGATTGCTCGCGATGGGAACGCCCGCGACCGCACCGGTAGCCCATGCGCAGGAAGCTGTCGCCGACGGCATCACCATCGTCGCCGACCTCAAACTCAGCCGGGAGGGCGTGCTCGAGGTCAAAGAGCAGATCACCGTCCCCGAGGGCGACAAGTTCACCATGACGGTGCCGCTGCGAGTACCTGCGGGCGAGGGCGCCGAACGGGTCTTCGAGGTCACCGATATCACCGCCGAGGGCGCGGGCACGGCGAAGGTCGAAGGCGACCTGTTCACCGTGCGCGCCGATCCCGGCCAGTCGAGTTTCAGCTACTCGGTGAACAACACCGTCAGCGAGCAGGAGGGCACCCAGCTGTTCCACTGGGTGGGGGTGATGAACGCCGATATCGCCTCCATCACCGCCTCGCTGATCAGCCCGAGCTTCGAAATGGGCATCGTTGATTGCAAACTCGGCCCGCCGAACGCGAGCAAGCCGTGTGCCGACGTGCACATCGAGGCCGACGGCGTGCTCTACCTGGAGCAGACCGACCTCAACAAGGGCGACGCCATCGACCTGACGTTGCAGATCCCGCCGGGCACCGTGCCGGCCAATGCCGAGATCCGCGAAACCGGCTCGACCGCCTTCGATATCACCGCTCCGGTGCTGGCCGCGTTCGGTGTGCTGCTGCTGGCCCTCGCGGCCGCGGCGGCGTATGTGTTCCGCGCGCGACGTCAGCAGGCCGAGGCGGGCACCGGCACCATCGACCCGGTGCTGCGCGAGGACGGCAAGGCGCAGTTCACTTCACCCGACGGCATCCTGCCCGGCGAGGCCGGTGTGCTGCTCGACGAGAGCGCCGACCCGACCGATATCGCCGCCACCGTGGTCGATCTCGCGGTGCGGCGTTACCTGTGGATCGCGCCGATCAGCGATTCGGACTGGCGCATCACCCGGGTGAACCCGGCCGACGATCAGCTGCGGCCGTACGAGCGCGCCGTCTACGAGGCGCTGCTGCCCGGCGGCGCCGAGGCCGTCACCGTGAGCGAATTGCGCGCGCCCGGACGGGTGCAGGCCGGGCCGGTGCGCGAAGCGATGCTGGCCGATGCGGTCGAGCGCGGTGCGCTCATCGACCAGACCCGGCGGAAGCTGCCGATCTGGTTGGGTATCGGTCTGCTCGTGGTCGGTGTAGGCGCGACCATCGGCCTCGCCCTCACCTCCGGCCACGCCCTCGTCGGCGTCGCCATCGCACTCGCCGGTGTGGCCGCGCTGCTGCTGCCCCGTTTCCTGCCCACCCGCACCGCCCACGGCCGCACCCTCACCGGCCAGGTCCGTGCCCTGCAACGCGGCCTCGACGCCCTGCGCCGCGACTCCATTCCCCCCGCCGACCAGGAGCTCGTCTTCTCCCGCGCCCTCCCGTTCACCGTCATCACCGGCCGCGCCGACAACTGGATCCGCACCTTCCGCGACCTCGACCCCAGCGCCGACCGCCGGCCCGGCCTCTACTGGTTCGGCGGCTTCGACCGCGACCGCAACCTCCACCGCTTCGCCGGCCACTTCCCGTACTTCATCACCGCTGTGGAAGGGCTGTTCCCCGCAGGGAACTGACAATCCCCGACCGGAGCCCGGCAGCCCATCCGCTGCCGGGCTCCGCTTCGTTTTCGGGGCCGTACACCACCAAGGGCGCAAACAGCCAACAGCACCGGCCTTGCACCACCCACCCCTGATTGCCAGCCGGTGAGTGGTACATGAGGCAGGCGACACGCCGGTCTTGCCAGTCTGATGTCCCCCTCGTGCGGCTAGCTGAGGGTTGCGCGGCGGAGGGCTGTCAGGGGGTCGGCGTAGAGGGGGCTCAGGGAGGTTACGACCGCGGCGAATTCTTGGACTTTGGGGGCGAAGCCGGTTATGCGGATGTCGGTGGGGGGAGGGCTGTCGAGTGGTTGAAGGCTCGGGAGACGTGGGATAGGGCGGGGCGGTAGGTGGTGAAGGCTTGGCCGCCCAGGACTACTCGGTCGGGGTTGAGGAGGTCGCGGATGAGGGCGACGGTCTGGCCCAGCGTTGTCGCGCGTTCGGCCAGGAGGTCGCGGGCCGGCTGGGAACCGTCGGCGGCGGCGCGGTAGAGGTCGGCGATGGTGGTGCCTGCGGTGCCGTTGTGGGCGGGGATGATGCCGCGGCCGACGGCGCGGGCGTGCAGGGCACGGTCGCCGACGGTCACCTCGAAGCAGCCCTTGCGGCCGCAGGTGCATTCGACGTCGGAGCCGGTGGGTAGGTGCGCGATGGAGCCGGGGCCGTTGCTGGGCGTGTGCACGCGGCCGTCCAAAGTGACGGCGACACCGGCGGTTTCGCGGACGTAGAAGTAGAGGCTGCTGCCTTTGGCGAGTCCGGTGACGTCCCGGTCACCGGTGGGTAGCAGCAGTTCCGACGCGGCCATGGCCTCGACGTGCGGCGCCACCGACACCGGCAGTTCGAGCACCTCGGCGAGCACCGCACCCAGCGGGGCGGCCCGCCAGCCGAGCTTGGGATGGTCGACCACACCGGCCTGCGGGTCGACGCGGCCGCCGATCGCGACCCCGGCCCACAGCGGTTTACGTCGATGCCAGCGCTGTAGGAAGGCGCGGGCGCTGCGGGCGACGGTGGTGACGGCGAATTCCTGGCCGGTCTGCGGGGTGGCGATGGCCAGGCCGCCGAGGATGCGTCCGCGCAGGTCGGCGGCGACGATCTTGGTGGCAGCAGCGCCGATGTGCACGCTGATCGTCAGGTACGAGTCGTGGTCGATCTCGAACGGCACGCGGGGACGGCCGACCGCACCGGAGGCAGTGAGGTCGGGACGTTCGCGCAGCAGACCGGCCGTCAGCAGCGCCGATACCTGACGGTTGACCGTCGCGATACTCAAACCTGTTGTGCGAGCGGCATTGTCGCGAGAGATCGGGCCGCCGGTTGCGGCCCGCAGCACCGCGGCGGCCGGATTGTCGGAGATCCGTAGCTCCGGCGCGACGACGACCGGACGGGTGTTGCGGACACGGGCGGTGGACCGAGAAACGGGACGTTCCAGGGTAGGAAGGGACATCTGTGGATTCCTTGCTGAAGTCCCGAGAACGGGACGTGCCTACACGTGTGGCGAGGCGGCAACGCGCGAGCGGGAGATCCCGGAGAACTCGCTCAGCCGCGGCAGCAGGGACAACACAGTTCCCACGTGAGCGGGAGCCGCAGACCGAGGCCAGCGGTCACATAGGTGACGCGCTGAGCGGTGATGCGGCCGGTGAACATGCGATCGAAGGTAACACCGATTCGCGCGACGCACCAAGCCCCGGCACGCCGATGTGCGCCCGGACACAACTGTTTCCGCAGGTGAAAGCGTTGCCTGACGAATCATGAAGACCTGTGGCAGTACGTAGGCCAGACAGCGGGCAGCGGTCTAGAGGACAACACGCCGAAATCCCCACCGAGCATTGCTCGGCGGGGTTCGGATCGCCAGGGATCAGCCGCGGACCGGACGGGATCGGCCGACGACCACGAGACCTACTTCGCGGGTGCCGGCGCCGGGAACGGCTGGTTGATCGTCGAGAAGTACTGAATCGCGGCCCCGATCGCCACAGGTGCGGTCACCAGCAATTGCCCGGCCACCGTGCCGAGCGCGCCGACGGCGAGAATCCCGCCGACGCAGCCCACCGCGGCCGCCGGAATGAACGGACCGAACAGGCCGATGATGGTGGCCGAGGCGACCGTTGCGCCCGCGATGCCGCCGAGCACGCAGCCGACGGCCGCGCCGCCGAGCCCGCCGACCAGCGTGCCGACCGTGGCTCCCATCGCGATGGTGCTCGTCAGCCGGGTCCAGGCGTCCTTTTCCCGATCGTATTCGGACTTGAAGGGCGCTTTGTCCTCGAATGGCAACGCAACCAGCTTGTAGACCGCGTGCGCGAGATCGAATTGCGGCGTCAACGTCGCGGTGCGGTCCGAAATCTGCGCGGCGATCGGGAATTCGAATTCATCGACCCGGAAACGCAGCGGTGTTCCGGCGAGCACGGTTCCGTCCGCGGCCTTGACCTTGAATGTGTCGTCTTCTACCACCAGCGATCCGGCATCCGTGGTGATGATCGACTGTGTTTCCGTCGCCTGTGCGGTGAAACCGACGGCGCCGGTGTCTTTTTCCGGCGCCGCACCCGATGTTCCGGCAGCCACGCCGGTCGCGACGGTCACCAATGCCGCGATAACGGCCAGCTTCCTCATCTTCATGAAACGCTATCCCTCATCTCACTGAAACTTCCGAGGAACAGCATCGGCGGAATTGCGTCCGGGGCCGAGATTAAAATGCGGCGAGATTCCAATGAGTCGAGCAGTTCACCGCTGCGAGCCGCCCGACTCGGACCGGCTCGCAGCGGTGTTCATCCACACGTTCCTAGGCGGGCGCGTACGACGAGTAGGACACCCCGTTGCGAAAACTCTTGGTGTCCAGCAATTTCAGCTTAGGAATCCGATAGCCATCGGGAAAGAGCCTGCGCCCGCCGCCCTGCACGGTCGGGTAGAAGAACAACCGGTACTCGTCCACAAGACCCGCGTCGATCAGGCTGTGGCACAGCGTGATACTGCCGGTGAGCACGATCTCGTTGCCGGACCGCTGCTTGAGTGCGCGCACCTCGGTCACCGGGTCGCCGGACAGAATCGTGGAGTTCTGCCATTGCGGGTCGGTCATCGTGGACGACACCACGTACTTGTCGGCCGCGTTCAGCGAGGCCGTGATGCCGGTGGTGTCGTCGGTCTGGAGCGGCCAGTAGCCGCGGAAATCCTCGAACGTCTGCCGACCGAGCAACAATGCCCCCATCCGGCTGTTCTGCCGGTGCAGCTCCGCCAGCAGATCGGAGCCATCCGCCTCGCCGGACTCCTGCGGATCGAACCAATCCCCCAGCATCTCGATGGACCCGTCCAGCGTGATGTTCTCCGTGATCACCAGCGAACGCATGATCAACCTCCTCGGTCTCGTCCTCTATCGATACAGACGAGCCCGCCCCCGCCGATTCATCGCCGAGAGCCACAAGAGCGAGGCATCCGTCGAGAGCAGCTCCGCTCAGGTAGTTCTCGACGGCGTGCTCAGCTTTTCTTCGCGGCTGCCTTCATCTGCTTCTTGAAGGCTCGGACTTCTTGCAGGGATTCGGCGTCGACGATGTCGGCGGCGGAGCGGCGCGAGCCGGGTTCGGCATAGGCGCCGGCCGCCTCCTCCCAACCCGCGGGTCGCACGCCGAGTTGTTTGCCGAGCAGGGCGAGGAAGATTCGGGCCTTCTGATCGCCGTAGCCGGGCAGGTCCTTGAGGCGGCGAAGTACCTCTTTCCCGTCCGGGTCGCCCTGCGTCCAGATGGCCTCGACGTCGCCGTTGTAGTGCTCGATGAGGTAGCGCGCGAGGTCCTGGGTGCGCCGGGCCATCGAGCGGCCGTAGCGGTGGATGGCCGGCGGGGTCGCGCACAGTTCTTCGAACTCGGCGGTGTCGGCCTCGGCGATCCGGTGGATATCGAGCCCGCCCATCCGGTCGGCGATCTTCTTCGGGCCACGGAAGGCGTGCTCGAGCGGATACTGCTGGTCCAGCAACATGCCGATGACCAGGGCCAGCGAGCTCTCCGACAGCAGCTCGTCGGCCTCCGGTTCCTGCGCGAGAGTCAACTTGGCCATGCTGCGCTCCTCCTAGCGGTCCGGATGTTCCCCGATCATCCCACCCCGGCCGCGTCCCATGCACGAACCCGGTCGCGGCCTGCGCGCGGAAAGGAGTGGAAACCGGACGCGGTGTTTCGTAGCGTCTCCGGCATGGACGAGGCCGAAGTGGTGGTGCGCGCCTGCACCGGACGGGATGAATGGCCTGCGTTGATCCGCATCTGGCGCGCGGCGGTCACCGCGACCCACGACTTCCTCTCGCCCGACGACATCGATTTCTACGAGTCACGCATGCCGGCTTATCTGCCGCAGGTGCGGCTCTCGGTCGCCGAGCGCGACGGCGTTTCCATCGGTTTCTCCGGCGTGGCCGAGGGCAAACTCGAGATGCTGTTCGTCGACCCGGCCCAGCACGGCACAGGGGCCGGGTCGGCCCTGCTCGCCGCCGCCGTGGCGGACAACCCGCGGCTGCTGGTGGATGTGAACGAGCAGAATCCGCGGGCACTCGGCTTCTACGAGCACCACGGATTCGCCCGGCTCGGGCGCTCGGCGACCGACTCGGAGGGCCGCCCGTTTCCGATCGTGCATCTGGGCCTGCGGTAGCCGGACCTGCGCAAACTCCGCCGCCAGGTTACCCGGCGGTAGTGACAGCAGTCACAGACCTGCGTCGCGAGTGCCGACCCGCACACGTAGGCTCGGCACATGCCACAAACGGCGATACCCACATCCGCAACACCCACGATGGATGCACCAATGAACAGCTTCGGGTTACGTCCCGACCGCTTCGACTCGGCGGGCCAGGAACAACTGATCGATGTGCGCGACCTGGAGGCCGCGCTGCCCGGATTGTCGCGTTTGCGCGACTGGGCGCATCAAGCGCTCGCGTTGCGTCCCGGTGAGACCGCCGTCGACATCGGCTCCGGCACCGGCTCGGAGGTCATCACCTTCGCCGAGGCCGTCGGCCCGACCGGCACTGCCCTCGGTGTCGAGCCCGACCCGCATCTGCTGGCCGCGGCCGAGCGCAACGCCGCCCAGCTCGGCTCGCGGGCGAAATTCCATTCCGGCGACGCCTACGGCATCCCGTTCGGCGCCGACACCTTCGACGCGGTCCTCTGTGAGCGCGTCTTCCAGCACCTCACCGCCCCCGACCGCGCCGCCCGCGAGATCGCGCGCGTGGTGAAACCCGGCGGACGGGTCGTGGTGGTGGACGCAGATTGGGGCACCGCGATCGTGCATCCCGGCGATCACCGGGTGGTGCGCGGGGTGGTCGACACCCTCATCTCCGCGACCACCAATCCGTTCTCCGGCCGCCACCTGCCAGGCCAGCTCACCAAGGCCGGGCTGATCGTCGACGATATCGGCTCGCACGCCCTGGTCCAGCAGCGTTCGGCCGGTGCCGGCGCGCTCGTCTCGCGGATCTCGGCGATGGCGGTGGCGCGTGGTTCGATCACCGAGGCCGAGCGCGACCAGCTGCTGGCCGATCTGGCCGCCGGTGCGGCGAGCGGCGATATCCACCTGTCGGTGACGATGTTCGCGGTGCTCGCGCACAAGCCCGCCTGATCCGGCCCATCGAGACGACGAAACCCGCGGCGCGAGGTAGGCGCCGCGGGTTCATTACGTCGAGCCACCCCCAGCCAGGATCGGCGCGCGTCCGGCCTCCCCTGCCTCCTCGGAGCGGTGCCGGATCCGGCTTACTTCCCCAGCATCTTCTCGGTCGCCGCCAGCAGCACGCAGGTGGCAAGGCCGTCCATCGCCTTGGCCAACTCGTCCAGCGACGGGAAGCTCGGCGCGATCCGAATGTTCTTGTCTTCCGGGTCTTTCCGGTACGGGAAGGCCGAACCGGCGGCCGTCAGCGCGATTCCGGCGTCCTTGGCCAGGCTGATCACCCTGGCTGCGGTGCCCTCCATGACGTCGAGGCTGATGAAATAGCCGCCCTTGGGTTCGGTCCAGGACGCGACCTTCGACGGGCCCAGCCGGTCCTCGAGAATCTTCAGCACCAGCGCGAACTTCGGCTCGAGCAGCGCCCGATGCTTCTGCATATGCGCGCGCACCCCGGCGGCGTCGGTGAAGAAGCGCAGGTGACGCAGCTGGTTGATCTTGTCCGGGCCGATGCTCTTCTTGCCCGCGTGGCTCAGGTACCAGTCCAGGTTGGCGGTGGACGCGCCGATGAAGCTCACTCCCGCGCCGGCGAAGGTGATCTTGGAGGTCGAGGCGAACACCAAGGGGCGGTTCGGGTTACCCGCGGCCTCGGCCATGCCGAGCACGTCGAGCACCGGGGCGGCGGTGTCGGTGAGCGGGTGCACCGCGTAGGCGTTGTCCCAGAACAACCGGTAGTCGGGGGCGGCGGCGGGCATCGAAACCAGTTCGCGCACCACGTCTTCGGAGAAGACGACGCCGGTGGGGTTGGAGTAGTTCGGCACCGCCCACAGGCCCTTGATCTGCGGGTCCTCGGCCAGCAGCGCGGCGACGGCCTGGGTGTCGGGGCCGTTGTGGCGCATCGGGATCGGGATCATCTCGAAGCCGAGCGCCTCGGTGATCGCGAAGTGCCGGTCGTAGCCGGGGCTGGGGCACAGGAACTTCACCGTCGGCTCGTCGGCCCAGCGGCGCGGTGAATCCGGGGTGCCGTAGAGAGTGGCGAAGGTGATGACGTCGTGCATCAGCTCGAGGCTGGCGTTGTTGCCCGCGAGCAGGTTCGAGACCGGGATGCCGAGCAGCTCGCCGAAGATGGCGCGCAGTTCGGGCAGGCCGTGCAGGCCGCCGTAGTTGCGGCAGTCGGTGCCGGTGCCGTCGCGGAAATCGCCGTCGCCGGGCAGCGCGAGCAGGGCGGCGGACAGGTCGAGTTGTTCCGGCGAGGGTTTACCCCTGGTCAGGTCCAGCGTGAGCTTTTCGGTCTTGAGCGTCGCGTAATTCGCGGTCTGGGTCTCGTGTTCGGACACGAGCTCCTCATGGCTCATCAAACCGATCTGCGTTTGCCGGGGCATCCTTGGCAGCCTTTCCAAGCAGCGTGGGGTAAGGGGAACGGGGGCCGATCACTCGGCACACCCCGGTCAACGTTACCCGGCGATTGCTGCGAATTGGGGGCAATAAAAAAGGGGACCCCGCGCACCCGGCAGAGCCCGTTGACCCTTGCTGCCTTCCGGCCCTGGGGGAGTTCACAGGATGCGCGCCGCGCGGGATCCGTCGGCCAGTGTAGCGGTCCCTCGCCTGCCGTGCAGACAGGGGGCGGCGCGCGACAAGATCGCTGGCTACGATCCTTGGGAATACCGGAGGGGCTTTGCCCTCAGGCACGAGGGGATCGACAGATGACCAACCAGAATCCGCCCGGCAGCGGCGGCCCGGAACCGCAGTGGTGGGAGACACCGAACACCGGTCAAGGGGCCGACCCGTCCAGGGCGGATCCGACCATCCTGCGATCCGACCTGAACCAGCCGGTGGCCGACCCGACCATCCTGCGCTCGGATCTCAACCCGCCCGGCGACCCGTACGGCAGCGGCGCCAACCCCTACGCCAGTGGGGCCACGCCGTATCCGGGGGCCAATCCCTATCCCAGCGGCGCCAACCCCTACCCGCCGGGCCCGCAACAGCAGTGGGCGCCCGGCCAGCCGGTCCCGCCGGCAGGCTTCATGCCGCCGCCACCGCGGCCGAGCAACAAGGCGCCGTGGATCATCGGCGGTTCGATCGCCGCGGTGGTGCTGCTCGTGGTCATCGGCGGTGTGATCGCCATCGCCTCCAGCGTCTCCGATTCCGGCGGCGACGAGCCATGGGAAGGCGATTACGCCTTCAAGGAGGGCAACGCCTGCGAGCTGGTCGACCTCAGCGTTCTCGAACAGTGGGCGGTCAACCGCGAGGAGACCACCCACAAAGAGGACGGGCCGATGGATCGCATCGGCGGCGGCGATCTGAGCTGCCGGGCCAAGAACACCAACCCCGGCGAGGACGGCGGCGACGCGTCGCTGTCGCTCGAGGTCGCCTTCGACACCAAGTACCAGGACGAACCCCGCTTCGACATGTGGAAGCAGTTCGACACCGGAACCACCGGCACCGGCTACGACCACGGCACGGTGAGCGATATCGGCGAGCGCGGCTACTACGCCACCCAGGAACACACCTACAACTACATCCCGAGCACGCTCGACCACGTCGTCGCCGTCAACGACAGCAATATCTCGGTCAAGGTCGAGATCAGCGTCTCGTCCATGAGCAGCTTCGACCGTGACGGCATCGACGCCGCGGCCCGCGCGCAGGTCAAGAAGGTGCTCGACGCCCTGCGCAAATAACCGGCGCCACACCGCGCACCAGGGGCGGATGAGCGCCGCGACCGGCCCGTTTGGCATCGCCCAGGGTCCAGCCGGTATACTGCACCACGGAGGATTCGCCTAGTGGCCTATGGCGCTCGCCTGGAACGCGGGTTGGGTTAACGCCCTCAGGGGTTCAAATCCCCTATCCTCCGCCGAGAGAACCGGCCCGGATGCGATGAGCAACCGGGCCGGTTTTCGTTTGTGGTGGGCGCTGTCGGGCCCGTCGATTACCCTCGGACGGACACAGCCGAGATCGGGGGGTTCCGATGAGCAGCAAATGGGTGCGGTCCGGACGGATGCGGGCCGCGGTAACGCTGATCTGCGGCGTGGCCCTGGTCACCGGATGCGACACCGCCGGTCAGGCCTTACCCGAGCCGACCACGACGCCCGCATCGACGACGCAAGCGCCGCCGGGCATCCCCGTGGTCCTCACCGCACGCACCGCCGACGGCACACCGCCGACACCGGAAACGATGAGCGCGGCCAAGCAGATCATTCAGTGGCGCGCCGAGGGTATGGGGTTGGCCGGCACGACCGTCACGATCAAAGACGACACGCTGGTGATCACCGTCCCCGACGACGATGGCTCCGCCGCTCGCAGGCTCGCGCAGACCGGCGAGCTGGCCGTCCGCCCGGTTCTCACCGCGGTGCCCCCGACGGGCTCGGGCCCGGCCGCACCCGACGCGACTGCGGCCAAAATTTCCAGGCAGAGCAGCGATCCCGCGGTGCAGCAACAGGCGATCGCCGAACTCGACTGCGCCGCAACCGATCCGCTGCGCGGGGCCGACGATCCGGCGCTGCCGCTGGTCACCTGTGCCGCCGACGGCTCCGAAGTGCTGCTACTCGGCCCCTCGGTGCTCGACAATCGGGCGATCTCCGATGCGCGCGCCCACCTCGATCCACAGTCGAACCGCCATGTGGTCGACGTGACGTTCACCGCCGAAGCCGCCGATCGGTTCGAGGCCCTCACCACCGAGAACGTGAACCGGCGCATCGCTTTCGTGGTCGACACCGTGGTGGTCAGCGCGCCGATGGTCGTCTCGCCGACGTCGGCCGGCCAGACCCAGATCGCCGGAAACTTCACCGCCGAATCGGCCGGGGAGCTGGCCAACTCGCTGCGCTTCGGCAAGCTTCCGGTGCCGTTCGCCGAACGCTAGGTGTCGTGACGGGACGCGGCCCGCGTGCGCGCCTCCACGCCGGCGAGGATTCGGGCGATCAGGTCATCGAGCCGACGCTGATGAGCACCTGCCCAGTAGACGCGCCCGCAGCCGCGACACTGCCGGAAGGTGTCGTAATAGCGCAGGGTCAGCGGTTGCAGCCGATCGGCCACCTGGCTCTTGTCGACCTCGGCCAGCAGGCCGCCGCAACGCACGCAGCGGGTGAGCGGGGCGAGCCGGTCGGCGAGATCGAGCCGGGTGATACCTCCACGATCTGGTCCACCGGCCGGTCCGCGCGCACGAACACCCCGTGGGTGACGATGCGCCGCGCGAGCAGTCCGCGGTCGCGGGTGAGCAGGATGCGGTGTTCGGCGGCCGAGATCTGGGCGAGCTCGGCGTCGTCGGCGTGGAATTCGCAGCGGATGTCGAGCCCCATCAGCCGCATGAGCCGGGCCAGGCCGCCGAGGTTGACGTCGACGAGGAACCGCGGCTCCCGCAACGGCCGGGGCCGCACCCGGGTCAGCGATCCGATATCGAGGGTCTCGAACATCGGATACACCGCGAGCCGGTCACCCGGACGCGGGCGGTGACCGAAATCGACCGATTCGCCGTTGACCAGCAGCAGATCGATCTCGGTATGCGGCACGCCCGCCGCTTCCACCACATCCTTGACCGTCTGATGCGAGCGCACCGGGCGCCACAGCATCCGGTACCGCGCCTGCGGCGGCAGGAAGTCGTTCAGCTCGGCGTAGACGCGGAGTTCGACACCTGCTGACATGGCTGCCTTGTCAGGCGGCCAGCCGCCGCTCGTACTCCCCGGCCAGCGCGCGCATGGCCGTCGCTCCGTCACCGACGAAGCTGGAGCCGTGCATGATCGCCAGAGTGGTCGGCTGAAGCTCCGCGAGCTTGTACAGCGCAGCGGGGACGGCCGGGCCGAGCGAGGTCGAGTGGAAGAGGTCTTCGGCCACCGCGGCGGGCTCCACCAGGTCGGCAGAGGTCAGGGCCGGGCCTTTGCCGAGCTGGGTCATCAGATCGCCGCAGAACAGCACCCCGGTGGTCTGCTCGTAGAGCACTCGCGCCTCCCAATTGTGCGGGGCGTGCGGGGTGTCGAAATGCTGGATCAGGCGGCCGCCGATATCGAGCACCTCGCCGTCGGCCATCCGGCGCGGCGGTCGGTCGGCTATATCGTCGATGGAGACCTCGCAACCCATCACACCGTGGGCGACCTGGGCGTTCGGTGCGGCCGCGAGGAACAGATTCATGGCGCCGCATTCGTCGGCCTCGACGTGGCCGAAGGTGATCCAGCGCAGCTGCTCGACCGGCCGTATCCGCTCGATCTGCGCCGATACCAGCGGGAACAGTGCCCGCATGCCGCAGTGGAACAGCAATGGTTCCTCGGCGTCGACCAAGAATTGATTGAAGGTGAACCCCGCGGGCCCGACCTCAGGAATGAATGTCGAGATGCGATAGATGCCGTCCGCGATCTCGTCGGTGTGGGTATCCATAACCGAATCCCCTGCTAGTACCTACCCCCCACTGCATGAACACGCGCGTCGAACACCGGTCTCGCAGTTTACTCGCGAATATCGGCCGCCGGAATGTCCTTCGAACAGGTATTCGGTCGGTTTCCACTGCCGGGAACACGTTTGCTGAAGACGCGTTCAGGTTGCTTCAGACTGGCTTCAGCCGCGCCTGCGAGGTTACCGGCGTCTTCGAATCAGCAGCCGCCCTGGAGGTTTCGTCCGATGTTCTTGCGCAAGATCGCTGCCGTGTCCACCCTGGCCATCGCGGCCACCGTCCTCACGGTCGGGCCTGCCGGTGCGGACCCGCACACTCCCGCAGCGGTCAACTTCACCGCGACCACCACCCCGTCCAACACCGTCATCAGCGTCGATTCGGGCTCGCTCAGCACCGACGGCGGAATCTTCGCGATCAAGGCCGGCGACGGCACCGTCCTCGCGGGCACCCCGCTCGAGTTCCGGGTCGACGATTTCGTCTTCCCGATCGCCGCCGAGATCAACGGCCTGACCGCCACCCTCACCCCCCGCTTCGATCTCGAGCACGCCGTTTACCGGCCGGTTGCCCTGCCCTTCGAGGACCAGGCCCGATGGGCCACCCCCTACGACCGCGAGGTCGCGGCCTTCACCAGGCTGAAGGACACCATTGCCACCGGCGCCTCGATCGGCACGATGGTCGGCGGTCTCGGCGGCGCGGCCGTCGGCTGCGTCCTCGGCGGTATCGCGGGCGCCACGGTGGCCGCGGCGACGATCGTCGGCATGTTCGGACCGTTCATTCCGGCCGCGGCCGTCGGCTGCCTCGGCGGCATCATCGCCATGGGCGCCCTCGGCACCATCGCCGGCCAGCTGCTGGTGACCGCGCCCGTCGCCATCGCGGCGCTGATCCAGTACTTCACCACGATCAATCAGCCGTTCACCCCGCGCGCGAAGTAGGCGGCCGGTTCACCCCGTCTCGAGCGCCGTCGGTAGTCGACTCCGTGTCGGCCACCGGCGGCTCACGCGGTTCATCGGGAGGCGGCGGCCTCCGCTTCTCCCATGCCCGCGCGAGCAGGATCGTCACCCCGACATAGGCCCAGCCCAGCAGCACATCCACGGTGTAGTGCTCGCCGCCGTAGATCAAGGTGAACGCCATCGCCGGCGGGTACAGCGCCAGGATCACCCGGAACCACTTCGGTGCGTACGGCCACAGCGCCACCGTCACCATCAGCGAGAATGCGGCGTGCAGCGAAGGCAGGGCGGCGACCAGATTGCCTTGCGCCTCCAGCCAATCGGCACTCGTGTCGAAGGAGACCATGCCGAACCCGAAGCCGCTGACCCGGCCCACGTCCTCGGGGATCACGCCCTCCCGGGAGGCGTACCAGGGCGGCGCGGCGGGCACCAGGATGTAGGTGAGCAGGCCCAGGTACGACAGCAGCACGATCCGGCGCATGTACTTCGACCAGCGGCCGCGCGACTGCACATAGAAGATGGCCGCCACCAGCCACGGGACGACGAAATGGCTGGTGTAGACGATGCCGGTGAGAATCGACCACCACGGCCGCTGGTCGCCGGTCATCAGCTGCTGCTGCAGCCACACCGTGGGAATCGTGCCGCCGAACAGCCAACTCTCCGCCGAGACCAATTCCTCCACCCGCACCGGCATGCCGAGTTTGTCGGCGATGCCGCGGGTGTGGTCGTACACCACCAGCGCCGCGATCAACGGCACCCAGTCGATCAGGATCCGCACGTGCTCGCGCCACGGCCGATACGGATTGAAGGCCGCGATGCCGACCATGATCCACGCGGCCTGATAGATGCGATCGGTGGGTATACCGAAGACAATGCTGACGACGGCCAGGGCCGCCAGGTACCCGCACCAGACCCCGCTACGAAACAGTCGGCGCGCCGGTCGCTGCTGTTGCGAGACCGGAGCGTTCGCCGTTGGCACGCCCATCTATCCAGTCTCCACGCACGACGCCGTTACTCGGACTACATCCGGCACAAGTCCACCGGATGACACCCGGGTGAATTCGTTTGCTGATGTGTTGCTGAATTCGTCGTCAACCGATACGGTCATGCCCGACGGGAGCAGCACGACTCCCAGGCCGTTCGCATGGGACCGGGAGATTTCGATGGGGAACACCACCAATAGCTGCCACCGCGCCCGCGCCGGACGTGGCGGCATGATCGCGGCCGACACCTCCGCCGGCGATTTGCTGGCCACCAAGCAGTTCACCGTCGACGGCGCCGCGGTGCGCGTGATGATCGGGCGCCCCGAGCCGTACTCCACCGGGCGCGGCTGGCGTTGCCGGATCCGTGTCGAACGCGGTTCGTCCCGGCTGGAACAGTCGCAGGTAGTGGCGCCCGATGAGACGTCGGTCGTGCGGCTGGCCCTGGAGCTGGTCACCTCGCGCCTCGGCATGAGCGAAACCCAGTTCTTCGAGGGCGCCAGCGTCGGGCCGGGCGCCGTCGAAGCCACCGCCCGCTGAGCGAGCCGTCTCATCCGGCGTGCGCGGCCGGGCCGGTGTGTTCGGCCAGGAAATCGGCCCAGGTGCGCTTGCCCACGTCGCAGCCGAAGACGAGATTGTCGCCCGACCGGTAGGCGCGGCCCATCGCCCCCGGTAGTCGAATCGGCAGCAGCAGCCGACGTTTGCCGGTGGCCCGCAGATATTGACGGGTGAGTTCGGACAGCTCGAGCACCTCGGGACCGACCAGATCGCGCACCAGTCCCGCGGGCGCACCGAGAGTGAGTTCGACCAGGCGCTGCGCCACCTCGGCCGTCTCCACCGGCTGGGCCCGCAACCCGCCGGGCGCGGGAACCACCGGGGATTTCACCATCGCGCGAACGACGCCGAACAGCAGGTCGTGGAACTGCGCGGCCCGCAACGTCGTCCACGGGACGCCCGACTGCACCACGATCCGCTCGGCGGCCGCCTTCTGCCGGTAGTACCGCACCGGCAGCGAATCCGGCGCGGTGACCGAGATGTAGACGACGTGGCTCACTCCCGCGCGGGCCGCCGCTTCCATCAGGGTTCGGGTGGTGTCGGCGTCGGTCTTGGCGTCACCGGCCAGATGCAGGATGGTGTCGGCGCCGGACACCGCGGCGTCGACGCCCTCGTTCGTCGACAGATCGCCGGTGACGTATTCGATGCCGTCGCGGGTACCGGGGGCGCGGCGGCTGAGCACCCGGAACGGGACGCCGGTTTCGCGCAGTAGCGGCGTCACCTGACGCCC
Organism: Nocardia cyriacigeorgica NBRC 100375; assembly: GCF_000308555.1. Classification (GTDB taxonomy): domain Bacteria; phylum Actinomycetota; class Actinomycetes; order Mycobacteriales; family Mycobacteriaceae; genus Nocardia; species Nocardia cyriacigeorgica. The sequence continues at coordinate 1,763 of NZ_BAFY01000020.1, read as the reverse complement.
GAGAGTCCCCGTACCGCCGGTGAGCAAGATGTCGGTGGGCATCGCCGTACTCCGTTCCGTCGCGTCACCGGGCGAGCGCCTGCGGTGATGATCAGCCGTTTTTGGGTCTCTCTCTGGAGACGAGGACGGACAGCCGAATGTGACGGCCCGGCCGAACAGTGACCACCGTCACACGGATGGTGCGAAGATCTCGATAGGAAGTTCGCGCCCGACTGTTCGCACTCGCGGACCCACTGGTGACACGCGGCCTGCGCAAAGACTTCGCCTCGAACTTCGCGAATCCGAAGGCGCTGCTCGAAGACACAAAGGAGTAGTGGCAGCCATGCGTACCCGATTCGAGTTCGACGTCGCGACCGCGGCGACACCAGACCAGGTGGTCGAACTACTGACCGACTTCTCGCCCCAGCGCCCGGACCGCTGGCCCGCCTTGTCGGCCAAGTCGTACGAGGTCTACGCCGTCGGCGAGACGAGCGCCGACGTCCGCGAGGGTCAGGACTTCCCGCCGATCAGCGCCACCTGGCACTACGACTGGTCGGAGCCCGGCACGGTGACGATGACGGTGACCGGCGGCGATGACCTCGCCGCCGGCAGCTACCACACGGTGATCGTCCGGCCGACCGCCGGCGGCGGCAGCACCGTGCACGGCATCTGGGACAACACCGCGATCAGCAATTCGGCGCGGATCGGCGTGCTGGTCATGCGGCTGATGGGCCGCCGGTTCTTCACCACCTACTACCGCCGGGTCTTCGATCAGCTTGCGGTGCGCAAGACCTGATCAGCCGATGGCTGGGCCGCGATCGTGGCCGACAACACTCACCTCGTCCAGGGCCGAGCACAGCAGATCGGCATAGCGATCGAGGTCAGGGATCGTTTCGGGGTCGGCGTGCACCGAGATCGTGACGGTGTCGCCGAGACCGTGGACACCGTGCGTGAGGTGCATGACGGCGCCGAGGGCGGGGAATCCCGCGGTGAACAGGACGGGTGCACCGCCGAATGTCAGGTCGGCCGGGCCGCGGTAGACGCTGGAGATGACGGTGTGGCCGGCGAGCGCTTCGGGGACGGTGTCGATCGGGTAGCGGTCGACGTCGCGGCGCAGGATCGGGGCCGGTAACGAGGCGGTGACGCGGTCCTGCACCGACAGCAGCGGGTGGACCGCGCGGCGGCGGCGTGCGGCCAGATCGGCGGCGACCCGCTCGGCGCGTCGAGTCGGGTCCGGCTCGTCGGCGCACAGGTCGACGCCGAGGCTGCGGTAGTTGTTGCGCGGCGTCTGGGCCCGCCGCATGAATCTGCCGACGACGGTAGCCGCGCGGTCCGGTGCGGGCAGCGCCATCGGTATTTGCGCACCCAGCCGGTCCGGCAGCGCACCCCGTCGCGCCAGATACCGCTGCAGCGCGATCGACACGGCAGTCGACACCAGCACCGTCACGCTGAACCCCGACGTCCGCAACTTCGCCGCCGGGCACACGATCATCCGGACCCGATGGCCGCCGACTTCGCCAGGGCCGTTCAACACACTCGCGGCGAAACCGCCGCCCGCCGCGGGCAACTTCCCGGCCTCGGTCAACTCCCCCAGCGCACGTTGGGCGCGAAACGCGCTGACACCGCCGGCCATGGTGCGCGCCATCCGCACCGGAATGGCGGCGACCGCCGAACCGAGGCGGACCGCTTCAACGGCGGCCCGGAACAGTTCGCACCCGGTTCTCGCGAGGCGACGCGTCAGCTGTGGCCGCGTAGCGGGCGGTGCCGCTGACGGCGACGAGGGG